>JAGBFJ010000057.1 GCA_017936545.1 Sutterella sp.
ATCAGCACGGGATTGTTCTTGCTGCGGCGCTGCAGAATCTGCATCGTACGGCGGATTTCATCGTCGCGTCCGATCACCGGGTCGAGCTTTCCTTCGCGGGCGCGCTCGGTGAGATCCACCGTGTACTTCTTGAGCGCTTCGCGCTGGCTTTCGGCATCCGGATTGTCGGCCTTGTCGCCGCCGCGCACGGCGGCCACCGCCGCCTCCATGGCCGAACGCACGAGCCCCGCCTTCTTCGCAAGACGACCCGCCTCGCTCTTGTCGTCGCAGAGCGCAAGCAGCAGCATTTCCGTCGAAATGAATTCATCGCCGCGCTTCATCGCCTCCTTTTCCGTGAGGTTCAGAAGATTCATGAGGTCGCGGGACACCTGGACATTGCCGCCCGTGCCGGACACCTTCGGCAGGCGTTCAACGGCCGCATTGGCTTCGCGGGCGAGCTGCGAGGCGCTGACGCCGGCACGCTCGAGCAGACTCTTCGACGAGCCTTCGCTGTCGGCGAGCACCGCCGCGAGCAGATGAACCGGTTCGATGAACTGGTTGTCGTGCGCGAGGGCCTGCGACTGAGCCTCTGCAAGCGCTTCCTGGAACTTTGTTGTGAGTTTGTCCTGACGCATTGTTCTTTTCCTCTTGAGGCGGCCGGGCCGCCCCTTCAATCACTGTCTCTTCCTATATGGGGAGCCCGCGCCCGCTTTTCAAGGGATGCGAAACCCTGAAATTGCTACAGACTTTTTCAGTCCCGAAGTGCCTGGAAAAACCGTCGCTTCTGTGTAATTCCTTAAGCACTCCTGCCGATGCGGTTTGCGGCTCGGCAGGAATCCGGCGTTTATTTCCGCCCGCATGCAGAAAACTGGGGCTTTTGTCTGATACCCGAGCAAGTTATGGCCGAGTATGTTGAATGTGAAGAGGCTGTGTTCGCCGCCGCCAGCTCGGGATTCCGCCGCACATCGGACTCCGGCTGCCCGAACCAAGCCGCTTCGTCCCCATTAAAACAAAACCGATACCCCTCTCAACCTCACCCGGCGCGGACCGTTCCGTCCGATGCCGGAGAAGATATTCCCTGGAGGCACCATGGAATCCATTGTCAATGCCATCAACGACCTGGTATGGAGCCCGGCGCTGGTCTTTCTCTGTCTGGCCACCGGTCTTTACTTCTCGGTCCGATCGGGCTTTCTTCAGCTGCGTCTCATCAGGGAGATGTGGCGTCTTCTCTTCCAGTCCCGTGAGGACGACCACGGCGTAAGCTCCTTTCAGGCGCTCTCCATGACGCTGGCCGGCCGCGTGGGCACCGGCAACATCGCGGGCGTGGCCACCGCCATCTGCTTCGGCGGCCCGGGCGCGCTCTTCTGGATGTGGATGGTGGCCTTCCTCGGCTCCGCGAGCGCCTTCATCGAATCGACGCTCGGTCAGATCTACAAGGAAAAGATCCGCGGCGAATACACCGGCGGTCCGGCCTTCTATCTCGAAAAGGGCGCAGGCAGCCGTCTGCTCGGCTGGATCTTCGCGATCATCACGATCTTCGCCTGCGGCCTGCTGCTCCCATCCGTACAGTCGAACTCCATCGCCGCCGCCGTGAACAACGCCTTCGGCATCCCGAACACCATCACCGCGGCCTGCCTGACGACCCTCCTCTGCTTCATTCTCTTCGGCGGCCTGCACCGCATCGCCAACTTCACGACGATCGTGGTGCCCTTCATGGCTCAGGCCTACGTGATCGTTTCGCTCATCATCGTCTTCTACAACTATGAGCAGATCCCGCACGTCGTCAGCATGATCTTCTCGTCCGCCTTCGGCATGGACTCCGCCTTCGGCGCCATCATCGGCATGGCGGTCTCCTGGGGTGTCAAGCGCGGCATCTATTCGAACGAAGCCGGTCAGGGTACGGGCCCTCACGCCTCGTCCGCCGCTGCCGTGTCGCATCCTGCCAAGCAGGGTCTCGTTCAGGCCTTCTCGGTCTACATCGACACGTGGTTCGTCTGCTCCGCCACGGGCTTCATGATCCTCACGACGGGCTGCTACAACGTGATCAATCCCGAAGGCATGTCCCTCTTCCAGGGCCTGCAGAACATCGAGGCCGGTCCCGTCTACACGCAGATGGCCGTTGAATCGGTGATGCCGGGCTTCGGTTCGCCCTTCGTCGCCGTCGCCCTCTTCTTCTTCGCCTTCACGACGATTCTGGCCTACGGCTATATCTCCGAAACGAACGTGCGCTACATCAACCGCACGCTCAAGTGGCCGGTTCTGATTGCGCTTGTTCGCATCGCCGTCATGTCCTCCTGCGCCTTCGGCGCCATCAAGAGCGCTTCGCTTGCTTGGACGCTCGGCGACATCGGCGTGGGCCTCATGGCCTGGGTGAACATCTTCGCCATCCTCTGGCTGCAGAAACCCGCCCTCAAGTGCCTGCGCGACTATGAAGAACAGATGAAGGCCGGCGTCGATCCGGTGTTCCATCCCGAAAAGCTCGGCATTGAAAACGCCAGCTACTGGACGATGGACCGCGCTGAACGCAACCTCGAAATCGAACGCGAGGAAGGCGTCGAAAATGCGCCGATGGCCCGCGGTCTGCGCCGTTTGATTCAGAAGCTCTTCAACAACCACTGAGCACGCTGACTCATAGAGCTGAAGGGGGCTCCGGCATCATGCCGGAGCCCCCTTTTCTTCATGATGATTGAGTCCGCCCGTTCAGTATCTTGCTTCGGTCGCCTGCGAGACGTATTCCGCCCAGGCGACGTAGCCCGCCGTCATCGGATCCCGCAGATCGCCGAGTGCCGACTCGAAGACCTCATAGGTTTTAGCGAACGCGCTCACCAAACCGAGAAAGTGCAGGAAGGGCTCGAGCGCGCCGCCGTCCTCGGCCAGCCTCTCAAACTCTTCCGGCGTCATCGGTGCGACGGGATCGCTCATGCCTTCATCCTCGATCAGAAGGTCGGCCGCCGGCACGGCGGCGTGAAGACGAACGAGCGCGTCGGCCGATGCCGTGGCGGGCGAATTGACCGTGAGATAGTGGTTGAAGTAGACGATGAGCGTCGTCGAGCGCAGCCGAAAGCCGACCCGGCGCACCAGTTCGAAAAGCGGCCGAAACCAGAAGCGCCGGGCATAAAGATCCGAACTGCGGAAATTGCGGCAGAGCCCGTCGGCGGCCCTTGCCTCTGCATCATTGGTCTGCATGAACCCTCTCAGAAAACGGCACGCCAGAGAAGCCAGCCCGCCCAGGTGGCAGTCAGGCCCGCGGCGGCATGGGAAAGCAGGAGAAGAAGTCCGAGACCGGCGCTGCCCGCGGCCATCAGCGTGAAGGCCTCGCCCGAGAGCGTGGAGAACGTCGTGAGTCCGCCGAGAAAGCCGGTAATGAGAAAAAGCCGCAGCGCAGGCGGAATGCCGGGCGACGCAGCCGTCCAGGCGAGCGCCATGCCGATCAGAAACCCGCCGAGCACGTTGGCGGCAAACGTGCCCATCGGCATCCAGCCCGACATCGGGTTGAGCAGATAGGAAAGGCCCCAGCGCAAAAGGGCGCCGAGCGAAGCGCCCGACGCCACCGACAGCGCCACGAGCCAGAGAGGGCCGTCGCGCGTCATCATTCTTCCCATCGGGCCTTGGCCTGATCGTCGCTTTCCCGAGCATCGACCCAGCGTTCGCCTTCGGGCGTCGACTCCTTCTTCCAGAAGGGGGCCTCGGTCTTGAGCCAGTCCATGATGTACTCGCAGGCATCGAAGGCCTCGCCGCGATGCGCCGACGTCACGATGACGAGCACGATGTGTTCGCCCACGGCCATGCGGCCGACGCGGTGAATCACCGTCACGTCGCCGATCTCCCAGCGGCTTCTGGCGCGCTCGACGATGCCGCGGAGCGCCTTTTCGGTCATGGCGGGATAGTGCTCGAGCGTCAGCGCCGTCACGTCGCTGCCGTCATTGCGGTTGCGCACGACGCCGACGAAGCTCACGACGGCGCCCGCCTCGGGACTGCGGCGGATGAGCTTTTCTGTTTCCGCACCCGGATCGAAGTCCTCGGGACTCACGCGAATGAAGGTTTCGGCCATGCCCTCAGCCTCCGGTCACGGGCGGGAAGAAGGCGACTTCGTCGCCGTCCTTCACGGCGGCATCGTCTTCAGCCATTTCCTGATTCACGGCCGCACGGATGCGGCGGCGGTTGGCCATGGCCGTCGCCCAGGGTTCGCCCTGCGCAATGAGCCATTCGCGAAGCGCGCCGGCGGTATTCACCTCCGCAGGCACGTCAAGCTCGTCCGATTCGCGGCCCACGGCATCCCGCAGCAGCGCGAAATACAGAATTCGGATCTTCATGATTTCTCTCCGGGTCAAGTCAGCAGAAAAAGCGTCCGTCAGGCAAAAAACTGACAGAAGGGATAGTAGTTCACCATGTCGCCCTTCTTCACGGTGCCGCCGACGGGAATGTCGACGAGACCGTCCGCCCAGGCGCACGAGGAAAGCACCTGGGAATTCTGAGTATGGTAGAGATCGAGCCCGCCCTGGTTGTTGCGGCGCACGCGGACGAATTCCTGACGTGCGCCGGCCTTGGGCCACTCGAAGTCCGCTCGCACGGCAAGCGGCTTCACGTCGATGTCGGTGAGACCCATGGTGCGAAGCAGATAGGGACGGGCCATCATCAGGAAGACCACGAAGCACGACACGGGATTGCCGGGACAGCCGAAGAACGGCACGCCGCGCACTTCGCCGAAAGCGAGCGGCTTGCCGGGCTTGAGTTTTACGCGCCAGACGTCGAGCGAACCGAGCGCTTCAACGGCGGGCTTGATGTGGTCTTCTTCGCCGACGCTCATGCCGCCCGTCGTCAGAATCACGTCGGCGGCTTCGGCGGCGCTTTCAAATGCGCGGATCGTGGCGTCGAGACTGTCGGGCACGTTGCCGAGGTCGAGCGCCTCGCAGCCGAGCTCCTGAAGCACGCTGCGGATCATGAAGCGGTTGGAGTTGTAGATGCCCCCGGGCGGAAGCGGCGTGCCCGGCTGAACGAGTTCGTCGCCGGAGAAGAAGATGCCGACGCGCAGGCGGCGGTAGACCTTGACATAGGCGCGGCCGATGGAAGCGGCCATGGCGATCGCGGGCGGCGTCAGACGGTCGCCCTTGCGAAGCACGACGCTGCCCTGCGTCACGTCGGAGCCGCGGCGGCGCACCCAGGCGCCTTCGCGCACGGGTTTGCGGAACACCACGCCGGCCTCCGTCACCTCGGTGTCTTCCTGCGGAACCACGGTATCCGCGCCCTCGGGCATCGGCGCGCCGGTAAAGATGCGCGCCGCGGTGCCCTCGGCCAGCGTGCGGCCGACACCGCCGGCCGGAATGCGGTCCGAGACCGGAAGCACGACGGGCGCTTCTTCGGAAGCCCCGGCCAGATCCACCGCACGCACGGCATAGCCGTCCATCTGGGAATTGTCCCAGCCCGGCACGGCAATGGGGCTGGCGATGTCTTCGGCCAGAACGCGGTGCGTGGAGTAAAGAAGCGGGATGGTTTCCGTCCCGTCGACGGGCACAGCCTTTGCAAGAAGTCGGCTGAGGGCTTCGGCGTAAGTGATCATAAACTGATGATGAAGTCGGCCACTGCCGCCGGACGGTTGATGTCGAGCCGGGGCACCCTGATGCCCGGCTCATCCCAGTCCGACGCCACGGCGATGATGTCGCTGTTTGTCAGAGAAAGGGCCGCTTCTCCGGCGGAAACGGCCTGTCGTCGAACTTCTATTTTAGGGAAGGCGCCTTCGTTTTTAAAGCCTTCCACGAGAATCACGTCCACGTTCTCAAAGCGTGCGAGAAGTGTTTCGACGGGCGGCTGCTCGGGCGTTTCGACGAGCATGGCCCAGCGGGTGTCGGTTCGGACGATCACCTGAGAGGCGCCCGCTTCGCGGTAGCGCCAGCTGTCCTTGCCGGGCTTGTCCATGTCGAAGCCGTGGTGGGCGTTTTTCAGCGCCGCGACGCGCAGGCCGCGGCGCCTGAGTTCCGCTGCGACCTGCACGGCGAGGGTGGTCTTGCCGCTGCCGGAGTAGCCGACGAATCCGACGGTCTTAACCGGCATCTGCGGCACCTGCCAGACGTTCGATTTCAGCGCGGACCGCCGCCTCATCGGCCGGCAGCTCGGTCTTCACCTGCTTGCGCTCAAAGATATCCCGGAAATCTTCGGGCGGTTCGACGATCTGACCCGTCGCCTGACGGACCATCTTCGGGAACTTCACCGCATGCGCGGTTTCGACGCAGAGCGTCTTGACGCCGACCGGATGGAGATAGATGCCGGAGAAGAGCGCGTCGGCCGTATGCGGGTCGATGTAGGTGTCGAACTCGATATGCATCTGTTCGATCACTTCGAGGCGGTTCGGATGGTTGGACGAGCCCGAGACGACGCCGCTGCGGCGCACCAGACGGAATTCGTCGGGCGTCAGCGTGAATTCGCCCTTGGAGGCGAGATCGGACAGCAGCTCCTTCACGCGGCGGCCGTTGCGGCCGAGCACGTCGAAGAGGAAGCGCTCGAAGCTCGCCGCGCGCGAAATGTCGGTCGACGGCGAAGACGTGGCGATGGTTTCGTTCGAGGGCTTCGGGCAGTAGCGGCCCGTGCGGAGGAATTCGTCCATCGCGTCGTTTTCGTTCGTGCAGACGATGAGCTTCATGATCGGCAGACCCATCTTGCGGGCGACCCAGCAGGCATAGGCATTGCCGAAGTTGCCGCCCGGCACCGCAAAGACGACGTCTTCGCCGACATAATCCACTGCGCGCAGATAGCCGTAGAAGTAGTAGACGATCTGTACCGCAATACGCGCCCAGAGCACGGAGTTGATGGCGCCGAGGCCCAGCTTTGCGGAGAATTCGCGGTCTTCGAGGATGCTGCGGACGATGTCTTGACACTGGTCGAAGGTGCCGTCGATTTCAATGTTGGTGACGTTGGAGTCGGTATTGGAATAAAGCTGGGCGGCCTGGAACTGGCTCATGCGGCCCTTGGGCGAGAGCATCACGACGCGGATGTCCTTGTGCCCGCCGAAAGCCGCTTCGGCCGCCGCGCCCATGTCGCCCGTCGTGGCGCCGAGAAGCGTCAGCGTCCTGCCCGACTCATGGAACTTGTCGAACAGCCTCGAAAGGAACTGCATCGCCAGGTCGTCGAAGGCCATCGTCGGACCGTTCGACAGTTCGAGCAGGCCCACCTGGTCGTGCAGCCACTTGATGGGCGTCACTTCTTCAGCGCCGAAAGGCGTGCGGCAGTGCGGGAAGTTCGAGGGCTGATAGGCGTCCGAGCAGATGCGCCAGAATTCCGGACGAGGCATCGACTGCGCGAAAAGATGAAGCACCTCGACGGCGAGCGCTGAATACGACATTCCCTTCCAGGTCTTGAGCGTCTGGAGGTCGATCTTCGGGAATTCAGCGGGAACGTACAGACCGCCGTCGGGCGCATAGCCCTCGAAGATGATGTCCCTGAAGGTTCGAAGCGGGGCTTCGCCTCTCGTGGAAATGTACTGCATGAAACCTCCTTCTCCGCAAGGGGGAAATTCTGTTTGATCCGTCATTACGAAAAACGGAAACGATAAGACTATGCTACCCGAATTTTGCCTTCCATAGTTTTTCATACGCGCGGGAAAACCCCATCCTCTACTTTAGGAGGAGTCGCGTCTCTTCCGGCACCGGCTGATCAAAGCCAGCCGTGCGAATTCCCGGCGACTAACTACAATGAAGACACCGACGGCACAGTTCGCCGTCCTGACAAATACTGAGAGAGAAACACCATGCCGCTTCCG
>JAGBFJ010000058.1 GCA_017936545.1 Sutterella sp.
CCTTGACGCGCCTCAGATAAAATACGCTATCGGCGTAGCCGGGACTTGTTCGTCCCGGCTATGCCAAGCGGCGAGCGTTAAAAACGTCCGCACTCAACTTGGATTTTATTTTGCAGTCCAAGTTTCGGGGTCCAGATCACATGACGCGCCGGGCGTTCTGTTCGGATGCCTCAAAGCGGCGCCGCAGGCGCCGACTCCCGGAGGCCCGCCATGCTTTTTCTCGGGCTCTGACCGAACAGCCGTCGGAATTCCCGGGAGAACTGCGTGGGACTCACGTAGCCCACGCTGTAGGCGGCAGACGCCGCGTCCAGATTTCTCACGAGCATCAGGCGTCTGGCCTCATGCAGGCGAAGCTGCTTCTGATACTGAAGCGGAGAGAGACTCGTCACGGCGCGGAAGTGACGGTAAAACGTCGACGGCGCCATATGAACCCGTTCCGCGAGCTCCTCGACCGTGAGAGGCTCGCGGAAGTTTTCTCGCAGCCACTGCACCGCGCTGTCGATGCGCGCGCTCTGGCTGTCCGACGTGAAGAAGCGCCGCAGGCCTTCGCCCCAGATGCCCGAGAGCACCCGCCAGTGGATTTCGCGCACGATCAGAGGACCCAGCACCTCCGCGTCGACGCCGGGCTCCAGCCGGACGAGCCGCAGGAAGGCATCCAGAATCCCGGCATCGCTCCGGCCGGTGAGCGCCGCCTGAGGGCAGTCGGAGCCGGGGCAGGGCGGCACCATCGGCATGAATTCCCGAAGAATCTCCCGCTCGAGCGGAACGGACACGGCGGCGAAAGGCACACTGTCCGACGCCTCGAGCACCTGCCAGGTCGCAGGCATGTCGAGCGCCGTCACGAACACGTCGCCGGCGCCGTATTCGTATACGCGCTCACCGACGATGCTGCGCTTGCGGCCGGAAGCGATCACGGTCACGGCCGGCTTGTAGAGGAGGCAGGAACAGGGACCGCCGTCGGTGCCTCGGCGGCAGGACACCGTCAGTCCGGGGAAAGGAAGGGCGTCGGCAGGCCGATCGGCGAGCGCCTGAAGTCTTTCGCACAGTGCTTCGGCCAGCCGGACCGGCTGAAGATCGGACTCCGGTGATTCTTTTTCTCTCATGGTTCGCTCCGCTGAGGCTGCCGGCGCCGGAAGCTGCCGGCACCGATCCGGTAGGGGACAACGGCTTCATTGTAGCGGGCCTGCCGGCGCGGCTCGAAGTCCGCGGGGAGAATCAGGCAAGAACGCGGGAATCGCCTCCCTTCGGCGCGTTTCAGCGATGTCCGGAGAGCCTCCGCTGAAAGGAGGATGGCGGATGCACCAAAAGGGTTCGGGAAGATATCGTATGCACCTTGACGCAATCCAACGTTCGAGCAAATGCCTCTCCTTTATCGCGGGAAAACCCGATTTCATTTGATATATTGAATAATCGTTGCAAAAAAGGAACATGGCAAACCAAGGCCAGCAGCGATCCTTCGGGCATCGGATTCCGCCTCTGAAGCGGCGCCGGCACAGCCGGAAACCGGCGGCGGCATTCAGGATGACCGGCCGAAAGCCGGACACGGGAAGACGGAGCCTGAAGCGTCCTCAATCTTGGAGATTTGTTAAGGGTATCTTCCTCACATGCAATCGAGCCAAGCAGAGAATCCTTTCGGCAGTACACTGACCGGGGCTCAAATTCTTGTTGAGTCCCTTCACTGCGAAGGTGTCCGTCACATCTTCGGCTACCCGGGCGGCACCGTGCTCCCGCTATACGACGCCATTCATCAGCAGACGCATTTCGATCATATTCTGGTGCGTCATGAGCAGGCTGCGCTGCATGCCGCCGACGCCTACGCACGCTCCAGCGGTCAGGTCGGCGTCGCCGTCGTCACGTCGGGCCCCGGCGCCACGAACGCCGTGACCGGCATCGCCACCGCTTACGCTGACTCCATTCCGCTCGTCGTCATCACCGGTCAGGTTTCGACCGGTCTGATCGGCACCGATGCCTTCCAGGAATGCGACACGATCGGCATTACGCGGCCCTGCGTCAAGCACAATTTCCTCGTCAAGCATGTTGAAGACCTCGCCGTCACGGTGAAGAAGGCCTTCCATATTGCGCGGACCGGCCGTCCCGGCCCCGTGATCATCGACCTCCCGAAGGACATTCAGACGTCGGAATGCGTGTTCGAGTATCCCGACATGATCGAGATGCCCAACTACCGCCCGACGACGCGCGGCCATTCGGGTCAGATCAAGCGCGCCCTGACGGCGCTTCTCGAAGCCGAGCGTCCGCTCATCTACGTGGGCGGCGGCGCGGTTTCCTCCGACGCGCACGACATTCTCAACGAATTTCTCGACGCCGTAGGCGCCCCCGTTGTTTCGACCCTGCTGGGTCTGGGCGCCGTACGGCCCGACAATCCCCATTATCTCGGCATGGTCGGCATGCACGGTACCTATGAAGCCGACATGGCCATGCACTACTGCGACGTGCTGCTCGCCGTGGGCGCGCGCTTCGACGACCGCGTGATCGGTCATCCCGCCGACTTCATGAAGCGCGAGCGCACGGTCATTCACATCGATATCGATCCGAGCTCGATTTCCAAAATCGTCCATGCGGACGTGCCGATCGTCGGCGACGTGCGCGAAGTGCTGACGGATGCGCTGCGGATGCTCGGCGAGCGCCGTCCCGATCCCGCGCTGACGGCCGGTTGGCAGTCCGAGATCGCCCAGTGGCGCGCAAAACAGTCGCTGGCCTATGCGGTCGACGCAAAGGGCCCCATCAAGCCTCAGGCCGTCATCGAGCGCGTCGGCGCCTACACGAAGGGAGAAGCCTGGTATGCGACCGACGTCGGTCAGCATCAGATCTGGGCCGCTCAGTATCTGAAGATCGCCAAGCCCCGCCACTGGCTGAGTTCGGGCGGTCTCGGCACCATGGGCTACGGACTTCCCGCCGCCTGCGGCTGCGCCGTCGCCCATCCCGGCGAACCCGTGGTCTGCTTCACCGGCGACGGTTCCGTGCAGATGAACATCCAGGAACTCGGCACCGCCAAGCAGTACGGGCTCGCTCCCAAGATCTTCCTTCTCAACAACGGCTATCTCGGCATGGTGGCCTACTGGCAGCGCAACTACTACGGCGGCCGCCTGTCGGCCTCCGTCATGGACGTGCAGCCAGACTTCGTGAAGCTTGCCGAATGCTACGGCCACGTCGGCATCCGCGTTCAGACGTACGAGGAGCTGGACAAGGCGATTCATGACGCCTTCGAGACCTACAGGGACGAGCTCGTGCTCATCGACGTGATCATCGCGCCCGAAGAGCCGGTTCTGCCAATGGTGGGTCCGGGACTCGGCCTGACCGACATCGTTATTCCGGGGGAGGGCTACTGACATGACGGACCGACATCTGATTTCCGTTCTTCTTGAGAACAGCTCGGGCGCGCTTTCCCGCGTGGTCGACCTTTTCTCCGCCCGCGGCTACAACATCGACTCGCTCACCGTGGCCGCCACGGAAAAGCCGGGCGTCAGCCGCATGACCATCGTGCTTCGCGGCACGAACGAATCGGTCGAGCAGATCAGCAAGCAGCTTCACCGTCTCATCGACGTGATCAAGGTGCAGGATCTGGTCGAGCACGAGTACCTCGAGCGCGAGCTTCTTCTCCTGAAGGTGAGCGCCGTCGGACGCGACCGCGACGAACTGATGCGCATCGCCCAGATCTTCCGCGCCCGCATCGTCGACGTGGGCCAGACGATCTACACGATCGAGGTGACCGGCGAGCGCGGCAAGCTCGACGCCTTCATCCGAACCGTCGATCCCTCGCTGATTCTTGAAACCGTGCGCACGGGCATCTGCGGCATTTCGCGCGGCGAGCGATGCCTCAAGGCCTGATCCGAATTTCAAACCCGTATTTTTATCCCGCCCGCTCTCTCAGACCATTAAAGAAGACGGGCGACACAATTAAAAGGAACTGACATGAAAGTTTTTTATGACAAGGACGCCGACCTCTCTCTGATCAAGAACAAGGAAGTCGCCATCATCGGTTACGGCAGCCAGGGCCATGCCCATGCCCAGAACCTCCACGACTCCGGCTGCCGCGTGACGGTCGGCCTGCGCAAGGGCGGCGCCTCCTGGAAGAAGGCCGAAGACGCCGGTCTCACTGTGAAGACGATTGAAGAAGCCACCGCCGGCGCCGACCTCGTCATGATGCTGCTTCCCGACGAAAACATCGCCAAAGTCTATCGCGAACAGGTCGAACCCAACCTCAAGGAAGGCGCCGTTCTCGCTTTCGCTCACGGCTTCAACGTCCACTACGGTCAGGTGACCCCGCGCGCCGACCTCGACGTCGTCATGATCGCCCCGAAGGCCCCGGGTCACACGGTCCGCTCCACCTATGTCGCCGGCGCCGGCGTTCCGCAGCTCATCGCCGTCTATCAGGACGTCTCCGGCCGCGCTCATGACATCGCGCTCTCCTACGCCTGCGCCAACGGCGGCGGCAAGGCCGGCGTGATTGAAACCACCTTCCGCGACGAAACCGAAACCGACCTCTTCGGCGAACAGGCTGTGCTCTGCGGCGGCGTCGTCGAACTGATCAAGTCGGGCTTCGACACCCTCGTCGAAGCTGGCTATGCTCCCGAAATGGCCTACTTCGAGTGCTGCCACGAACTCAAGCTCATCGTCGACCTGATCTATGAAGGCGGCATTGCCACGATGGACTACTCGGTCTCCAACAACGCCGAATACGGCCAGTACTTCACGGGCCCGAAGGTCATCAACGACGAATCCCGCGCCGCCATGCGCGAAGCCCTCAAGCTCATCAAGAACGGCCAGTACGCCAAGAGCTTCCTCGCCGAATGCCAGCTCGGCTATCCGTCGCTTCGCAGCGAACGCCGTCTCACGGCCGAACACCCGATCGAAAAGACCGGTGCCAAGCTTCGCGCCATGATGCCCTGGATCGCCGCCAACAAGCTCGTCGACAAGTCGAAGAACTGATGACGGCCTCCCTCTGAAGCCCGGCGGCTGAAGTGGGAAGTCCCGTACGGAACGGGCCGCGTTCTCGCTCAAGAACGCGGCCCTTTTCATTGCTTCGCACCCTCGGCGCCAAAAAGCATTAAGCCCCCTTTTGGGGACTTAATGCTTCTCAGAGGCCGTTATTCAGCCTTGCTGCGCCTCAAGCGCCAGCCGGGCCGCGAGCATCTTGGCAAAATGGGTAGCCACACGCGCGCTGCGCCCGCCGCGTTCGATGGCGAACTGCAGGGCTTCGAGCCGGACCTCTTCGGGCAGGCGTTCGGCGCCTCGCGCGAAGTCCACGCCCAGATCCTCGAGCACGGACCGCACCACGGCAAGGTACTCGTTCTGAGTGAACGGGTAGAACGACAGCCAGAGGCCGAAGCGTTCGGCGAGCGACAGCTTTTCCTCCAGCACTTCGCCCGGGTGCAGGTCGCCGTTGTCGTCGAGGGTCGAATCGAGATTGTCGCCGGCCGGTTCGGGCATCAGATGGCGGCGGTTGCTCGTCGCATAGATGAGCAGGTTGTCGCCTCCCGCGGCGATGGAGCCGTCGAGCGCGGCCTTGAGGGCCTTGTAGCCGCCTTCGGCAAGTTCGAACGAGAGGTCGTCGCAGTAGACGATGAAGCGCTCCGGACGGCCCGCAATGGCGGCCGTGATCGAGGAGAGGTCGCGCAGATCCTCCTTGTCGACCTCGATGAGGCGAAGGCCGTCGGCATAGAAGCGCGCGAGGCAGCCGCGGATGAGCGAACTCTTGCCGGTGCCGCGCGCGCCCGTCAGAAGCACGTTGTTGGCGGGCAGGCCCTTCACGAAAGCTTCGGTGTTCTGAAGGAGGAGCTTTTTCTGCCGGTCGATGTGCAGCAGCTGATCAAGGTCGATCGAGGCCACATGAGTGACGGGCTCGAGACTGCCGAGGTCCGTGCCGAGGACGCGGCGGCGGACCCAGCGGTAGGCGGGGCGCGACCAGTCGAAGGCTTCGGGCGGAGGAGGCAGCATGGCCTCGAGGCGAAGCAGGATGTCTGTCAGTAGCTTTTCGTTCTGCGGTTCCATTTCTTCCATCCGTTGCGGCAGTCCCAGGCCGGGAATGCGCGGGGCAGGGGACTGCGAATCGGCGCCCGGGGCGTCCGTGATAAAGGACAGGGAACGCCGGGGCCGGCCATTCAGTAAAGATAGCGTTTCAGCGGCCGGGCCAAACGGCGCAAACGCCCGAGGGGCGGGAAAAAGCGCACTTCTTTGATGCAATCGCCCTGTTTTAGGGTGGACCGCTTAGGCAAAGGCGCACTTCCGGCAAGCCCGGGCGCGCCGCTCTTCAATACAATCAGAAAACGCTCTCTTCAACACTCTTTTGACAGCAGCGATATTTATGCGTAGCGATACTCTCACGAAAGGCATCAATGCGGCGCCTCAGCGCGCGCTTCTCAAGGCACTCGGTCTCTGCGACGACGAAATCGGGCGTCCCCTCATCGGCATCGTCAACAGCCAGAACGACATCGTTCCCGGCCACATGTTCCTCGACAAGATTACGGAAGCCGTCAAGCAGGGCGTCGCCCTCGGCGGCGGCGTGCCGATCGTCTTTCCTGCGATCGCGGTCTGCGACGGCCTCGCCATGGGCCATGCGGGCATGAAGTATTCCCTCGTTTCCCGCGAACTGATTGCCGACAGTGTGGAAGCGATGGCCACCGCTCACCCGTTCGACGGTCTGGTCCTCGTTGCCGCCTGCGACAAGAACGTGCCGGGCCTCCTGATGGCCGCCGCCCGTCTCAACATTCCCTCCATCGTGATTTCGGGCGGCGCCATGCTCGCCGGCCGCGTGCACGGCCGCAAGGTGTCCTACTCTGACATTTCCGAAGGCGTGAGTCAGTTCCGCACCGGCAAGATCAGCCAGGCGGTCTTCATGGAACTTGAAAACAAGTCCTGCCCGTCCTGCGGCTCCTGCTCGGGCATGTTCACCGCCAACTCGATGAACTGCCTCTCCGAAGTGCTCGGCATGGCGCTCCCCGGCAACGGCACGATCCCGGCCGTCATGTCCGCTCGCCTGCGTCTTGCCAAGGAATCCGGCCTCGCCGTCATGGACCTCGTCAAGCGCGACCTCAAGCCCCGCGACATCATGACGGAAGCCGCGTTCCGCAACGCGCTCACCGTCGACATGGCGCTCGGCTGCTCCACGAACTCGATGCTTCATCTGCCGGCCATCGCCCATGAATGCGGCTTCGAACTCGATCTCGCCGTCGCCAATCAGATCTCCTCCGGCACGCCGAACCTCTGCCACCTCGCACCAGCCGGCCGGCACTACATTGAAGAACTCGACGAGGCGGGCGGCATTCCCGCCGTCATGGCCGAACTCTCGAAGCTCGACCTTCTCGATCTCAAGCCCATGACGGTGACGGGCCGCACGGTTGCCGAAAACATCGCCGGCGCCGCCATCCGCAATGAAGAAGTCATCCGTCCGGTCTCCGCGCCTTATGCGAAGGAAGGCGGCATCGCGGTTCTGAAGGGCAGTCTCGCTCCCGACGGCTGCGTCGTGAAGCGTTCCGCCGTGGCGCCCGAAATGCTGCGTCATTCCGGTCCCGCCCGCGTGTTCGACTCCGAAGAAGAAGCGCTCGACGCCATCTACGGCGGCCGCATCAATCCGGGCGACGTCGTGGTGATCCGCTACGAAGGCCCGAAGGGCGGTCCGGGCATGCGCGAAATGCTCAACCCGACCTCGGCCATCATGGGCTCCGGTCTCGGCAGCTCCGTCGCCCTCATTACCGACGGCCGCTTCTCCGGCGCCACCCGCGGCGCCGCCATCGGCCACGTCTCGCCCGAAGCCGCCGTGGGCGGTCCGGTCGCCCTGGTTAAGGAAGGCGACATCATCACGATCGACATCCCCGCCAATACGATCGACGTGGCGGTGAGCGAAGAAGAAATGGCCGAGCGCCGTGCCGCCTGGCGTCCGCGCCAGCCGCGCATCACGCACGGCTATCTCGCCCGCTATGCCAAGCTCGTGAGCTCGGGCATGAGCGGCGCCACGCTCAGCTGAGACTGAAAAGCAGGGGGATTCGCCGAACGGCGGCCCCCGTCGTGTCTGATCAAGAGAGCCTGCCGGCATATGCTCCGGCGGGCTCTTTTTTCGTGCCGCAACGCCGGCGGTCCTTCCGAAATGCCCGTGCTGGAGAGGGTTCTGAGTCAAAACTAATTCTTAATGCCTACTTTCGGCTTACTGTTTCCGGCGAAGCATTTGAGGCATAATGGCCTTCACCCTTTCGCAAGGACACTTTTCATGACGCACGCAAAAACCGCCGAGCTTCTCAGGAAGCCTGAACTCAGCAACGAGGACATCGTCTTTCTTCTCGGTCTGCGCGACCCCGAATCCTGCCGTCTTCTGCAGGAAGCCGCCTTCGCCAGAACGACCGAGCTGATGGGCAACTGCGTCTACTACCGCGGTCTGATCGAACTCTCGAACATCTGCACGGCAAGCTGCCGATACTGCGGCATCCGCCGCGAAAACCACGACGTCAAGCGCTACACGATGTCCAAGGAGGAAATCGTAGCCGCCGCCGTCTGGGCCGCGCGTTCGGGCTACGGTTCCGTCTGTCTGCAGGCGGGCGAGCGCCGCGATGAAAAGTTCATCGCCTTCATCGAAGAGTGCCTGATTGAGATCCACAAAGCCACCGTGTCGTCCGTTCTGCCGCAGGGCGTGGGCGTCACGCTCTCGCTCGGCGAACAGACGCCGGAAACCTACCGGCGCTGGGCCAAAGCCGCCGGCTGCCCCGAATCGCTCCGTTATCTCGCCCGCTTCGAAACGTCGAATCCCGAACTTTTCAAAGTGCTTCACGGTGCCAGAGGCGATCATGAAAAGCAGCTCGAGCATCGATTCCGTCTTCTGGCCGACCTTCGCGAAGCGGGCTATCAGACGGGCACCGGCGTCATGATCGGCATTCCCGGCCAGACGCTCGAAGACCTCTGCCGGGACATCCGCACATTCCAGAATCTTGATGTCGACATGATCGGCATGGGCCCCTATCTGATGAGCGAGGGCGGCGAACTCCAGGACTTCGGCCAGATGGATCCCGAAGCCCTGATGCAGCTGTCCCTCAACATGATCGCCGTCACGCGCCTCGTCATGGGGCCCGTCAACATCGCCGCCGCAACGGCCCTTCAGGCCATCCGGGACGACGGGCGTGAAATCGGCATTGAATACGGTGCCAACGTGGTCATGCCGAACCTTTCTCCGCAGCAGTACCGCGCCGGCTATCAGCTCTACGACAACAAGCCCTGCCTCGACGACGAACCGACGCAGTGCGCCTCCTGCCTTGAAAAGCGCATCGCCTCCCGCGGTCGGCGCGTCGGCTGGAACATGACCGGCTCGTCGCGCCGCTGGCTGCGCCGCAACGGCCGCCCCGATGAAGCCGAACCGGCCGGCGGACTGCGGGTAGGGCAGAACGACGCCGGCAGAAAAACCATCTGGATCCGCGCCGGCTGAAGTCCCCGTAGTTGCAAAAAAACGACGCCCCGGCAGTCCGGTTAATTTTCCGACCGAATGAACGCTCCGAGGCCTTCAAGGCTGACAGATACCCCGAGCGGGAACATTATCTGTCAGCCTTTTTATTTTTGAATCAGACGGTTTCTCAGAAGAGGTTTTATTGACACCGCTCGTGTTCGTGAGAGTGATTCCCGCATCGAATCCCTTTTGATATCACATAAAAAGCTCTGGATCACCGATAAAATTGCTCTTCATTCGAAAGGTCCCGAGAGATGTCCGACGACTACAAAATCATCCTTCGCGGCTTGCTTCAGTTTCTGTTCGGCGCAGTGCTGAGCGTCGCCGCCTTCAAGTTCTATGTCTGGAGCGGCAGGCACCCGCTGCCTATTGAATCCTGGATGGAAATCGCCCAGGAAGCAATGCTGCTGACGGCCGCACTCTTCTTTGCGGCTGCGGCCCGGCGAGCCCCGCGGCTGAGGGGCGGGCTCATCCTTGTCGCCGGCTTTCTCTTCTCCATGCTGATCCGAGAATTCGACGGGTATTTCGACCTCATCGTGCACGGCTTCTGGAAATACGTGCTGCTGGTCTTCCTCTGCTTCGTCGCCTTCGGCGTGGTCAGAGCCGGCAGAGAAACCGTCGTTCCCGGTCTGGCGCACTTCATCGCGAGCAGAAGCTTTGTCTTCATGCTGACGGGCTGCGTGCTTGTTCTGGTCTATTCCCGTCTCTTCGGCATGAAGGGGCTGTGGGAGTTCTTCAGCTCGGCCTGCACCGGCTGGCAGGGCGCCAAGACCTTCTCCGAAGAGTCGACCGAAGTTCTCGGCTACACCTTCATGTTCACTTCCGGCATTTCCTATCTTCGCGAGCTCGCAGCTGAAAATCGGCAGCAGCCGAACTGACAGCGAGCGCAAAGGGGATGCCGCTAAGGTCAGGCAAACCTGACTTTTGCAGCCCC
>JAGBFJ010000059.1 GCA_017936545.1 Sutterella sp.
CCCTTGACGCGCCTCAGATAAAATACGCTATCGGCGTAGCCGGGACTTGTTCGTCCCGGCTATGCCAAGCGGCGAGCGTTAAAAACGTCCGCACTCAACTTGGATTTTATTTTGCAGTCCAAGTTTCGGGGTCCAGATCAACTGACGGGCTTTCTGATTATTGATGATGAGGGCTTTCTCAGCAGGGCTTCACGCCGTGAGCGCCCTTGTCCTGCCAGACGCGAAGATCGGCGGCAGGCACGCCTTCCACATAGGTGGGCAGGCGGGGTTCGCCGTTCTTGAGCGAGGCTTCGAAAAGTTCGGGCTTGACGATCACGAAGTCGAAGTCCATGGCCACGGCCTTCAGAACGTCGTCCAGCGTGCCCGCACGGGTGCCGACGAAGCGGCACTTGCGGTCGCGCACGACGGTGGCGTGAAGCGCATTTTCAGAGAGCGTCAGGATCTCGGTGCTGTCTTCCCAGACGTCGGGCAGATCCACGCGCTTGATGATGGCCTGATCCACCGGAAGCAGCAGGCCCGGCGTTCTTTCTTCAGCGCCGTAGAAGCCGAATTCCTGGCCTTCCCTGGCCTGGCCGTCGCCGATGAATTCGCGCGAACGGCGGAAATGCAGACGAACGTGAGCATGCTCATAGCGATGCTCCATCACGAACCAGGGGAAAGAGTCCGCGAGTTTGATGCCGAGCTCTTCGTCGAGCTCGCGCGCGAGCGCCTCATGCACGGTTTCACCTTCTTCGACCTTGCCGCCGGGGAACTCCCAATAACCGGCGTAGGGCTTGCCGGCAGGGCGGGAGCTGAGAAGCACTTTGCCGTTTTCGCGAATCAGCACGCCGACGGCAACATCCACAACCTTGTCTTCACTCACGTTGCATTCCTTTTTTATTATTTCCCGCCTCTCATGAGGCGCACTATTTCAAATTGTACGCTGACTGGATGCGCTTTTTCTCGAACTACGGTCAAGCCCATAGGAATGTTGACGCAGATCCGCGGAAAAGCCGGATCTCAAGCCCCGCGCAGCCTTCAAGCACCTCGCGAAGCGCGCCGGCCATCTCCGGCGGCGAGGCGAATCGTCCTGCGTCGAGCAGACGGACGCCGCCCGCCGATGCCGACACGCTCTGCCAGTCCAGATCCTCCGGGCCGCCCGCAGCAAGCGCCGCCCACAGATGCGCGGCTGCCTCCGATGCCGGGCGCCTGCGCAGCCGCTGCGCCGCGAGAAAGAGCGGTCTCATGAAGCCTTCAGCCTCCTCCGGCGACATCGCCCCCGAAATCCGAATGCGCGCGGTCATGCCGGCCGTCTTCGCCATGCCCGACATCACTCTCTCCAGCGCCAGTGCAAAACCGGCGCGAAGCGCTTCGGCTCTCGGATCGCCCGCCGAACAGACCGGCCGTTCCGACGCAGTTCCTGTTGAAAGAAGCACCAGCGCATCGGCAGGCAGTTCGGTGCCCGCTGCACGGAACCAGCCGAAAAAAGCCGTTCCGAGCGGCTCGGTCAGGCGCGTCAGAACCGTTTCGGAGGCCGGAAGATCCGTCATCAGCACTGCCGTTCTGTTCGAAAGCGGATCCGCCGGGTTTCCGGTTCCGCATCCGGCCACCGAGAACCGTCCGTCGGGCGTCATGAAGGGCGCTGCGAATCCGACCCAGGGCGGCGGCAGAGCGCCGGGCGCGCGAACATCCGAGAGCGCTTCCTGCATGCGTCCGACGAGATCGGACACGGGCACCAGCTCTCTGATTCGTCCCTGAGCGAGAAGCAGCACCGATGCATCATCCGAACCCGACGACAGCGCGGCGGAACGGCGCAGGGCGCAGGCCGCGCCGTCGGATGCCGGTCCCGCGCCGAAAAGCGGCAGGCCGGCCGTCAGCAGGATCAGGCGCGGCGAGAGCGACCCCGCCGCCCCTTTGAGCAGCGCTGCCGATCCGTCTCCGAGCGCACCGCGTCCGAGCGCGGCGGCTGCCGCCGTTCCCGGCCTGCAGCGCAGCGCCAGCACCCGGCCGTCCGACGACAGTCCCGCCGACAGGCCCGGCACGGCCGGCGTTTCAAAATCAGATCCCGACATCATGGCGGATTCCTCAAAAAGCGAAAGCCCGCCTTCTCCGTCCGTCGGGCGGAAAACGCGGGCCTGGTTCAGTCAGCGGCTCTCTCAGGCGAGCTTGCCGTGGCAGTCCTTGAACTTGCGGCCGGAACCGCAGGGGCACGGATCGTTGCGGCCGACGTGTGCGAAGACGGCGGGATCAAGCTCGCGTTCCTCGTTCATGCTGTCGAGCGCGCTGCCGCCCTGCGCCTGACGCGGAGCAGCGGCCTGGGCGGCCGCTTCGCCGCGGCTCATGCCGGTATCGGCGGCCTGCTGAGCCTCTTCGGGCATGCGGATTTCAACATGCATGAGCACCTTGACGAGCGTTTCGCGGATCTGGTCGAGGAGCTGTTCGAACATGTTGAAGGCTTCGCGCTTGTATTCCTGCTTGGGCTGCTTCTGCGCATAACCGCGCAGATAGATGCCCTGACGCAGGGCGTCGAGCGCGGCGATGTGCTGGCGCCAGAGCTGGTCGAGCACCTGCAGAAGCACCGAGCGGGCAAAGCCCGTAAAGCCTTCGTGACCGACGAGCGTTTCCTTCGCTTCGTAGATGCGGTTCACTTCCGCCACGAGCGCGGCAAGCAGATCCTCGTCGGTGAATTCGTCATGTTCGTCGAGCATCTTCTGCAGATCGATCACGACGCCGAACTCGCCGGCGAGCTTCGTCTGCAGGCCCGGAAGATCCCACTGTTCCTCAACCGTTTCAGCCGGCACGTAGGCGCGGAAGAGATCCGTGAAGAAGCCTTCGCGCAGATTCTTCACGAGCTCGGAGATGTCCGTGCTTTCAAGAATTTCATTGCGCAGGCCGTAGATTTCATGACGCTGGTCGTTCTGAACGTCGTCGAACTCGAGCAGCTGCTTGCGGATGTCGTAGTTGCGGCCTTCGACCTTGCGCTGTGCAGATTCGATCATGCGGGTCAGCATCTTCGACTCGATCGCCACGCCTTCTTCGAGCTTGAGCTTGTCGGCGATGGCGCGCATGCGTTCGCCGCCGAAAATGCGAAGAAGCTGGTCTTCCATCGAGAGATAGAAGCAGGAGCTGCCCGGGTCGCCCTGACGGCCGGAACGGCCGCGGAGCTGATTGTCGATGCGGCGCGATTCATGGCGTTCGGAGCCGATGATGCGCAGACCGCCCGCCTGAACGACGAGTTCATGGAGCTTCTGCCATTCCGCCTTCACCGCATCGATCTGAGCGGTCTTTTCCTCGTCGGAAAGCTCGGCATTGCCGCGGATCGCATCGATCGCCTTGTTGATGCCGCCGCCGAGCACGATGTCGGTGCCTCGGCCGGCCATGTTGGTAGCGATCGTTACGACGCCGGGACGGCCGGCTTCGAGCACGATCTGGGCTTCCTTCTCATGCTGCTTGGCGTTGAGCACGTTGTGCGGAATGCCTTCCTTTGTGAGCATCTGCGACAGGAGCTCGGAATTTTCGATCGAAGTCGTGCCGAGCAGCACCGGCTGCTGACGCTCGTGGCAGCGCTTCACGTCCTCGATGATCGCGCGGTACTTTTCATTCACCGTGCGGAAGACCTTGTCCTGCTCGTCGATGCGGATCATCTTGCGGTGCGTCGGAATCACCACCGTTTCCAGACCGTAGATGTCCTGGAATTCGTACGCTTCCGTATCCGCCGTGCCGGTCATGCCCGAGAGCTTCGCGTACATGCGGAAGTAGTTCTGGAAGGTAATCGACGCCATCGTCTGGTTTTCCTGCTGGATCTTGACGCCTTCCTTGGCTTCGACGGCCTGATGCAGACCTTCGCTCCAGCGGCGGCCCGGCATCAGACGGCCGGTGAATTCGTCGACGATGACGATTTCGCCGTTTTGCACCACGTAGTGCTGGTCGCGGTGGAAGAGCGTGTGGGCGCGCAGCGACGCATTGAGGTGATGCATGAGGATGATGTTCTTCGGCGCATAGAGCGATTCGCCCTGCTGCACCAGACCGCGCTCGGACAGGATGCGCTCGAGATGCTCA
Source organism: Sutterella sp. (assembly GCA_017936545.1). GTDB lineage: Bacteria > Pseudomonadota > Gammaproteobacteria > Burkholderiales > Burkholderiaceae_F > Sutterella. Next base: position 4,039 of record JAGBFJ010000059.1, read on the forward strand.
TGACCGGCTTCGGAAAGGTAGACCTGATGCGCCTTTTCATCGACCCAGTAGTCGCCCTCGCCCTTTTCCTCGGCCTGACGGGTCAGCATCGCGGGAATGTCGTTGATGGCGCGGTAGAGATCGGTGTTGTCGTCGGCCGGACCGGAAATGATGAGCGGCGTACGGGCTTCGTCGATGAGAATCGAGTCCACTTCGTCGACGATCGCGTAGTAGAGCGGACGCTGACGGCGGCTGGCGACGTCGTACTCCATGTTGTCGCGCAGATAGTCGAAGCCGAATTCGTTGTTGGTGCCGTACGTGATGTCGGCGGCATAGGCGGCCTTCTTTTCTTCGGTGTTCTGACCTGAAAGAATCTTGCCGACCGTGAGGCCGAGCCAGTTGTAAAGACGGCCCATCCAGTCCGCGTCGCGCGAAGCCAGGTAGTCGTTCACCGTCACGACGTGGCAGCCCTTGGCGGGAAGCGCGTTGAGGTAGACGGCGAGCGTAGCGGTCAGCGTCTTGCCTTCGCCCGTGCGCATTTCAGCGATCTTGCCGTCGTTGAGCACCATGCCGCCGATCAGCTGCACGTCGAAGTGGCGCATGCCGAGCACGCGAACGCTCGCTTCACGGACAACGGCAAACGCTTCGGGGAGGAGTTCATCCGTCGTGGCACCCTTGGCAATACGGTCGCGGAATTCCTGCGTCTTGGCCTGAAGCTGCTCGTCGGTGAGCGCCTTCATCTGAGGCTCAAGCTTGTTGATGGCATCGCACTTGCGGCGGTACTGCTTGATCAGGCGGTCGTTACGGCTGCCGAAGATTTTGGTAAGAAGTTCGTCAAACATTATGAGTTTCGGAGTTATCTCTGAGGGGCGCCCGTCGAGGGATCGGCCGTCAGGCCGGCAGATCCCGAACCGCCCTGCCGGGGTTCAGTCCGCGCTGCCCTGAAAATTCATCGTTCCGGGAATCTTCCTCCTTACCGCCGGAGAGGGGAAACCCCCGCCGCCGGAGATCCGCCGGGCATAACCGTTGGATTATCGCACAGATAGCCTCCTGCGAATTCTCAAAAACCTGCCCTTTTCTTTTTCAATCCGCAACATTGCGTGTCCGCCGAGCGCTTTCAGGGCATCCTCTCCCGATCCGTGGTACGCTTTTTCCGCCTCCGCGTTCATCGGGTCTCCTCCCGGCGCGGACCGTTTTTACTTCCGCCGTTTTTCTTCAGCGGTTCCCCCGGACTCCGACGACACCATCCCGTGACACGCGACTTCATTCCCCGCCGAACCGGCGCACAGACCATCGGCAGCTGCCTCGGCCGCGATGCCGGCGGTCCGCTGATGATTCAGTACGCGCTTGCCGCCCGGGCGGGCCGCGTGGTGGCGCCCGTTCTGAAGCAGTTTCGTCTGGCGATCGACTATTCCGACCCTGCCTACTGCCGGGCCGAAGGTCGGACGCTCGTGCTCCTTGCCGAGAACGCCGTGCAGCAAAACCGCATCCGCCAGCTCACGCAGCGCCTCGCTGCCGCTCTCACCGCGGCAGGTCTCCCCTTTACGTCGGTGGACGTTCGCATCATTGCCAAAGCCCAGCCGCCTTCGCCGCTCGAAATCGCCTCCTCCGGTCCCCGTCCGAAAACCGCCGTCGGCGCGGCAGCCGTCGGCGCCATGCTGCAGGATCTTGAAAACGACCGGCTTCGCGCCACCATGGAGCGGCTTCGCGCTGCGCTTTCTCCCGATGAAAACGATCTGCGCAGCACCCTAGAACAGCGCTTCTGCGAGGAATCCGTCGCCCTGGTCGAAGAGCGCAGCCGGTTGGCTCTCCATGCCTCCGACCTTGAATACGGCATCTCCGCAGCCCGCATTCCGAGCGAAGAAGACGCACGCGACTATCCCCGTCTCGAAGCCGAGCGCAAGAGGAAGCTGAAGCTGGCAGCCTCCCGGCAGGATGAACTGAATGCCGCCCGGCATCGGATCGCCGCCATCGACCGGCGCCTCGCCGCTCTCGACCGGGCGCTCGAGCTGCTGCCGTCCGACCCGGCCGCCGCCGAAGCCGCGGCCGTCGATTTCGCCGACCGAGACGAACCCGAGCCTGTCGACGAGGACGCCCCTCATACGACGGCAGCCGGCGCTGCGGCGGTTCTCGCGCTTGCCGCCCAGACCCGCAATCTGAGGCTTCGCAAGTCGCTCGAGCAGCTCGGCCGCGTGATGAATCCGGCCACGCAGACGGCGCTTCGCGCTCTCATGGCCGACATCGACCGGGAAGAAAAGCGCATCCGCGCCAATGAAACCGCTCTCAGAGGCCAGGAAAAAGAAAAGCGTCTCGGCGAGCTCGGTGAAGCCCGCCGGACGCTGAGAGAAGATCCGGCCTCGGTGCGCGCCGTTGCGGCGCGCCTCTACGGACGGGAATAAATCAGCACTTCTGCATCCAGAAGTCGACCGGGCAGTCTTCCGCACGGTCAAAAGTCGCCCACTCCCAGGCCGACTCGTCGGCCAGGAGCGCGCGCAGAAGCTGGTTGTTGAGTCCGTGACCCGACTTGCAGGCGATGTAGTGCGCCAGCAACGGATTGCCGAGCACATAGAGGTCTCCCATCGCATCGAGAATCTTGTGCTTCACAAACTCATCGTTTTCGCGCAGTCCCTCGGGGTTGAGAATGCGGAACTCGTCCATCACGATCGCGTTTTCCAGCGAACCGCCCTGGGCCAGTCCCATTCTGCGGAGCATTTCCACGTCCTGCACGAAGCCGAACGTGCGAGCGCGCGAGACCGCCTGCTCATACGTGACGCGGGAAAAATCGACGTCCGTCTCCTGCACGGTCTGATCGATCGCCGGATGCCCGAAGGCAATGCGGAAGGTGAGGCGGTAGCCCTCATGAGGCTCGAGCCTCGCCAGCTTGTCGCCCTCGCGGACCTCCACGGGCTTTTTCACGCGCACAAAGCGCTTGGGCGCATCCTGCTCGACGATGCCGGCCTGATGCAGCAGGAACACGAAGCTCGCGCCGGAGCCGTCCATGATCGGAATTTCCTGCGAATCGACCTCGATGATCACGTTGTCGATGCCCAGACCGCTCAGCGCGCTCATCAGATGCTCGATGGTGGCAACAGCCGCACGGCCGACGTTGACCGTTGTCGCCATGCGGGTGTCGTTTACGTTGAGGGGATGAGCCGGAATATCGACGGCGGGCTTCAGGTCCACGCGGCGGTAGAGGATCCCGGTATCAGGATCGGCCGGACGCATCACCAGACGGACCTTGCGTCCGCTGTGCAGGCCGATGCCGACGGTCTCCACCGTTGTTTTCAGAGTTCGCTGCTTGAACATGGCGTCGGTGTCCTTATGGAAAGAAGACCGGCAGCGCCGTGCGCATCAGGCGCCGGAAACCTGCCGGTCTCGGTCTTCGCTCGGAGAAGGGCTCAGCCCTCAGCGGCGCAGATACGTGGGAATGCGAAAGCCGGCTGCAGGCTTGGGAGCGATGCTCGGCGCCTTCTCTTCGGCAGGGGCGGGAGCAGGCTCGGCAGTCACGGGCTCGGCCGGCGTCTCTTCAACGGCAGGCTGCGCCTGAGCAGCGGGCTCCGCCGGCGCGGCCGGCGGCTGCGGCTCCGCCGCGGCGGGCTGTGCGGCAGGCTGCACGCCGCCGAGGAAGGACGGTGCGGAACCGGCCGTCCAGCCGCCCACATTCGGCATGCGCTGCGGCGCCGAACCCGGCGCGGCCGCATTCGGATCGAGCGGACGGTCGAGACCGGTTGCCACGAGGGTCACGCGGACTTCGTCGCCCATCTCTTCGGAGATGGCCGAACCGAAGATGACGATGGCCGACTTGTGAACGAAGGTATTGAGCACCGCCATGGCTTCGCGGATTTCGGCGAGCGTCACCGATTCGTTGCCCGTGAAGTAGACGAGCAGGCCGCGGGCGCCCTGCAGGTTGGCGCCTTCGAGAAGCGGACAGGCGATGGCCTTTTCCGCCGCCACGCGGGCGCGGTCGGGACCGGAAGCGGTGGCAAGGCCGATGATGGCCGTGCCGCGCTCGCTCATGACCGTCTTCAGGTCTTCAAAGTCGACATTGATGGTGCCCGGCGTATGGATGATTTCCGCGATGCCAACGCAGGCCTTGTAGAGGACCTCGTTGCTCATCTCGAAGCATTCCTTCATCGTCGCGTCGGGCGGGCACTCGCTTTCAAGCTTCTCATTGAGAATCACGATCATCGAGTCGACCTTGTCCTTGAGGTTTTCGATGCCCTTTTCCGCGCAGCGCATGCGGCGGTGACCTTCGAAGCTGAAGGGCTTCGTGACGACCGCCACCGTGAGAATGCCCATTTCCTTGGCGATCTCGGCAATGACGGGCGCGGCGCCCGTGCCCGTGCCGCCGCCCATGCCGGCGGTAATGAAGAGCAGATGCGCGCCGCGGATGGCTTCCGCCACCTGCTCGCGCTTTTCCTCCGCCGCCGCGGCGCCCACTTCGGGACGCGCACCCGCGCCGAGACCCGTGGAGCCGAGCTGAATGTTGACGTGCGCGCGCGAACGCGACAGCGCCTGATGGTCCGTATTGGCGGCGATGAATTCAATACCCTTGGCGCCGTGGGTAATCATGTGCTCGACGGCATTTCCGCCGCCGCCTCCGACGCCGATCACCTTGATGACGGTGTTGAGAGGATCAAGTTCCTGCAGGATCTCAAAAGGCATGTTTAACCTCAGAATGTCGAATCTTTGAATTATGGCGGAGAATCGCGTTCTCTGCTCGATCGGTGCTCCAATTCCCGTCAGTAGTCGCCGATCACTATGGTCTTGAGCCTGGCGAAAAGCGCAGGAAGCGGTCTCGTGCGGTAGCCGCGGGCATCCATCGCGCCGCGCTTGCGGCCGGCATCGACGATGAGCCCGATCGCCACGCTCGCTTCGGGGAGCGAAGCGATCTGAGAGCGTCCGTCCGTCCAAACGGGCCGTCCGATGCGGACCGGCGTGCCGAAGGCGTTGCGGGCCACCGTATCGATGCCCTTCAGGTTGGCGCCGCCGCCGGTGATGACCACGTTGTGAACACGATCGGTCAGATCATTGTCTTCCAGCAGTTTCTTATAGAGTCCGAAGAATTCGTCCGCACGCTCGCGAAGCGTTCTCGCCAGAAGATGGCGCGAATAAAGCGCCGACGGTCTGCCGCCCGTGGCCGAAGGCTGCACCGTTTCGCCCGGCAGCACGTCGTCGGGCAGACAGTGCCCGACCGTGACCTTGAGCTCCTCGGCCTGCTCGAGCGTGATGCCGAACATCATCGCCACGTCGCGCGTGAAGAATTCCGCTCCGTAGGGACGCACGTCGGTGAAGAGAATGCGGTTTTCGTAGAACACGGTGATCGACGTCGTCTCCGCGCCGATGTCGAAAACCGCCGTGCCGCAGTAGCGGTCGGTATCGTTGAGCACCGCGGAGGCCGCCGCCCAGGGGTGCGGCTCGTAGCCTGCGAGCTCAAGCCCGGAGCGCAGCAGACAGCGCTTGATGTTTTCGGCATTCGAAACCGATCCGTAGACCGCGTGATAGACCGCCTCGACGCGGTCTCCCGTCAGTCCGATGGGCGACTCCGCCGTGAAGGTGTCCCCGCAGCGATAGCCCTGGGACTGCATCTTGATCAGCTGCCGTCCGACGCGCCGGCTGTTTTCGCGCGCATTGGCCTCGGCCGTATCCACGTCGGGCTGCTTCACCTCGTTGCCGCGGACGACGGCCGTGCCGACGCAGTTTTCACTCGTCAGCGTTTCTCCGCCGATCGCGACCCAGGCCTTCTCCATGGTGACCTGCGCACCGTACTGCGCGGTCGCCACCGCCTTGCGCACCGACTTCACGACCTTTTCAACGTCATGCACGATGCCGTTCTTCATGCCCTCCGAGGGCTCGAGTCCGAAGCCCAGGATGTCGTAGCGGCCGGGCTCCTCGGCCGGACGGGCAATCACGCAGAGCACCTTGTGGGTGCCCACGTCGAGTCCGACCAAAACGTCATTCGGGGTTTCCATTTGGCTTGTCCGGTATTTCAGTGTCTTCAGGTTCTTCCGGCGTCTCCGGCGCCGCGTCCGGTCCGCTCAGCTTCTGCATGATAAGACGCTCGATAGCGTCTCTGTCGGGAAGCGTCGCCGCAAAAGCGCGGTTGTATCTCAGATCAAGCGACGAAGGCGGTCCGTCCATGAGCTCGGCCACCTTCGGATAGGCCGCCGCCATGTCGGCGAGACGCTCGACCACGCTCACGCCGGCCTCCTCCTGTCCGAGCTCGACTCTTGTCGGCGGAATGTCGTCCGAACTCATGACGAGGCTCCAGCTGCCGCGGTCGCTGCAGTTGACGTCGGTCACCGTCACGCCCAGAGGCCGCAGCGCCAGCGAAAATTCGCGCCAGTAGCGGGCGATCTGAGGCACCTGAGCCGCCGGTCCATAAAAATTCGGCAGCGGGTCCGACGGATTGTCCCGCTCATCGGGATTGGCGGCGAAAAGCACGCCTTCCGTGCTCACGAGACGGCCGTCTTCATAAAGCGCCAGCGCCTGATGCGTTTCCACGCCGATCAGAAGCTCGTTCGGCCAGACCCGGCGCACGGTGGCCTCGCGAACCCAGGCCACCTCCTCGACGGCCCGCCGCACGGCGGACAGGTCCGCCGTAAAGAAATTCCCCCTGAGCGCGGGCTCGACGGCTTCCTTGACGCGCGCGGCCGGCACGCGGACGACGTCGCCCGTCACCTCGAGCGTCGAGAACGTAAAGACAGGCAGTCCCGTCACATAGTTCACGGCGCGTCCCGCGCCGAAAAAGCACGCTGCCGCGACGGCGGCCGCGCAGACCGTCTTCGTCCAGAAGCGAAGGCTGGCCCGCCTTGCCTCTCGAAGCGCCTCCCGCTCGCGGGCAGCCTCTCTGGCCGCGAGTTTTTCCTCGGGCGTGAGCGGTTTCTCTGGAACCGGCGCAGCGGCTCGCTTTTTCGTCATGACGTCAGTCCGTCAGCGTCCCCTCAGTCCGTCGCCGCGAGACCGAGAAGTTTCATGCAGAGCGCCGCGTAGTCGAGACCCACGGCCCGGGCGGCCATCGGCACGAGCGAGTGCGGCGTCATGCCGGGCGACGTGTTGATTTCCAGGAGAGCGAAGCTGCCGTCTGGACGCTGCATCACGTCGATGCGGGACCAGCCCCGCGCGCCAAGCGCCGCAAAGGCCTTTTCGCAGAGCGCGGCAGCCTCGGCCGCACGGGCCTCGGGCAGGTCCGCCGGGCAGTCGTAGCGCACGGCGTCGCCGTAATACTTGTTCTGAAAGTCGTAGTCGCCTTCGGGAGCGCGGATTTCAATCACGGGCAGCGCCTTGCCGTCAAGAAGCGCGACCGTGAATTCACGTCCGCGGATGTATTCCTCGACGAGAATGTCTCCGTCCCGTTCGCCGGCAGCGGCAAGCGCCGCACGAAGCGATCCGACGGTCGGCTCCGCAAGCTTCGTCACGCCGATCGAAGAGCCGTCGCGGGCGGGCTTGACGACGAGTCCCGTCGCGCCGAGCTCTGCAACCGTCTTTTCCAGCACGTCGTCCCCGGCCTGCGGGTGAAGCAGCACGCCGCGGGGCACCGGGATGCCGGCCTCGCGCCAGACGGTCTTCGTGAGCTCCTTGTTGATTGCGACGGCGCTGGCCGTCACGCCGGGACCCGTGTAGGGAATGCCGAGATAGTTGAGCACGCCCTGAATCGTGCCGTCTTCTCCGAGACGGCCGTGAAGCGCAATGAAGGCCCGGTCGAAGCCGCCTTTTTCCAGCACTTCGAGCGAATCCGTCTTCGGATCAAACGGGGTCACGTCGACGCCCTGAGAACGAAGCGCCTTCAGAACGCCCTCTCCCGACATCAGGGAGACTTCGCGCTCCGAGGAAACGCCGCCCATGAGGAGGACCACCCGGCCCGTCTGCTTGCTGTCTGTCATGTCTTTCTCTTGTTCTTTCGCGGGCAGACTCCCCCGGAGTCCTCCCGCGCCGTTGTTCATGTCCGATTCAGAGTGCGCGTCCCGAGGCAATCGCCGGCGCGACGCGGCCGATCGATCCGGCGCCCATCGTGATCACGACGTCGCCGTCCTCAGCCATCGCATTGACGGCCGCAGGAACCTGCTCGACAGGCACGACCACCGGACGGTGACGTCCCTTGGCGGCGATCGCCGCGGCCAGATGTTCGCTGTCGGCGCCTTCGATCGGCGCTTCGCCTGCCGGATACACCTCGGCAAGCACCAGTCCCTCGATGTCGGAGAGCGCTTCGACAAATGCGTCGAAGCAGTCCCGCGTACGCGTATAGCGGTGGGGCTGGAAGGCGACGATCACCCGCTTCGTCGGCCAGGCTCCGCGCACAGCGGCAAGCGTCGCCGCCATCTCATGCGGATGATGGCCGTAGTCGTCGATCAGCGTGTAGTGTCCGGTCACGCGTCCGTCTTCGCCTCGGATCGGCATCTCCCCGTACTGGGCGAAGCGGCGGCCGACGCCGCGGAATTCCAGCAGACCGCGCACGATCGCCTCGTCGGACACGCCGACGAGAGTGGCGATCGCCACGGCGGCGAGCGCATTGCGGACATTGTGCACGCCCGGCAGATTCAGCACCACGGGAAGCGGCGGATGATCGGGTCTGAGCACCGTGAAGGCCATCTGCGTTCCCTGGGCCCGCACGTCGATCGCACGGACCTGGGCGTCGCCGGAGAGGCCGTAGCCGATCACGGGCTTCGTCACGCGGGAGCGGATCGCCCGCACGTTCTCATCGTCCGTACAGAGCACGGCGACGCCGTAGAACGGCAGACGCTCGAGAAAGTCGACAAAGGCGCCCTTCAGGCGGTCGAAGCTGTGCCCGTAGGTGTCCATATGGTCTTCGTCGATGTTGGTGACGGCGGAGATGACGGGCGTGAGATTGAGAAACGACGCATCGGACTCGTCGGCTTCGGCAACGAGGAATTCCCCGGCGCCGAGACGGGCATTGGCGCCCGCGCTGTTGAGCTTGCCGCCGATCACGAAGGTGGGATCCAGACCGCCCGCCGCCAGCAGCGACGCGGTCAGCGACGTCGTCGTGGTCTTGCCGTGCGCGCCCGCAATGGCGATGCCGCGGCGAAGACGCATCAGCTCGGCGAGCATCACGGCGCGCGGAACGACCGGAATGCCGAGCTCCCGCGCGGCGACGACTTCCGGATTGTCGGCCTTGACGGCGGACGAAATCACGACGGCGTCCGCGCCGCGGATATGCTTTTTGTCATGGCCGCGGAAAATGCGGGCGCCGAGCGCCTGCAGACGTTCCGTCACGGCGCTCTGCGCGATGTCGGAGCCGCTCACCACGTATCCGAGGTTGAGCATCACTTCGGCGATACCGCTCATGCCCGCACCGCCGATGCCGACGAAGTGCAGATGGTTGACCAGAAACTTCACTTATTTTTCTCCCTTTCGGCGTCTGACGTCCCCTTCGCTTATCTGCCGGACGTCTGGCGCCGCATGCTGTTCGTTTCTACGGACCGGACTCAGGCGCCCTTTTTCCTTTCGACCGTTTCCTCGATCAGATCGGCCACCGCCTCGGCTGCCTGCGGGCGCGCGGTCGCCCGGGCGTTCTTCGCCAGCTCGAGCAGTTTTTCCCGCGTCAGGCCCGAAATGAGTTCCGACATCCTCTCGACCGTAAAGTCTTCCTGCGGTACCAGAATCGCCGCATGGCGGTCGTCCATGTAGCGGGCGTTGCCCGTCTGATGGTTGGTGGTCTTCGCGACGAAGGGCACCAGAATGCTCGCCACGCCTGCCGCGCAGAGTTCGGAGACGCTCGTGGCGCCGGCGCGGCAGATGACGACGTCGCACGCTTCATAGCGCGCGGCCATATCGTCGATGAAAGGCACGACCTCGGCCTTCACGCCGAGACGCTCGTATGCCTCCCTCACGGGCACATCGCGGTCCCTGCCCGTCTGATGCACGATGATCGGGCGCTCCGCTTCGGGAATCGCAGCCATGATCTCCGGCATCGTGTCGTTGAAGACCTTTGCGCCGAGACTGCCTCCGAAAACGAAGAGGCGAAGCGGACCCGTACGGTCGGCCATTCGGTCCTGCGGCGGCGACACGGCCACGATGCGCGAGCGCACGGGATTGCCCGTCGTCCGTCCTTTTTCCTTGGCGAAGGCACGAGCGCCGCCCGCAAAGCCGCAGGCGAGCGCGTCGCAGAAGGGGAGCAGCGTATTGGTGGACATCAGCAGATCCGCATCGCAGTTCATCATCACGAGCGGCAGCTTCATGCGGCTGGCGGCGACCCCGACGGGCACGGCCACGTAGCCGCCCGTCGAAAAGACCGCGGTCGGCTCGAGCGACTTGAGCAGCTTTCTCGACTCAAGGAATGCGCCGATGAGCTTCACGCCGCCCTTGAGGGCGCCGATCAGCCCGCGGCCGCGAACGCCCTGGAAGTTGAGTCCGTGGAATTCGATTCCCTCCTTGCCGACCAGTCCCGACTCCATGCCGGTCGTCGTGCCGATCCAGGAAATTTTCCATCCCCGCGAGGCCATCACCTTCGCCACGGCAAGGCCCGGCATGACGTGTCCGCCGGTGCCGGCCGCTGCAATCACCAAATGCTTAGATGCTGTACTCACACCTGTCCTCCGCGCATCAAAATTTTGTTTTCTTTGTCCACTCTCAGCAGCAGTCCGATCGCGATCAGCCCGGAAAGCAGCGCGCTGCCGCCGAAGCTCACGAAGGGAAGCGTCAGTCCCTTCGTCGGCAGCAGCCCCGAAGCCACGCCGATGTTGATGAAGACTTGTACGCCGAACCACACGCCGATGCCCTCCGCGAGCAGCCCCTGGAAAAAGCGCTCAAGTTTAATCGCCTGGCGTCCGATTTCAAAGGCATGCCGGATAAGCCAATAGTAAATAAATAGTACGAGACACACGCCGACGAAGCCCGTTTCCTCGGCAATCACCGCCATGATGAAGTCGGTGTGCGCCTCCGGCAGATAGTAGAGCTTTTCCACCGAGCCGCCGAGTCCCACGCCGAAGAGCTCTCCGCGTCCGAAGGCAATGAGGGAGTGCGAGAGCTGATAGGCCTTGTCGAGCACATGATCGGGCGACCACGGATCCAGATAGGCGAAGAAGCGTCCGAGACGCCAGGGCGTGTCGTAGATCATCCAGGCGACGAAGAAGCAGACTACGACGATCACGCTCAGAAAAATCCACCAGGAGAGGCCTCCCAGAAAGAGGAGTCCCATGATCTCGGCCACGATCACGACCATAGCGCCCAGGTCGGGCTGGCGCATGATGAGAAACACGATGGCGATCATGGCGAAGGCCATCGGCAGAAAGCCTTTCTGGAAGGAGTGCATGAAGTCCTGCCGGCGCACGGTGAACCAGGCCGCCATGATGAGGGCCGCAACCTTCATCATTTCGGAGACCTGCAGATTCATGACGCCGAGTCCGATCCAGCGCCTCGCGCCGTTGACGGATTTTCCGATCCCCGGGACCAGAACGAGCACCAGCAGGGCGATGGCAGCCATGAAGACCCAGAAGGCGTAGCGGTACCAGACGGACATCGGGATCTGATAGACGATCCAGCAGGCGAACAGTCCGACGGCGATGCTTTGAAAATGCTTCAGGATGAAGTAGCTCGACTCGACGCCGTAGCGCGAGTTGTCCGCGAACATGCTCGTGGCGGAATACACCATCACGGAACCAATCGCGAGCAGCGCGAAGACGCAGATGAGCACTTCCCAGCTCACGCTGATGCGTCCCGGATTCCGAGAAAGAAAGCCGGGATTCTGCCAGTCCTCCTTGGGGCGGCCGAACACGCTCAGTCTCCGGCTGCGATGCGGCGTGCGGCCGCAATAAAGCGAGCGCTGCGCTCGGCATAGTCGCGGAACATGTCCCAGGAAGCGCAGGCGGGCGAGAGCAGAAGCACGTCGCCGCCCCGCCGCTGGGACCAGAGCCAGCCGACGGCCTCCTCAAGCGTCGCGAGCTTCTTCACCGGATAGGCCGCGCCTTCGAGCGCCTCCGCAATCTTGCCGGCATCGCGTCCGATCAAGGCCGCCGCGCCGGCGCTCTCGCGAAGCGCCTCTGCAAGCGGCGTGAAATCCTGTCCCTTGCCGTCGCCGCCCAGAATGATGAGCAGACGGCGTCCCTGCGCGGCAAAGCCGCGGACGGCTGCGGCAACAGCGCCGACGTTGGTGCCCTTGGAATCGTCGACGAACGTGACGCCCTCGTGTTCAAGCACGCGTTCGACGCGGTGGGGCTCGCCCCTGTAGACGGCCAGCGCAGCGAGCGCAGGCGCGAGCGGCAGTCCGGCTCCTTCAATGAGGGCAAGCGCGGCGAGCGCATTCATGGCATTGTGGCGTCCGGCGATGAGAAGAGAGGCTTCGGGGCAGAGAAGCACCTGCTCGGAACCGTCGGCGAGCCGTTCGGCCAGCCACATCAGGCCGTCGGCTCCTCTGACAAGGCCGTACTCCCCGGCGCGGACCGGCGCGGATGCGCCGAAGGTGCGCACGTCGCCGTCTCCCGCCAGCTTCAGCGTCACATCGTCCTCGCGGTTGACCACACGGACCGTGCCGGCGCTGAAGATCCGGCCCTTGGCTTCGGCATAGGCAGTCATCGAGCCGTGCCAGTCGAGATGGTCTTCGGTGACGTTGAGAAGCGCCGCCGAACGGCAGACAAGGCTCGAAGTAGTGGCGAGCTGAAAGCTCGAAAGCTCCAGCACCCAGACGTCGGGCAGTTCGCCCGCATCGAGCGCTTTGTCGAGCTCCGTCACGGCATTGGGTCCGATATTGCCCGCCGCGACCGCGCGGCAACCCGAGGCCGCGGCCATACGCGTCACGAGCGTCGTGGTCGTGGTCTTGCCGTTAGTGCCCGTAATGCCGATGACCGTCGGCCGATAGTTCCGCGATGAGGCCAGTTCCGCCAGCGCCCGAGCAAACAGTTCGATTTCGCCGACGACCTCGATGCCCGCACGGCGGGCAGCCGTCACAACGGGCGCCGCGGCGCCGTACTCGGTCGAAAGACCCGGCGACATGACGAGAAGCGAAACGCCTTCAAGCAGAGACTCCGGCAGTCCGCCGGTGCGGATCTCCGCTTCGGGAAGCGCGGCAGACAGCTGCGCGGCGCCGGCAGGCGCCTCGCGCGTATCGGCGGCTCTGACCGCCCAGCCGCGTCTTGCCAGATGGCGGGCGGAAGCCTGACCCGAGGCACCGAGACCGATGATCAGCGCTTTTTTCTGCGGAGCGCAGGAACCCTTCTGAGACTGCATGGCGGGATCTCTTTATTTCAATTCTTTCAATCAGCGGATCTTGAGCGTCGACAGACCGATCAGCACGAGCACCATGGTGATGATCCAGAAGCGGGTCACAACCTGGGTTTCCTGCCAGCCCTTGAGCTCGAAATGATGATGAATGGGCGCCATCAGGAAGATGCGCTTGCCGTGCGAGAGACGGAAGTACACCGTCTGGATCATGACGGACAGAGTCTCCACGACGAAGACGCCGCCCATCACGGCGAGAACCAGTTCCTGACGCGTCACAACGGCCATCGTGCCGAGACAGCCGCCGAGCGCCAGCGCGCCGACGTCGCCCATGAAGACCTGGGCCGGATGCGCGTTGTACCAGAGGAAGGCAAGGCCGGCGCCGAGCAACGCGCCGGCGATCACGATCAGTTCTCCCGCGCCGGGAATGAACGGGAAGATCAGATACTGCGCATAGTCCGGACGTCCGACAACGTAGGCGAAGATGCCGAGAGCGGCGCCCACCATGACGCTCGGGAGAATGGCGAGGCCATCAAGGCCGTCGGTGAGATTCACGGCGTTCGAACTGCCGACGATGACCACGTAGGTGAAGGCCATGAAGCCGAGCAGACCGAGCGGAAGCGCCACGTCCTTGAAGCACGGGATCAAGAGATGAAGCTTGGGCGAAATGTCGAGCGGGAAGCCGGCTTCCACCCAGGCGGCGATCGTTTCGGTCAGCGTGCCACCCGAAGGCACGGAGAGCGCAAAGACGAGATAGAAGGCCGCGATCAGACCGATCACCGACTGCCATGAAAATTTCTCACGGGCGCTCATGCCCTTCGGATTGTGGTGCACGACCTTGCGGTAGTCGTCGATCCAGCCGATGGCGCCGTAGCCGAGCGTCACGAAGAGCACGACCCACACGAAGCGGTTCGAGAGGTCCGCCCAGAGAAGCGTCGAGACCGTGATGGCAAAAAGAATCAGGGCGCCGCCCATGGTGGGCGTTCCGTCCTTCACCAGATGACTCTTCGGACCGCAGTCGCGGACCGCCTGGCCGAAGTGCATTTCCTTGAGCCGGCGGATCATCCAGGGGCCGAGCGCAAAGCCGATGGCCATGGCCGTCAGCGCAGCAAGCACGGCCCGAAGCGTCAGATAATTGAAAACATTGAAGGCCGACACGGAGCCGGCGAGTGAACGAAAGAGTTCGAGGAGCATGACCTGTCCGCTGCCGCCTTCCGTCCTCTCCGGCCGGAGGCGGCGTCCGTTGTTATTCCTGTTTGAGCGCGTCCGCAATGCGGCCGAACTTCATGAAGTTGCTCGCCTTCACCGTCACGGTGCCGGTGAGTCCCCGCAGAGCCTGCGTCAGAGCTTCGGCCGACTCGAACCATCGGCCGCCTTCGCCGAAGGCCTCTGCGGCGAACTTCGAGAAGGGTCCGCTGGCATAAAGCGCATCAAGTCCGATCGAGCGCGCATAGGCGCCGACTTCGCGGTGCGCCGCTTCGGCGCCCTCGCCGATTTCGCCCATGTCGCCGAGCACGAAGGTTCGGGGACCGGGTTCGCCCGCAAGAAGCCTCATCGACGCCCGGACGCTGTCGGGATTGGCATTGTACGCGTCGTCGATGACGGTCAGACGGCCCGACTGCGAGGTGCTCCTTTCTCCGCGGCCTTTAAGCGCGCGAAAACCGGCGAGCCCGCGGGCGATCGATTCGGGATCGATGCCCATTGCCAGAGCGGCCGCCGCCGCGCCCACGGCGTTGTGCACATTGTGTTCGCCGGCAATGGCAAGCGTCGTGCGGATTTCCGCGTCGGGCGAAGAAATCACAAGCCGGCCTTCCGACACGAGGCCGACGACGTCGGCGCCGACCCGAGGATCTGTTGCGTAAGTCAGACTCTTCACGCCGCGCGCCACGGCCAGTCCTTCCCAGATGCCTGCACAGGCATCGTCGGCCGGATACACGGCCGTGCCGGTTTCGGGAAGCGCCACGATCAGCAGTCCGTTTTCCCGCGCCGTCTCTTCGACGCCGTTCAGGAATTCCTGATGTTCGCGCTGCGCATTGGTGAGAAGCGCCACGGTCGGGCGAACCCAGTCTGCCAGTCTGGCCATTTCGCCCGGGTGATTCATGCCGCATTCGAACACCGCGCCTCGGTGCTCGAAACCGAGCGTCAGCAGCATGCGCGGCACGCCGACCTCGTTGTTGAAATTCCCCTGAGTCGCGCACATCCGCTCGGCGCCCCAGCGTTCCCGAAGAATCGCTGCGAGCATCTGCGTGGTCGTGGTCTTGCCGTTGCTGCCGCCCACCGCGGTCAGCGGAATGGCGAAGCGCCCACGCCAGGCTTTGGCAATCAGTCCGTAGGCCCGGCCGGCATCGGTGACGACGAGCTGCGGCAGATCGGCGTCGACGGGATGCTCGACCACTGCGCAGACGGCGCCGGCTGCCCGGGCCGCTTCGACGAAGTCATGGCCGTCGAAGCGTTCACCCCGGAGCGCCACGAAAAGATTGCCCCTGCCGACGGTGCGCGTGTCCGTGCTCACGCCTTCAAAAGGCACGTCGAGCGGTCCCGTGCCGCCCGCCAGAACGTCTCCGAGAACCGGAATCAGATCGCCGAGCGTATTCATCATTCGGTCTCCCGGCTCATGAGCCACTGCATGCGGCGTTCGTTGAAGGCTTCGCGAACCACTTCGGCATCGCTGAAGTGATGCTTCACGCCGCTGATTTCCTGATAATCCTCGTGCCCCTTGCCCGCAACCAGCACGACGTCTCTGGCATCGGCTTCGGCAATCGCGCCGCAGATGGCGGCATGACGGTCGGAGACGGCCTGCAGATCGTCCGCGCCCGCGAGAATGTCGCGGAGAATCGCCTCGGGATCCTCGGTTCGGGGATTGTCGCTCGTCACCACGACCTCGTCGGCCAGAGCGGCGGCGATGCGTCCCATCACGGGCCGCTTGCCGGCATCGCGGTCGCCGCCGCAGCCGAAGACAACCCAGAGCTTCCCGCCGCGGGCTTCCGCAACAGGTCTGAGACTTTCGAGCGCCTTCTCGAGCGCATCGGGCGTATGGCTGTAGTCGACGACGGTCAGCGGCGCTCCCTGGGCGCGGAAGATCTGCATGCGCCCGGGCGGCGAAGCCAGCGTTTCAGCCCAGCCTGCGACGTCGCCGAGAGAGGCGCCCTGAGCCAGCAGCACGGCCGCGGCCTGAATGAAGTTCGACACGTTGAACCGGCCGACCTGCGGCATGTGCACAGGCACTTCCTCGCCGTCGGAAACCAGCGTAAAGCGGGTGCCCGCTTCAGACGCCCGGATGTCGACCGCCTCCACGTAATGGCCGGCGCCGGCGGGAACATTGCCGGCAAGCGTCGTCATCCAGACGTCGGCGCCGTTCCTGCGGGCAGCGTCCACCATCAGGAAGGCCGCCGGATCGTCGGCATTGATGACGGCCGTGCGCAGACCTGGCCAGGCAAAAAGCCCGGCCTTGGCGGCGCAGTAGGCCTCCATGGTGCCGTGGTAGTCAAGGTGATCGCGCGTGAGATTCGTAAAAACGGCCGTGTCGAACGCCGTGCCCGTCAGACGTCCCTGCTCCAGACCGATCGAACTGGCCTCGAGCGCGAACGCCGAAGCGCCCGCCTTGCGGACGTCCGCGCAGACGCCCTGCAGACTGACGGCATCCGGCGTCGTCAGGGCGGGCATGTCGAAATGACGGCCTCCGAAGGTGCAGCCGACGGTGCCGAGCACGGCGCAGGGGCGGCCCGCTCGGGTCATCATCTCGGCGATCCAATGCGTGGTCGTGGTCTTTCCGTTCGTGCCCGTGACGGCAATGCCCGTCATCGCGGCGGTGGGATTGCCGTAAAACTCCGTGGCGATTTCCCCGAGGCGCTCGGAAAGCCCTTCAACGGCCAGGGACGCCACCGGATAGCATTCGGGCGCGCTGCCGAGAGGCTGCGCCTCAAGAAGCACGCCTGCCGCGCCTCTTGCCGCGGCCACGCGGATGAAGCGCCGGCCGTCGGAACGCGCGCCCGGCACGGCGACGAAGACGTCGCCCGGCTTCACGGTTCTGCTGTCAAGACGCAGATGCGCGCCTTCATGCACGATGGAGGTGAGCCAAGCGGCAATCTCCTGAATCGACTTTTCCATATGTTTTCCTGTCTGAGCTCCGCCCGGTCCCTCTCGGTCTTACCGGCGGATTTTCGAAAGCAGCCCGCCGCCCGCAACGACATGCTTTTCATCGGGCGACACCATGAGGGTGCGCAGCGCGCCCTCGGCCACTTCATTGAATACCGGTGCGGCCACCAGGCCGCCGAAGCGGCCCTTCTTCGGCTCGTCGAGCATCACGGCGACGATGAACCGAGGCTGCGTCGCAGGCACGATGCCCACGAAGCTCGCCACCACGTCGCGCGTATACTGGCCGTTCTTCACCTTGTTGGCGGTGCCGGTCTTGCCGGCCACCGAGTAGCCTGCCACATTGACGTTTGACGCCGTGCCGCCCTTTTTGACGGTGGCCATCATCATGGCGCGCATGCGGCGCGCCGTTTCGGGTCTGAAGACCTGCTCGCCCTTCACCGTCTCGCCTTCCGGACGTTTGAAGAGCGTGAGATCGATCACGTCGCCCTGTCTGGCCAGCGCCGTATAGGCCCGCACCAGCTGCATCAGCGATACCGTGATCCCGTGGCCGTAGGAAATCGTCGCCTGCTCGACGGGACGCCAGGACTTGCCCGGACGCAGGCGGCCCGAGGTCGCTCCCGGGAAGCCGATGTGGGGCGCACGTCCGAAGCCGAGTTCCGAATACGTTTCGTAGAGCGTCTGCGGGGAAATTTCAAGCGCGATCTTCGCGGTGCCGATGTTGGACGACTTCGCCACGATCTCGGCCACCGTCAGAAGCCCGTAGTCGTGCGTATCGCCGATCGTGCGGTCGCCGATCGTCAGCTTGCCGGGCGACGTCTGAATCGTCGTGAGCGGATCGACGATGCCCATGTCGAGCGCCTTGGCAATCGCAAAAGGCTTCATCGTCGAGCCGGGTTCGAACTGGTCGGTCAGCACGCGGTTGCGGATACGCTCGAAGCGCACCGTCGATCGGTCGTTCGGATCGTAGGTCGGCGCGTTGGCGAGCGCAATGATTTCGCCCGTATTGACGTCGGCCACCACGACGGCGCCCGCAATCGCCCCGCTTTTTTCAATCTGGCGGTTGAGCGCCTCGTACGCGATGAACTGCACGCGCGAGTCGATCGAAAGCTCCACATCCTTTCCGGGAAGCGCTGCCTTCGCCCAGACGTCGTCCACCACGCGGCCGTGGCGGTCGCGGATCACGCGGCGCGCACCGCGCTGCCCCGAAAGCACGCTGTCGCGAGCGAGCTCAACGCCTTCCTGACCGCGGTCGTCCCATCCCGTATACCCGACGATATGGGCCATCACGGGACCGTCCGGATACTGGCGGCGCATTTCGGGAGAAATGCCGACGCCGGGAATGGAGAGCGCGCGCACCGCTTCAGCCGTCTGAATATCCTGATTGCGGGCGAGATACACGAAATTCTTCGAGGCGCTCGTGCGCAGCTTTTCGGTCAGCGCCTTTTCGCTCATGCCGAGCGCACGGGCAAGCGCCTTAAGTCTGGCGGGTTCGACGCTCTCCATGAATTCCGGGTCCGCCCAGATGCTTCGGCAGGGCTGACTCGAGGCGAGCACCACGCCGTTGCGGTCGAGAATCTCGCCGCGCGTTCCTTCGATCGAAATCGTGCGTGCAAAGCGCTGTTCGCCCTGCGTCTGCAGAAAATCGGTCGAGAAGAACTGCAGATAAAAGACGCGAAGCGCGAGAACGGCGAAAAGAACTACGATGAGCCCGAACGCAATGTAGGTGCGGTACCTCGGGATCGGAATGATGATGAGCGGGTCCGCGGCACGCACGGGACCGGGCTTGACCGGCAGGCGGTCGCGCTTGAACGCCCGGACGGCGATGTCCCAGAGGTTCAGGATAAGGAGCTCGAGCCTTTCGAGAATCTTCACGGCTTCGCTCCTTCGGCGGACTCAGCCGTCGGCGTATCGGGGGCGAAGTCCACCCGATGATGTTCGTCCACGACCAGATTCACCGTGTTCTCGCCCCGTGCCGACACCATGCCGAGCGACGCCGCGCCGTCGGCCAGGCTGCCGGGCAGCGACGCCTTTCTCACGCGCAGCAGCAGATCGGCCTGGTCGTCCGCCAGACGGCGGCCGATGTCGACGGCGCGCTCATGCTCGACGAAGAGCGTGCGCGCGCGGTACTGCACGTTCACGAGCGTGATCGCGAGCGAGAAAAGCACGATGCCGAGCACGAAGACCACGGCCAGTTCGAGGACGTTCACCTGCCGCATGCGCCGGCCTCCGAGCGCCACGGTGCCGCAGTGCGCACGCCGACGCGCAGAACGGCCGAGCGGGCGCGCGGGTTCGCGGCGCACTCCTCTTCGCCCGGCCTGATGCGGGTAACGGATTCAAACAGCGGCTTCGGAAGCATGTCCTTCGTGAGCGGCAGACGCGGGTCGAGCGCCTTTTCGGGATGCGCCGTTCTGTCGAAGAAATGCTTGACGATGCGGTCTTCGAGCGAGTGAAAGCTGATGACGGCCAGACGGCCTTCGGGCTTCAGAAGCGCGCCAGCCGCCTCGAGCGCCGAGCGAAGTTCGTCGAGCTCGTGGTTCACCTCGATGCGCACGGCCTGGAAAGTGCGGGTGGCGGGATGCTGGCCGAGGTCCTTGCGGTTGCGGGGCACGACTCGGGCGACGAGGTCCGCCAGCTCGCGGGTGGTGGCGAGCGGCGCCGTTTTGCGGCGCTCGACGATGGCGCGGGCGATGGGACCCGCGAAGCGCTCCTCGCCGTAGAGGCTGATGACGTGCCGGATGTCGCGCTCGTCGGCGCAGGCAAGCCATTCGGCCGCCGTCATGCCGCGCGTAGTGTCCATGCGCATGTCGAGCGGGCCGTCGAAGCGGAAGGAAAAACCGCGCGAGGCGTCGTCGATCTGGGGGGACGAGACGCCGATGTCGAGAAAGATGCCGTCGACCGCCGAGATGCCGAGAGCGGCCAGCGATTCGCGCATGGTGGAAAAAGGCTCGTGAACGATCGAAAAGCGGGGATCGTCGATCAGACGGGCGGCCTTCACGGCTTCAGGGTCGCGGTCGAACGCAATAAGACGACCCTTCTCGGACAGCTTGGCGAGAATGCGACGCGAGTGTCCGCCCCGGCCGAAGGTTCCGTCCACATAGAGACCGTCCGGATCGGCAACGAGTGCGTCGGGGGCTTCGCTCCCGAGCACAGACAGATGGATGAATTCCTCGCTCACGCTCTACTCTCGCTGTTTCGGTCCGCACGCACGGCGGACGCTGAGTGTTTCTTCTTGCTTCGGAAAAGGGAATCAGAACGAAAAATCCGCGGCATCGAGTCCGGCTTCCAGCGCTTCGCGCTCGCGCGCGGCAAGCGTCTCGCGGTCCCAGAGCTCGAAATGCTCTCCCATGCCGAGAAGGGCGACGTCGCGCGTCAGCCCGCCCATGAGTCTGAGTTCGGACGGAATCAGAATGCGTCCCGCCCGGTCGAACTCCAGTTCGACCGCGCTGCCGAGCACGAAGCGAACGAAGGCCCGCGCAGAATAAGGGAGAGCGGCAAGCGCCCTGCGCTTTTCCTCCCAGACCGGCGCCGGGTAAATCACCAGGCAGCCGTCGGGATGGCGCGTCACCGTCACTTTTGCGCCCGGCTCAGCGGCAACAGCCTCCCGATGCCGCGCCGGCATCGACAGGCGTCCCTTCTGATCAAGCGTCAAGAGTGATGTCCCCTGAAACACAGTCTCTTTTCCGTCTCTCCGTCCCCCGGGAGCCTCTCGGCGGAGCGGCCGGCGGCCGTCCCACTTTTTCCCACTTTCCTGAGCTTCACTTTAGCGTCCGCACACGGTTCGGTCAAGGCGGACGAGAACTTTTTTACGATCTTTTATGCCCCGAACGCGCACCTTGCCGGCTTCGCCCGCCGCTTCGCATCGCCGAACAGATTAGCGTTTAGGCGTAGGGCGGCCGGCCCCGCCTGTGCTACGCTTAAATGATTGCCCGCCTAGGCCTTTGCCTACGGCGCACCTATTTCTATCGGATTTCACCTGCCCATGCTCGACAAAATCATGAAACCCCGGTCGGTCGCCGTCGTCGGCGCCTCGACCAAGCAGCACACCATCGGTTCCGACATCCTCAAGCGCCTTCAGGAATACGCCTTCTGCGGCCCGATCTATCCGGTGAACCCGAAGGGCGGCGTCATTGAAGGCCTTCAGGCCTACCCGTCCGTGCTCGACATTCCGGGGGACGTGGACCTCGCCATCATCATCGTCAATTCGCGCTTCGTGCTTCAGACGATCGACCAGTGCCATGAAAAAGGCATCCTCGGCCTCTGCGTCATCTCTGCCGGCTTCAAGGAAACGGGCGCCGAAGGCGCCAGGCTCGAAGCCGAACTTCTCGAGCGCGTCCGCCGCTACGGCATGCGCTGCGTGGGTCCGAACTGCCTCGGCGTGGTGAATACGCATCCCGGCGTGCGTCTTGACGGCTGCTTCGCCGAAACGCTGCCCGAACGCGGCAACATCGGCTTTGTCTCGCAGTCTGGCGCGCTCGGCGGCGGCATTCTCAACATTCTGAAGGACCTCAACCTCGGCTTCTCCCAGTTCATCTCGATCGGCAACCAGGCTGACGTCAATGCCGAAACCGCTCTCGAATACTGGGAAAACGAAGCGGACGTTGATCAGATCCTTCTTTATATGGAATCGATTCACGATCCGGCCAACTTCCGCCGTCTGGCTTCCCGCATTTCGAAGAAGAAGCCCATTCTTGCGCTCAAGGCCGGCCGCTCCGCCGCCGGCGCCTCCGCCGCGTCGTCCCACACGGGCAGCCTTGCCGGCGCCGATCTCGCCGCCGACGCTCTGCTTCGCCAGTCGGGCGTGATCCGCGAATTCTCGCTTCGCGACCTCTTCGCCACTGCCAAGGTTTTCGCCAACTGTCCGATTCCGAAGGGCGACCGCGTGGCCATCATCACCAACTCGGGCGGCCCCGGCATCATGGCGACCGACGCCGTCTGCGAACAGGGCATGACGATGGCGCAGCTTTCCGATGACACGAAGGCGAAGCTGCGCGCCTTCCTTCCTGCCGCGGCAAGCGTGAAGAACCCCGTCGACATGATCGCCTCGGCGCCGATCGAACACTACAAGCAGACCATGGAAACGGTGCTTGCGGATCCGGGCGTCGACATGGTCATCGTGATCTACCTGCCCTTCCTCGGCCTGCGCGACACCGACGTGGCCCGCGCCGTCATGGACGTGAAGGCCGCTCATCCCGAAAAGCCGATTGCCGGCGTCTTCATGACGAAGAACGAGTTCTTCTCGGCGCTCGCCGGCACCGACGTGACCGTGCCGTTCTTCATGTATGTCGAAGAGGCAGTCGACGGCTTCGAGCGTCTCAACGAACAGCGCCGCTGGATCGCCCGTCCCGAAGGCAGGATTCCCGTCTTTGACGCCGACCGAGAAGGCGCCGCCGGCATCATGAAGGCAGCGCTTGCCGAAGGCCGCGCCCAGCTCACGACGCGCGAAAGCATCGACGTTCTCTCCGCCTACGGCATCCGCGTCTGCGGTTCGGGCTTTGCCCGCACGGAAGACGAGGCCGCCGAAGCCGCCGGCCGCATCGGCTATCCGGTCGTGATGAAGATGACCTCGAAGACCACGTCGCACAAGACGGACGTGGGCGGCGTGCGCGTCAACATCCGCTCCGAAGAAGAGCTTCGCGCCCAGTACCGCGATCTCGTCGCCCGACTCGAGACCCGCGGCCTGCTCGACGGTCTCGAAGGCGTGATCATCCAGGAAATGGTGACGGGCACGCGCGAGATGGTCTGCGGCATCGCCACGGACCCGCAGTACGGTCCGATGATGATGTTCGGCCTCGGCGGCGTCTTCATCGAAGTCATGAAGGACGTCACTTTCCGCATTGCGCCCCTGACCGATCAGGATGCCGCCGACATGGTGCGTTCCGTGAAGGCCTTCAAGCTTCTTGAAGGCGCCCGCGGCACCAAGCCCGCCGACATCGCCCGCATCGAGGAAACGCTCCTGCGCCTCTCTCAGCTCGTGGCCGACTTCCCGTTCGTCGACGAGCTCGACATCAATCCTCTGATGATTTCCGAAAAGACGGGCGAACCCGTGGCGGTCGACGGCCGCATCAAGGTCCGCCTTGAGGAAGCCCGCGCCGCGCTCGGCTGACCTCGATTACTCCTCGCCGGATGAAGGAAAGGCCCGGATGCCGTCAAAAGCATCCGGGCCTTGGATTTGTTCCGACTGCGGCACTCTCCCGATAAGCCGGATTATGTTCCCGGCCGAAGCCGGGTGACGATCATTCGTCTAGGACGGCGCTCGCGCGACGCCTCAAGCCATCTACCCGCAGCCGGACCGGGCCGGTCCGTAGGCTGCCTATTTGATGTTGCTCCCCGTAGAGATTGCCCGTTTCACCCGGCCATGACGCCGGCTCGTCTCTGTTGCTCTGATCCTCGCCTCGCGGCGGACAGCCGTTAGCTGCTACGGTGCCCTGCGGAGTCCGGACTTTCCTCCCGTGGGCGAACCCACCGACGATCGTCTGGAAAAGTGTCTGCAGTCAGACCGCGCACTCTACTGGGTTTGCCGGGCTTTTTCAAGCCTTTTCTCTGCCTTTTTGTGCTCGGAAGGCCTCCGAAACAATTTTTAGACGGCAATCCGCCGGGATCGTCTGCGCGCATGTGCGAGAATTGACAATCCGTACGCGCACGCCGTGCGCGAGCAAATTTTTTCTTTTTCAGTCAGACCTCTTCCTGCGCCCGTTTCTGCTGACGGCCGCAGTTTCCGAAAATGACATACAACTTGAAGACACTGGCCGTCCTCACGGCCGGCACGCTTGCCGCTCTGACGTCCCAGGCCGAAGCCCGAACGTTCCTTGAAGCCGTCATCGATACGACGCCCGCCGGACTTGTTCGGGAATCCTCCGACCGCCCCGGCGACTTCGGCTCCCTCTGGCAGGATACCGTCAGAGGTTCCGAAGCCATCATGAAAAACGGCAGCAGCGTCTGGATCGTTCCCACCTACACCAACCATCCGACGTGGGAGTGGCCCGACCGCGCCGAGGAAAACGGCTTCCCCTTCGGCATGGGCATCGGCCGTCAGCTGATCGACAGCCGCGGCAACGAACGCACGTTCTTCTTCGTGAACTTCGTCGACTCCAATTACCGCATCGAACCGATGGTGGGCTATCAGTGGCTTGCCCGCTGGCCGCTCGGCAATACCGGCATGCACGTGGGCGCAGGCTATCTGGCGGGCTTCACGATGCGCGGCGACTATATGTGGCTGCCCTGCCCGCTCCCGCTTCCGGTCGCCAAGATCGGCACGGACACCGTGTCCTTCTACGGCACCTACATTCCGTTCACGAACGTGCTCTTTTTCTATTCGACGATCACGATCGACGATGCGAAGCGCCGCGATCTGCCGCTGCCCGCCTCGAGTCCCTGGTCGTCGGCGGAAAACATGATATACGGCGGCATGGGCTGGCAGTACATGGACAACGGCGAGGAATATGCGCCCAACACCGTGAAGAACGACAGCTCCTGGCACGCCGGCATGCGCCACTATTCGGGCAGAAACTGGGCGACCGACGTGTCCTACCGAAGGGCCGACCACGACATCCGCTCCGGCGCCGATCTTAAGCCGAAGAGCTACCGCTTCGAAACCTGGGCGGTTCAGCTTCAGTACAACATCGACGCCTTCGATTCGCTGCGCCTTTACGCCGGCGGCGGTCTCGGCTACTCGAAGATGAAGGGACCGGGCGGCAGAGACAGCAGCCTCCATCCGGTGACATCGCTGGGCGCCACCTATGCGCTCACGAAGCATCTCTTCCTCAACGCCGACATGTTCACCTCGTTCTCGCGCTTCCACGGCACGGTCGAGGGACGCGACGGCGATTATCTCTTCCGTTCAATGCCGACCGACTTCACGCTTTCCGTCGGCTGGGCATTCTGACGAAGGTTACGGCGGACGGCTGCGCTTCCCGCTGTTAACCGTCCGTTCAGACTGTGCCGCTACAATTATCAGCAACCACGGGCGGCCCGCCATGTCGGCCGCCCTTTTTTTTCACCAGTTTCCTCATGCCGGACAAGCAGGAGTTCTCCGCCAGGCCGGCATACCTTCAGGAGTTGATCAATATGGATCGCAACGACGAACTCTTCCAGCGCGCTCAGATTTCCATTCCGGGCGGCGTCAATTCCCCCGTGCGCGCCTTCCGCTCGGTGGGCGGCTCTCCGCGCTTCATCGACCATGCCAAGGGCCCCTACATGTGGGACGTGACCGGCAAGCAGTTCACCGACTACATCCTCTCCTGGGGCCCGATGATTCTCGGTCACAACAATGACGACGTCATCGCCGCCGTCGACGCCGCCGTGTCGAAGGGCCTTTCCTTCGGCGCCGTCACCGAAGGCGAAACGCTCATCGCCGAAGAAATCCGCAAGCTCGTCCCGTCGATGGAGCAGGTCCGCCTCGTGAGCTCCGGCACTGAAGCCGGCATGTCCGCCATCCGTCTCGCCCGCGGCTACACCGGCCGCAACAAGATCATCAAGTTCGAAGGCTGCTACCACGGTCACTCCGACTCCCTGCTCGTGAAGGCGGGCTCGGGCATGCTCACGTTCGGCAATCCGTCTTCCGCCGGCGTTCCCGCCTCCGTGACCGAACATACCCTCGTTCTCGAATACAACAATCCGCAGCAGCTTGAAGAAGCCTTCGCCAAGTGGGGCGACGACATCGCCTGCGTGATCGTTGAAGCCGTCGCCGGCAACATGAACATGGTCCGCGGCAATCCCGAATTCCTCGGCACGATGCGCGTACTCTGCACGAAGTACGGCGCCGTCCTTATCGTCGACGAAGTCATGACGGGCTTCCGCGTGGCGCTCGGCGGCGCCCAGCAGCACTACGGCATCACGCCCGACATCACCATGCTCGGCAAGGTGATCGGCGGCGGCATGCCGGTGGCAGCCTTCGGCGGCCGCCGCGACATCATGCAGAAGATTGCCCCGCTCGGCCCGGTCTATCAGGCCGGTACGCTGTCCGGCAATCCGGTCGCCGTCGCCTGCGGTCTTGCCACGCTCAAAGGCATTCAGGCGCCCGGCTTCCACGACCGCCTCTCGGCAAGCGCCTCGCGTCTCGTCTCGGGTCTCACCGCCGCCGCTCAGGAAGCGGGCATTCCGTTCTGCGCCGACAGCGTGGGCGGCATGTTCGGTCTCTACTTCCTCCCCGAAATTCCGCACGGCTTTGCCGACGTGATGAAGGCCGACACGGCGACGTTCAACCGCTTCTTCCACGGCATGCTCGACCGCGGCGTGTACTTTGCGCCGTCCACCTTCGAAGCGGGCTTCGTGTCCAGCATGCACACCGACGACGTCATCGACGCGACGGTGGCCGCCGCCCGCGAAGTTTTTGCCGAAATCGCCAAGTAAACCGGGAGGAAACGCGTCGATGGGGAGCGTGAGAACCTGGATCGCGGCAGCGGCCGCACTCTTAACGGGCAGCGCGGCGATGGCCGCCGGCGGCAATGCCGGCTGGCTCTCGACCCTTGACCGCGCGGCGAGCGCCGAAGCGCAGAAACCCACGGTCACCGTGCGGCTGGCCGCCGAAAACCGGGGCCTCACTCCGCAGGCGGACAACCGTCTCGCCGTGGTCCTCGAGCACGAGCCCGGCTGGCACACCTACTGGCTGATGCCGGGCGACGCGGGTCTGCCGACACGGTTCGCGTTTACGAATCCCCGGGACATCACGCTCTCGACGCCTCGTTTTCCCGTTCCCGAAAAGCTCATCACGCAGGGCATGGTGAGCTTCGGCTACGGCGGCCGGACGGTGTTCCCCTTTGAGGCGGAAGTCCCGCGCTTTCCCGAAGGACGCTCGGCGACCATCCGGGTGCACGTGGAGTTCCTCGCCTGCAAGGACGTCTGCGTTCCTGGCGAGGGAGACGCTGAAATCACGCTTCCCTACAACGTAGCGCCGAAACCGTCGCCCGACGCCGATCTGGTGGCCGGCGCGATCTCGCTCATTCCCGAGGCGGCCAGCATCGACGGTCTGAAGGCGGTCTACGAGGACAACCGTCTGCGCATCGACCTGCCTGCGGCTTCGGTCGGCGTCGAAAAGTCGCTCTCCTTCTTCCCGCTTGCCGAGCGGGCCTTCGTTCTCGCCGACGAACCGGTGTTCGCCAGAGACAAGGACGGCTCGTCGTCGCTTCTGATGACGCTCGACCCCGAGTACGCCAAAGCACCGGGCGAGCGTCTCTCAGGCGTCCTGGTTGCCGACGGCGGCCCGAGCGGGGGCGGCTGGGCAGTCGAAGCGGACATGCCGCTCGTCAGGGGCACGGTTTCCGCGCCGCCCGTCTTCTCGGGCGTGCTGCCCGCCTTTGAAGCCCAGGTATCTGTGACGACGCTCACGGCGCTGGTCTTCGCCTTCCTCGGCGGCCTCATTCTCAACCTGATGCCCTGCGTCTTCCCGATTCTGTCGCTCAAGATTCTGCAGCTCGTCGAAGGCTACCGCCGCGGAGAACGTCTGCTTCCCCACGGCATCGCGTTCACGGCCGGCGTGCTCCTCACGATGACGGCGCTAGCCGGCCTGCTGCTTGCGCTCAGGGGCGTGGGCATGGCCCTCGGATGGGGATTCCAGCTCCAGAGTCCCTGGGTCGTGGCCTTCCTCATCATTCTTTTCGTCGCCATCACGCTCAATCTGTTCGGCGTCTTTGAATTCACGGCGGCGAGCCATCTGGCCGACAGCCGGGCGGCGAGAAGCGCGCCGAAGTCCGGCGCCGGCAGCTCGTTCTTTACGGGCGTTCTGGCCGTCATCGTCGCGAGTCCCTGCACGGCGCCCTTCATGGGCGCGGCCCTCGGCTACGCCGTGACGCAGCCCGCCTTCGAAGCGCTCGCCGTCTTCGTGTCGCTCGGTCTCGGCATGGCTCTGCCCTGGCTGCTGCTCTGCGTCTTCCCCGCCTGGTCGAAGTTTCTGCCGAAACCCGGCGCCTGGATGGACATCTTCCGCAAGGTGATGGCCGTGCCGATGGCGCTGGCCGTCGTCTGGCTCGCCTGGGTGCTGTCCAAGCAGGTGAGTCTCAACGGCATGCTCCTCATGGCCGCTGCCTCGGGCGCCACGACGGTCGCTCTCTGGCTGCTCGGACGCGAGCAGTGGGGCCGCGGCAGCAACCGGATTCTGATGGGCGTCATGGGCGTCTCGGCGGCTGCCGTGGTGGGCGTCATTGCGACGGGCGAATTCGACCGCGACGGCACCGTCGCAGGACGCGGCGACTGGCAGCCCTGGAGTGAGAACGCCGTCAAGGCTGCGCTGACCGAAGGGCATCCGGTGTTCGTCGACTTTACGGCCGCCTGGTGCGTCACCTGTCAGGCCAACAAGCTGGCGGCTCTCAACCGTGACGAAGTGCAGGAGAAATTCCGCGAACTCGGCTACGTGCTTCTCGTCGGTGACTGGACCAACCGCGATCCGGCCATCACCGAGGTGCTGGCTCAGTTCGGACGCTCCGGCGTGCCTCTCTATCTCGTCTACCGTTCCGACGGCCGCGTCGAGGTGCTCCCCGAGCTGCTGACGCCGGGCATCGTGATCGAAGCGCTGGAAAAGCAGGTCCGCTGAGACTGTCCGCAATGAAAAGGCGGCATTCCCGAAAGCAGGGATGCCGCCTTTCTTCATTTTATCCTTCCGTCTTTTAAGGCGCTGCAGCGGGCCGGTCGTAGGCCCACTCGATCACGCTGTTAAGAAACGCGATGCCGCCCGGCATGTTCTTTTCTCCGAGAACGCTCGCATAGAGGGCGTACCACCGGCCGTCCGCACCGTAGACATAGCCGCCGACAGAACGCACGTCGGACAGGAACCCCGTCTTCAGGTGAGCCCGTTCCACGGCAACTTTTCGACGGCTCATCGTGCCGTCGACGCCCGACATCGGAAGAGAGGCCGTAAATTCATGCCTATAGGGACTCATCCAGCCCGCGGCAAGCAGATCCGTCATGGCTGCCGCCGTCGTTCGGGTGTCTCGCGAAAGACCCGAGCCGTTGTCGATCCGGATGCTCCGGGGATCGATGCCCTTGCCGGCCAGCCACTCGGCCAGCACCGAGCGCGCATCGTCCAGCGTCACGCCTCTGGCCGGCGCGGACGCGTCTTTTCCGTCAGTCTCCCCGGCCTCCGCCTCCTGCTTCACCCGGACGGTTCCGAGCGTCAGAAAAATATGTCTGGCAATCTGATTGTTGGACCACTTGTTGACGAGTGCCGTCACTTCCGGAAGCGCCGGCGAAAAATGCACGGCCAGCCGTTCGGCCTTGTCGGGCACGCGACCCGTCACGACGCGTCCCCTCCAGGTGCGTCCTTCTTTCACCCAGAGCGCCCGGATGAGCCGCTCGAGATATTCATCCGCCTGAAAGGCGATGACGTTGAAGTTCTTCTCTCCGCAGGCGGCGGGAAAGGCACCGTCGAACTTCACGGTCTTCGTTCCGTCGGCGGCGGACGTCAGCCGATAGCCGATCGCCGTCTTCCAGTCGCCGCAGCCGCCTTTCTTCTTGAGAGGCACGGAGGCGGGCACCCGGACGCCGGCCAGTCTGGGCACGGTCACGATCCGCGCTCGTCCGGCCGCCGGATCCGGCACGAAATCAAAACTCAGATTCCGCCAGTTGACGAGCGCCGCATCGGGAAGCTGATTGTAGGGACGGTTCCTTCTGCCGTCGAACGCGGCCGGGTCGCCCTTCGGGATATCGAAGTAGGACCGGTCAACAACGATGTCGCCCGCGATGTGGCGTAGACCGAGCTGGGCCAGCCGGTCCAGCAGAAGCGCGAACTTTTCAACGACGAGCGTCGGATCGCCGCCGCCCCGGATATACAGCGTTCCGATCCGTCCCTTGGCATCGGGGCGGGCATCGGCATAGATGCCGGTCGACCAGCGCCAGGCGCCGCCGAGCAATTCCAGACCGGCGAGCGTCGTCACGAGCTTGGCGGTTGACGCCGGCGCAGCGGGCCGGTCCGCATGCCAGGCGAAGACCGGCTTCGCGCCGTTCTGCCGGCCGGCCGCCCCGATCACGCCCGTGCCTTCGAGCGCCGTCAGCGACACCGTCACGTCCGCAGGATCCACCTTCCAGCGCGCAGCCGCCTTCATGAGCACCGGCGGCAGGCCCGGTTCCCCGGCCTCCGCAGGCACCCCCGTCAGCAGCAGAGCACCCGCTGCCAGCAGCGTGCAAGCTGCACTGCTTTTGCCTCTCAATCCTTACTCCCGCAAGCCCTAGAGCCAAGTTGTAAAAAAATTTCACCGCGCCCCTTGTTTTTTTCGGGGGCGTCCCCATATAGGGGATAAATGCTAAGGCAAACCGCTCCGGCGGGGATGCCGGGGCAAGGTTTTTTACAAAGGAGCCGAGGGCGTCGGGCGCAGATTGATCCCCCGCAGCCCCGCTCCGATATGTTCCGTTTTGATATTGGAGAACTCTAAATGCAGATCCGTCCGTTGCATGACCGCGTCATCATCAAGCGTCTTGCCGCCGAAACGACCACCTCTTTCGGCATCGTGATTCCGGATTCCGCCGGCGAAAAGCCTGATCAGGGCGAAGTGATCGCCGTCGGCCCGGGCAAGCGCGACGAAGCCGGCCGCATCATCGCTCCCGACGTCAAGGTCGGCGATCGCGTTCTCTTCGGCAAGTACTCCGGCCAGACCGTGAAGGTCGACGGCGAGGAACTCCTCGTCATGCGCGAAGAAGACATCATGGGCGTTCTCGCCTGATTTGCCTCTCCGGCACTCCAACAGCATTCAGTTTTTACAAGCTAAAAGGATTTGAAAGAAAATGGCTGCTAAGCAGGTTCTTTTCGGTGATGACGCCCGCTCCAAGATGGTTCGCGGCATCAATGTTCTCGCCAACGCCGTCAAGGTCACGCTCGGTCCGAAGGGCCGCAACGTGGTGCTTGAACGCGCCTTCGGCGGTCCGACGGTGACCAAGGACGGCGTGTCCGTCGCCAAGGAAGTCGAACTCAAGGACAAGTTCGAAAACATGGGTGCCTGCATGGTGCGCGAAGTCGCCTCGAAGACGAGCGACAACGCCGGCGACGGCACGACGACCGCCACGGTTCTCGCCCAGGCCATCGTTGACGAAGGCATGAAGTTCGTTGCCGCCGGCATGAACCCGATGGATCTCAAGCGCGGCATCGACAAGGCCGTCGCCGCTGCCATCGACGAGCTCAAGAAGATCAGCAAGCCGACGACCACGAACAAGGAAATTGCTCAGGTCGGCTCCATTTCCGCCAATTCCGATACGGAAATCGGCGAAATCATTTCCGAAGCCATGGACAAGGTGGGCAAGGAAGGCGTGATCACCGTTGAAGACGGCAAGAGCCTCAAGAACGAACTCGAAGTCGTCGAAGGCATGCAGTTCGACCGCGGTTATCTCTCGCCCTACTTCATCAACCAGCCCGAAAAGCAGGCCGCCGTTCTCGACAACCCGTTCATCCTTCTGCACGACAAGAAGATCAGCAACATCCGCGAACTTCTCCCGGTGCTCGAACAGGTTGCCAAGGCTGCCCGTCCGCTCGTCATCATCGCTGAAGACATCGACGGCGAAGCGCTTGCCACGCTCGTGGTGAACTCCATCCGCGGCATCCTCAAGGTTGTCGCCGTCAAGGCCCCGGGCTTCGGCGACCGCCGCGCTGCCATGCTCGAAGACATCGCCATCCTGACGGGCGGCACGGTGATCTCCTCCAACGTCGGTCTGTCCCTCGACAAGGCCACGCTTGCCGAGCTCGGCACGGCCAAGAAGGTTGAAGTCACCAAGGAAAACACGACGATCATCGACGGCGCCGGCCAGGCTGAAGCCATCGAAAACCGCGTGAAGAACATCCGCACCCAGATCGAAGCCGCCACGAGCGACTACGACCGTGAAAAGCTGCAGGAACGCGTTGCCAAGCTCGCCGGCGGCGTGGCCCTCATCAAGGTCGGCGCTGCGACGGAAGTCGAAATGAAGGAAAAGAAGGCCCGCGTCGAAGACGCTCTGCACGCCACCCGCGCTGCCGTTGAAGAAGGCATCGTGGCCGGCGGCGGCGTGGCTCTCATCCGCGCCAAGCAGGCCATCCGCGACCTCAAGGGCGACAACGACGAACAGAACGCCGGCATCCGCATCGTTCTGCGCGCCATGGAAGAACCGCTCCGCCAGATCGTCGCCAACGCCGGCGACGAACCGAGCGTGGTCGTGAACGAAGTCGCTCACGGCTCCGGCAACTACGGCTACAACGCCCAGACGGGCGAATACGGCGACCTCGTCGAAATGGGCGTTCTCGACCCGACGAAGGTAACCCGCACCGCTCTGCAGAACGCCGCCTCCGTGGCCGCGCTCATCCTCACGACCGACTGCATGGTGGCCGATCTTCCGCAGGAAGAAAAGCCGATGCCGGCAGGCATGGGCGGCATGGACGGCATGCCCGGCATGATGTAATTCAAGCCGGCAGCACTCTGACGCCGGTCTTCGGATCGGCGTAATGAACTGCAGGGCCCGGTTCCGCTGAGGAACCGGGCCCTTTTCATATGCCGTCCGCCGCTTTCGAACCGGAAAACACCGCCGCCCCGGCGGTCGGCCCGGCGGGGCGGCGGAAGAAGGCTGCCCGGGGCCGTCCCTCGGGCTCTGGGCCTTCCCATCGGGTTCAGGACATCTCAGACGCCGGCCGCGGCGCTGGCGCCTGCGAGACGGCCGAACGTAAAGATATCGGCGATGGCGTTGCCGCCGACGCGGTTCGTGCCGTGGATGCCGCCCGTCACTTCACCCGCAGCGTAAAGCCCCGGAATCACCTTGCCCTGACGGTCAAGGACGCGGGCCTTCGTGTCGATGCGGGCGCCGCCCATCGTATGGTGACGGCACATGCCGAACGGACCGGCATAGAAGGGCGCCTTCACGATTTTGCGGCAGAGCATCTTTTCGGAGCGGCCGAGCGGGTCCTTCTTGGTGTCGACCAGGCGGTTGTACTCGGCAACCGTCTTCTTCAGCTCTTCGGCCGGCAGATTGACGAGCTTGGCAAGTTCGTCAAGCGTATTGGCTTCAAAGAGCGTGCCGTTCTTCAGCGCTTCGTGGTTCATCTTGTCGTAGTACTTGTTGTTTTCAACAAAGCCGTCCACGTCGACGAGCTGATACACCGTCTGATCCGTCTGAGCGAGCGTCGCGTCGCGAATCACGTCGCGGCGAGCGTCTTCAGCCACATAGCGCTTGCCTTCCTTGTTGATGAAGATACAGTATTCGATCGCCTGGAAGACGTCGGCCGTGTGCTTGTAGCCCGGCGCCGTCCAGGGGATGCACTGGATGTAGTCCAGACCGACCGCCAGACCGTTCACGCTCTGGATGTAGGTCAGCACTTCACCCGTGGCGCCCGGCTGGTTCGTCGTATTGAGGCGGGTCAGACGCGGGTCGAAGAAGGAGCACATCTGCGGATTGGCCGAGAAGCCGCCGGCAGCAGCCACCACGCCCTTCGTCGCACGCCAGTATTCCTTGCGGCCCTTCACCTCGACTTCCACGCCGAAAACGCGGCCGGCATCGGGCTTTTCGCGGATGATGCCGGTGATCTTGTGGTTCGTGAACACCTCAAGTCCGATCTTCTTGGCATAGCTCACCGCAGCCTTGATGTAGTCGCTGCCGCTCTGGCCGAGCGGGTTGTGGCAACGCGGCCAGAGACCGCCGTAAATCTGGTAGACGCCCGGACGATACTTCACGCCGATCTTTTCCAGCCATTTGATCGACTCGGGAGCTCCCTTCGTCAGAATGGCGACGAGTTCCGGATCGCCGCGGAAGTCACCCGCAGCCAGCGTCTGCTTCGCATGCAGCTCGGGCGAATCCTCCACGCCCGCCGCCTTGGCATCCTCAGGCACGGCCGCATTGAGACCTCCGCCCGACACGAGCGTATTGCCACCCGGGAAGGCGAGTTTTTCGAGAACCACCGCATTGGCGCCCGCTTCCTTCGCAACAATGCCGGCAGACATGCCCGCACCGCCCGAACCGATCACGATGACGTCGTAGGTCTTGTCCCACTTGGTCGGAAGCGAGCACGGATCGGCTGCAAGCGCAGAACCCGAGGCAATCGCTGCGGGCAGAGCCGCGGCACCGGTAAGAAGAGCACGACGATTAAGCATAATGATCACTCCTATGAAGCCGAACATCCGCCCGACAATGAACGGACGTTCATTACCTATAGGAATTCTAGAATAGGGAAATATGCCTAGAGTGCTCTTTACATTTCCCATTTGGTCGAAAGGCAACCGAATACATCTGCAGTGCAGTCGATTGCATCAATTTGATATCATCATGTTCGATTAATAATTGGCTGCGAACACTGCTGCGGAGTATTAAAAAACAAGCGCCTCCGGGCTTCCGCCCGAAAGCGCTTCAGTCAAATCAATGCCGATCAGCGGTCAGAGACCGACTAGCCTGGCGAATTCCGCTCCCTTCTGTTCGGCGACCGGCACGTAGCGGCCGTCCGCCGTTCTGGCCACGGAGAAGGGCACCGAACGGGTGCCGGCGCGGCGGGCAACCTTGCTGTTGTCCCAGACCTGCTTGCGCACCTCGAACGGATATTCTTTGCCGCGCACGTCGATGCCGCGGAATTCATCCTTGAAGTGAGCTTCATGTTCCAGGAAGGCCTTGGCGGGATCGGCGGCGCTCAGAATGGCGGCGCCCTGCGGTTCGCTCCAGGGGTTGAGCACGGCGACCGGGTACCAGACGAACTTCACGCGATCGAGATAGGGCTCGAATTCCTTGTACTGCCAGACACACCACGGACACTGGGTATCGAACACCACTCGGACCGTGATCTTGGCATCCTTGTTGCCGAAAACAATGCCCGTGCCTTTTTCCTCGAGCTCCACGAAGAATTCCTCGGCATTGAAGTCCGTCGGGACGTCGGGCTTTTTCGGCCAGGTCTTCTTGTCGGCAGCCATCACGGGCGCGGCTGCGGCGGCAAGGCTGAAAAGACCGGCACAGGCGAGAATCTGTCGGCGGTTGAAAGTCATGCTGGGGTCCTCCGAGGGGCTGAATAATTCGAAACCTCTGCGCGGCACATCACTTGCCCGCACAGTGCTTTCAAGCTTACCGCCTCCGGGCGCCGGGCGGGCCCCTTCTAGGCGTTTACTCGGGAAAGAATTTGTTAATATGGCTCCCACTTCCACTTTCTTTTCAGCAGGATCTTGTATGAAGTTCACCGAAATGCTGAGCGAGCGCTGGCAGAACGCCGATTCG
This sequence comes from Sutterella sp., assembly GCA_017936545.1. GTDB lineage: Bacteria > Pseudomonadota > Gammaproteobacteria > Burkholderiales > Burkholderiaceae_F > Sutterella. The sequence goes on from JAGBFJ010000059.1 coordinate 39,409, forward strand.
CTCCTCTGCGTGGGTCTTGACCCGAACCCGACCCGCTTTCCGCACGAACTCGCCGGCCGTGAAGGCGCATTTTTTGATTTCTGCCGCGGCATCGTCGACGCCACAGCGGATCTCGTCTGCGCGTTCAAGCCCCAGATCGCCTACTTCGCCTCCTGCGGCGCCGAAGACGAACTCAAGGCCGTCATCGACTACATTCACGACAACTATCCGAAGGTACCCGTCATTCTCGACGCCAAGCGCGGCGACATCGGATCGACGGCCGAGCACTACGCCCGCGAAGCCTTTGAACGCTACGAAGCGGACTGTGTGACGCTCTCTCCCTTCATGGGTTTCGACACCATCAAGCCCTACCTTGCCTACGCCGAAAAGGGCGCCTTCATTCTCTGCCGCACCTCGAATCCCGGCGGCGACGACATTCAGATGCTCGAAGTGAACGGCGAACGCATCTACGAACGTCTCGCCCGTCTTGCTTCTTCCGAATGGAATCTCTCGGGCGAACTCGGTCTCGTGGTCGGCGCGACCTATCCGGCCGAGCTCGCCAACGTCCGCCGCATCGCGCCATCTCTTCCGCTTCTCGTTCCCGGCATCGGCGCTCAGGGCGGCGACATTGACGCCTGCGTGAAGGCCGGCGTCACCGCCGGCGGCACGGGAATGGTCATCAATTCCGGCCGCGCCATCATCTACGCAAGCCGCGAAGACGACTGGAAGGAAGCCGCGCGGCGCGCAGCCGCTGCTACCCGCGACGCCATCAATGCTGCCCGCCATTAAGTCGAGTTAAGAAAACTCTCCTCTTGGAAAAGCGTCCTCCGGGGCGCTTTTTCGTCTTTCTCAGAAATCATTTTCATTTCGCGAACAAGATCCTCTCCCATTCTGTTCGGTTTTCACGGTTCGGATTTCATGGCATCATCGGCCGCACCACTACCGCCGAAAAGCTCTGGTGCTGACATTGATCATCGGCTGACCTGATCAGCGCACGGCGCGCATTTCACCGGCACGGCAACCGCGGTTTCGCCTGCTCCGTCTGTCACGGCAGCATGGCCAAAGTCGCCGCCAAAACCGACAAGAACGAATCACCCCCCACGACTCCCATGTCGAGGGCGCCAAATGCCTCGAATGCTACAAGGGCCACAAAAAGCCTCAGCTGCTCTGCGATCAGTGCCGCGAATTCACCAAGATCCGCGTGCCCTGATCCGGTTTTCTCCCTGATGAAAAACCGCGCCGTTCGTCTCCTCCGGCGCGGTTTTTCACATTTCATCGGCGACTCCGCCGATCAGAGCGGCTTTCCGTTGGCAACCACGCCGTCCTCGCGAATCTCGATGTGCGACGTCAGCCGTCCGTCATTCTCTTTGAGCAGACCTTCATCCCGGTACAGTTTCAGTTCGCTCTCGATGTCGGGCAGTCCTGCCGCAGCCTTGGGATCAATCGAGAGGGCCAAAGCGCCGAATCTCTCCGCCGTGCGGGCAAGCCGCCCTGTGAGCTCGGCCCGGCCGCCGTTTCTCGCGAGCAGCGCTTCATCCAGCTCAAGCACGAGTCCGCGGTTCATGAAAGCGTCTTCCAGACGGGCCAGCGCGGAAAAGCCTTCGCCGGCCGCACTCTCCGCGGCAACGCCCGCCGCGAGCTCTTCCTCGACATTGAGAAGGCGCAGCTGCAGCGAGCCCTTGTCGAGCACCGTTTCACCGTCAAGCTTGAGGGACGTCACCGTCAGTCCGTAGCCGAAATCGAAAATCTTCGGCTGCTTCTCCGCCGGCGCGGTCTTGTCCGCCTTGCTCCGATCAGCCTTCTCTGCCGTCTGCTTTGCCGGTCCGCCGGATGCCGCGAACGTCAGTTCCGTCATTTCCACAGACGTTTCCGACGATCGGTAAATCATCTCCGACGATCTCAGATCGAGCGCAAAAGTTTCGCCTTCGTTCTTCGCCCGATAATCCGCATCGGCGGAAGCAATCGAAAGCTCTTCCCCCTCCGCCTCGCAGCGCATGCCGTCCCAGTGCAGCGCCGCGGAGGCAAAGTCGGCGCCGCCCTTGAGCGTCACCGCGCCCACGCTGCAGTGCAGACCGTCCTCTCCTTTCAGGCCGAAAGGCTTCAGCTTCCAGTCATAGCGGATCTCCCGCCCGGTCGCGTCAGCAGTCACGGTCAGCTCGTCGCCGAGCCCCTCAATGCCTTCCGCCCGAAGAGCTTCGGCCGCCTCCTTATCCGGATCGAACCTCAGGACGGCTTTCGAGCCGAAGCCGAATTCCGCGCGGCCCGTCCAGCGGAGCTTCACGCCCGGCGAAGCCACGGAAAGCGACAGCCCTCGGCCTGCGAAGCTTCGATCTGTTTCTTCGGCTGCGATCGTAAGTCCGGCCCGCGCGCCTTCCTCGGAAAGACGCTTGGCGAAATCGGCGAAGCGCGCATCAAAAACCGTGCCTTCCCAGTACACGAAGCCCGCGGCAGCGGCGGCCGCAAGCACCGCAGCGCCTGCTGCGGCGCCGGCCAGACGGCCTCTCTTGGCATGTTGTTCCGTCATCAGTCATCCTTAGGAAAAAGTGCGTCTGTTCAGTTATACACGTTTCCCGAGTCAAAACGGGCGGCACGCGGCCGCCCGTCCGTATTCCGGCGAAACAGCCGCTTAATCGGCGCCGTGTCCGCCGTTCGCATCGGCTTGCGGCTCGGGCTCCCGCACGGCCAGCACCTTGTCGACGCGGCGTCCGTCCATGTCGACGACTTCGAGCCTCCAGCCGCTCCAGACGGCCGTATCGCCCTCCTTCGGCAGTCTGGCCAAAAGAAGCATCATCATGCCGGCGAGCGTGTTGTAGCGCCCGAACTCTTCTTCAGGCACGCTACGGATGCCGAGGACGTCCTTGAATTCGGGCACGGGAATCATGCCGTCCAGAAGCAGGGAGCCGTCTTCGCGCCTGGCGACCCAGGCGTCCCCCGGCGTCTCGGGCTTGAATTCGCCCGCAATGGCCTCCAGCAGATCGCGGGGCGTCACAATGCCCTGCACTTCGCCGTATTCGTCTACGACCAGCGCGACCGGCGTATCCGTCTTTCGGAAGTTTTCCAGAAGCTCCATGCCGTTGAGCGACTCGGGCACATACACGAGCGGCAGCAGATTGGCCCGAAAGTCGGCCTTGCCGTCCTTCATCACCTGCTGCAGCAGCGAACAGGTCGAACAGAAGCCCTTCACGTCGTCGAGGCTGCCCTCGCAGACCGGCAGACGGGAACGCTTGGATACACGCAGCTTTTCGATATTGACCTCAATCGGATCCTCCAGATCGATCCACTCGATGTCCGCTCTCGGCGTCATGAGCGATCCGACCTGACGGTCGTCGAGCCGGAAGACGTTTCGCACCATGTCGCGCTCCGCCGTTTCGATGACGCCCGTTTCCTCGCCCTCGTCGATCATGGCGTGAATTTCTTCTTCAGTCACCTGAGCCTGACGGCTCGTATCTACGCGAAGAAGCTTCAGAATGCCGGACGTCGACACGCTCAGCAGCTTCACGAAGGGCGCCGCCAGCACTGAAAGCGCATGAAGAATCGGCGAAACGCGGCAAGCGAGGCGCTCGGGATCCGTCTGACCCACGCGCTTGGGCACCAGTTCGCCCAGAACAATCGAGAAATAGGTCAGCAGAACGACGACGAGCACGATGCCGCAGGCCGATGCCGTTTCACGGCCGACGCCGAGCGTCATCAGCCATTCCGCGACCGGCTGGGCCAGTGCCGATTCACCGAAAATACCGGAAAGAAGACCGATGGAAGTAATGCCCACCTGAATGGTGGAAAGGGCGCGGTTGGGGTCCGCGTTCAGATCCGCGGCGCGCCTTGCGCCCGGCGTATTGTCCTGCGCCATGCGCTGCAGGCGGGCGCGGCGGCTTGCGATAAGAGCGACCTCGCTCATGGCGAAGGCGCCGTTCATACCAATGAGAATGACGAGAATGCCGATATCAATCCAGCTTGACATAGTGTGTGGCAGCGTCCGATTTCAGGGGCTTCGGAACTCCCTCTTTCAGCCGCTTCCGCAGTGAAAATCCCGTTTTATTATTGCAGGACGGGATGACGTTTCCATGACATTTCCGAACGATTGTTTTGCCAAACGTAAAAAGGGAGAGCGCCCTCTCGAACGCTCTCCCTGAAGTCTTTCGGCAGCATCCGCCGGCCCGGGGCCGGACGGTTACTTCTTCTTTTTGCCGAAGTCGATCGCCACGAAGCGCAGACGCTTGATGTGCTGGCGGTCGGCGTCGAGCACGCGCACGACGAAGTCTTCCGTGCGGAATTCGTCGCCCGGCACGGGCATGCGGCCGGCGAGCTTCATCACCAGGCCGGCGCCCGTCGTGAAGTCTTCGGCTTCGATGTCGCAGTCGAGCTCGTCTTCGATTTCGCGGACGTCGATGCGGGCGTCGCAGTCGAAGACGTTGGGCGCAATGCGGTCGACGTCGGAGAAGCGTTCCTTGTCCCGGGTGTTGTTCACCCAGCCCGCCACGGAAAGCACCAGGTCTTCATAGGTGACCAGACCCAGAATGCCGCCGAATTCGTTGATCACGAACGCCGGTGCGCGGTTGCGGCTGCGGAAGGCGTCGTGCAGCCCCTTGAGCGTCATCGTGTCGGGCACGAAGAGAATGTCGCGGATCATGAAGCGCTCCACGCTCTCTCTGGAATTTTCAGCCGTCGGAAGACCGCCGAGCTTCTCGGTGATGACATGGAGGCCGATCACGCCGAGCACTTCGTCGATGCGGTTGCGGTACACAGGCAGCCACTGGAAACCCGTCAGCGAAGAGATGCGCTCCACTTCGGAAATCGGCGCGCCGATCTGCACCGACTGAATATTGACGAGCGGAACCATGATCGACGTCACGGGCTTTTCGTTCATGTCGAGCGCCGACTGAAGCATATCGCCCACGTCGCCCTTCACCACGCCCTGCTCTTCCATAGTTTCGGCAAGAATGCGAAGGTCGTCGCGGGTGATCACCTGCTTGCGCTTCGAGCTGACGCCGAGGTAACGGATGATTCGGCGGGAGGATTCCATGATCACGCCGACGGGCATCACGCAGCGGAAGATCTGTTCGCTCAGCTTCAGCGGACCCGCGAAGACGAGGGCAAGACGGTTGCCGTGCGTGCGCGCGATGGCCTTGGGCAGAATTTCCGCGAAGATGAGACCGACGGCCGTCACGATCACGGACGTGATGAGTTCGTCCCAGCTGTCGGTGCTCGAGCCGCCGAGTGCCGTGATGAAACGGCGGAAGGCTTCGCTCGTCGTGATCCAGGAGGCAATTGCTACCTGAAAGACCGTGACGAGACTCACGTTCCAGACGTTGGCGTTCAGAAGCGACGTCAGCAGGAAGTTTTCCGGATTCTCCATGAAGTAGAGAGCCGTTTTCGCACGCTTGTCGCCCTTTTCCGCCTGCTCGCGGATCCAGGCGGCGTTGGCCGACGTAAAGGCGGTTTCGGCGCAGTTGGCAAAAGCCAGAAGCGCCAGCAGCACGAAGCAGATCAGGGAGCTGAGAATAAGGCCGATCATTTCTTGTCTCCCTTTCGCGTGGCGCCGACGACGCCTTCGAGAATGCGTTCAAGCGTCAGGATGCCGATTTCGCGGCCGTCGACGTCTTCGACGATCACGATCTTCCAGGGCTGGTCGCGCATCTGCGACAGCAGCCATTCAACGCGCACTTCGTCGCTGATCTTCTTGGGCGGATAAAGCGGCGACGTCACTTCATCGTCGTCCTCGTCCGTCAGATCAAGCGCCGAGAGCGGCTTGTCACCGATCGTGCTCACCCAGCGCGGATAGTCCGTAAAGCACATCGCGCCGCGCACGCGGCCCTGATGAGAAACCGCGACGTACTTGCCCGGAATGCGGCGGGCCTGATCATAGGCTTCGCGCACGGACGTGGAGTCGTCGATCATCACGGCTTCCGACAGCGGAATCATGATGTCGCGCACGCGGAGCATGTCGAACTGAATGATGCTTTCCAGCAGCTGCAGCTCCTCCTTGCTCGTCGAACCGGACTGGGCTCCGCCGTGCAGCGTCGCAGCGATTTCCGTACGGCTCAGCACTTCCGACTCACCCTTGTCGGTATCCATCTTGAGAAGCTTCTGCAGGAACTTGCAGATCATTTCAAGCACCCAGACGATCGGCAGAATCAGACGGCTCAGGTACTTGAGCGGCAGCGCCGCGATGCGCGCCATCGTCGTCGCGTTGCCGTAGGCAACGGACTTCGGCGTCAGTTCGCCCATGATGATCAGTGCGGGCGTCACGAGCGCAATGTTGAGAATCGTGCTGAAGAGCCCCGACACGCTGCCGAGCTGCTCGGGCTCAAAACTGAAGCCGAGATACTGCAGGGCCGGGAGCACCGTCATGAAGAAGAAGCCGTTGTCGCCTCTCGAGCCCATGCAGAGCATGGAAAGAAGCGAAGCGCAGATGGCGGTGAGGAGCACGTTCACGAACATGTTCCCGACGAGAATAACCGAGAGCAGGCGCTGCGGGTTCGACACGAGCATGCAGATCACTTTGTCGAGCGCATTGCCCTTCTTCATTCGGGCGAGCTGCGACGCGCTCAGAGACATCAGAGCTGTTTCGGAGGCGGAGAAGAACGCCGAAAAGCCCATGAGAATGACGAGGTAAAGCAGTGAAGAAAGTATTTCTTGCATAGGCGACTTCTCAATTATTCGATTCCTTTATTACTTGAGAAGCTCCGGAAGAGGAAGAGAAGGTGATGAAGGGATGATTATCAGCGAGCCGGCATCGTCCGTGACTCCGACCGCGGATGCGTTGCATAGAAGATACACAGAGAAAAATTGATAATACTTCAGTATATCACTACTTTGCGATATACCCTGACGCCGGGGAGTCCTCTTGAGACGACCGTCAGCCGGATCATCCTCATAAATAAAACGCGCCCGTCTGAAGAACGGGCGCGCAGGTCGGAAACGGCTCAGTATTCGCAGGGCATGACGGCCGGATTGCCGAAGCGGATGAGCTCCGCAAGACCGAGAAGCGCCGTCAGAACCGCCTGCTGGCGGACAATGCGGCGGGTTCCGGGCACATGAATCGTCCGCGAGCAGGTCACGATGTGCTCGTTGAAGCGTTCCGCCCAGCCGATCGCCACGGTGCCGACGGGCACGTCCGGCGTGCCGCCGCCGGGACCGGCAATGCCGGTGATGCCGACGGCAAGCGTCGCACGGGGACTGCAGGCGAGAGCGCCGCGGGCCATGGCCTGAGCCACGGGCTCGCTCACGATGCCCTCCTTTTCGATCATGTTGAGCGCTACGTCGAGGTAAACGGCTTTGGAAAGGGCCGTGTAGGTCACGAACCCTCCCTCAAACCACTCGGAGCTGCCGGGAATCTCCGTCATGGCCGCGGCCAGACTGCCGCCCGTGCAGCTTTCGGCCGTCACCACCCGGTGACGCCGCTCGGAGGCCGCCGCAGCGAGTTCCGCCGCAGCCTGCGCAATGCGTTCCTCAAGACCGGTCATATTCTTATTCCGCCAGGATTCAGCCGAAGAGCCAGCCGAGAATGCTGACCACAACCCAGGCATAGAAAGCCGCCACGATGTCGTCGGCCATGACGCCGGCGCCGTTCTTCATCTTTTCGTCGATGATGTCAACGGGCGGCAGCTTCACGATGTCGAAGAAGCGGAAGGCGACGAAGCCGGCCACCCACCAGGCGATGCCGTGAGGAAGGAAAGCGTAGAGCAGCCAGATGCCGACCACTTCATCGACGACGACGCTCTTATGATCGCTGACGCCCAGATCGCGCGCCACCTTGTCGGCCGCCCAGATGCCGGCAAACAGAAGCGCCAGCGCGAGCACGACCCAGCCCGCCGCCGGGATCGAGGGCGAGAGCACGATGTAGGCGAGCGCGCCCGCCAGCGTGCCGTAGGTGCCGGGCGCCTTCGAGGGCAGTCCGGCGCCGAAGAAGGCGGCGATCATATGCGCGGGATGCGACCACACGAAGCGCGAGGTAATTTCAATCTGATTGGCGGGATTGGAGTCGTCGTATTTCGTCAGCATGCTTTGTTATTCCTCAGTGACGTTTCCGGGGGTCGGGAACTTACAGGTGCTTTCAGCCGGCAAAGTGATCAAAACCGCCGACGGCCGTCGAAACGACTGCACCGCTTTCTGTACGTACAGTGAGATTATCGCCTGTAATGCCTTCCGTTACCTTACCAATACGGGTTAGTCTCGTGTCGGTGAGAAGCCCCGCCTGTTCGATGCGAAGCCGTGCGGATTCGGGAGCCGTGAAAACCAGTTCGTAGTCGTCGCCGCCGGAAAGCGCCGCCTCCTGCTGCGCCTTCACCGACAGCGAGCGCAGCGCCGGCGAAATCGGCACCGCCTCCCAGCGCAGGTCGGCGCCGACGCCGCTTCGTTCGAGTATATGGCCGAGATCGGCGCGAAGGCCGTCGGAAATGTCCGAGCAGGCCGTCGCCAGATCAAGCAGGGCGGAACCCAGAGCGAGTCTCGGCGTCGGCCGGTCCATGCGGGCGAAAAGCGCCTCTGCCGCATCGGGCATCAGCTGCCAGTGCCCCCAGCGGTGCTTGAGCGCCGCATAGGCATCGCCGACGGTTCCCGAGACCCAGATGTCGTCGCCCGGTCTGGCGCCCTTTCTCATCAGGCCCTTGCCCGCAGGAAGAGCTCCCATCGCCGTAATCGAAATCGTGACCGGCGCGCGCGTGCCGTTCACGTCTGCCGTTCTCGTCGTATCGCCGCCCAGCAGCGCGCAGCCCGTCTCCGCAGCCAGCGCCATCAGACCCCGGGAAAATCCCTCCAGCCAGGCGTCGTCACGCTCGGGAAGACCGATCGACAGAAAAAACGCCCGCGGCGACGCGCCGGCAGCCGCCAGATCGGAAAGATTGACCGCGAGCGCCTTCCAGCCGATGTCCTCCGGACGGGCCGTCGGCAGAAAATGCGTTCCGACCGCCATCATGTCGGTCGTGACCGCAATGCGTCCGGCGCCCGTGTCGATGATCGCGCAGTCGTCGCCCACGCCCTGGCTCTGCCATTCGCCGAAGGCATCATGCGTGAAGAAGCGGTCGATAATCTGAAACTCTCCGGTACGGCTCATTTCCGTCTTTCCTTCCTCAAAAACAAGGGCCGTCTCCTTCGGACGAAGGAACGGCCCGGGCATCAGTACCTGGGACGGCTCGGCGTCCCGCGGGTCTGATTGTATTACTGTGCGGCGGTCTCGTCGGGACGCACTTCGCGCGCGACCTTTTCGAGCACGGCATTCGTGATGCGGTAGCCGCTGCCGAACTGCTTGGCAAGCTCGACGGATTCGTTGAGCACCACGCGCCACGGCGTTTCCGGGCAGGCGAGAAGCTCATAGGCGCCGATATAGAGCACGGCGCGCTCGACCATCGAAACTCGGGAGAGCTCGCGGTCGACATGATGCGTCAGGATCTCGGCCACTTCCGCGTTGCGGTCAAGCACGCCGGCGAGAAGCTTCGAGAAGAGCGCCTTGTCGGCCCTGTCGAAGTCGCTCGGACGAATGTCGCAGCCCTCGAGCTGCTCGCCTTCGTCGTGCAGCAGACCGGAAAGATGCGCTTCGATGCCGGCATAGTCCTGCGTCGGATCGGCAAGCCACTGATAAAGTCCGAGCAGCACGAAGACGCGGGCGAGATGGCGCGCGGAATGCGGCTGACGGTGACCTTCTTTGCGTTCAGTCATCGGTAGTCCTTTAGTCTTCCGGTTCTTCTTCGAAGTCTTCCTCGGAGACGAATTCCTTGGCGAGATTCGCCATTTCGACGGCGCAGCGGGCGCAGTCGCGTCCCTTCATGTCGATGCGTTCTTCGCACTGTTCGTCGTTCTCGGTCGTCAGCACGCCGTTGGCGACGGGAATGTCGTAGTCGAGCGCCACACGGGAAATGCCTGCGCCCGACTCGTTCGAAACGAGTTCGAAATGATAGGTTTCGCCGCGGATGACGGCGCCGAGCGCGATGAGCGCATCGTATTCGTCCGTCTGGGCGAGCTTCTGAAGCGCGAACGGGATTTCGAGCGCGCCGGGCACGCTCACTTTGGTCACGTCTTCTTCGAGAACGCCGAGCTTCTTGAGTTCGTCAAGGCAGGCATCGAATTCGCCGCGGCCGGCGTATTCATTGAAGCGCGCAACAACGATGCCGATGCGAAGATCCGTGCCGTCAAGCTTCGTGGGAATAATATCAACAGCCATTTTCTGTCTCCTCCTGCGCCGACATGACGGGCGGGAGCAATCAAGTTTCTGAAATCATTACGGGCGGCGTTCGGGAAAACGCCGTCGGGCCGGCAGCACGGCAAAGGCCGATCTGCGGACACTGAGATCAATATTTTAGCGCGAAAGCTTGTCGGCCCGCCCGTTCGCCGCCCTGTTTTTCCAAGTTTCCCCGCCGATTCAGTGTTCTTCGGAGCATATGGACGCCCCGGTCAGAACCGAACGCCTCCCTTTTCTGCGCCTCTGCCGTCCTGGTCGGAATCGGTCTTCCCTGCCGCGGCCAGCAAAAAGCCGCCCGGCATGATGCTGCCCGGGCGGCCCTGTCGGATCCGGAACGGCGCTCCCGTCAGAAGAGGGAATCCTCGTCGTTCTGCAGAGACATCATGCGCTCGATGTATCGGGCGATGGTGTCGATTTCCAGATTGACGTAGGTCTGGGGCTTCAGATGCTTGAGCGTCGTCACTTCCACCGTGTGCGGAATGAGGTTGATCGACACAAGCGTATCGAGCGCCGTATCCTCAACCTTGTTGATCGTGAGAGACACGCCGTTCACCGTAATCGACCCCTTGTAGGCCAGGTAGGGCGAGAGAACGCGCGGCGCACGGATCACGAGACGGTAGGACTCGGCCACCTTCTCCATCGTTTCGACCTGACCGACGCCGTCGACATGACCGCTGACGAGATGACCGTCGACACGGTCGCCGAGACGCATGGCCTTTTCAAGATTCACTTCGCCGAAGGTATCGAGGCCGGTCGTCTTCGAAAGACTTTCGGCGGAGACGTCCACCTTGAATTCGGTGTCGTTCTTTTCGATGACCGTCATGCAGGCTCCGTTGACGGCAATCGAATCGCCCACCTTGACGTCGCTGAGGCCGAGTGACGGCGCAACTATGGTAAGGCGAACGCCGTTGCCGAGAGGCTCGGGTTCGCGAACCTTGCCGATAGCCTGAACAATGCCCGTAAACATTTAAGCTTTTCTCCTAAGAATCATGCGCAGATCACCGCCGATCTGCCGGAAGTCCGCCACATGCCAGCGGCGGGCCGCACCCGGCGAAGCGGGTTCGGCGACGGCGGCGATGGGCCGGCCGCTGCCGAAAAGGCAGGGTGCCGTGTAAAGAACGATCTCGTCGACGAGGTCCGCATCGAGAAAGGCGCCGTTGAGCACCGCGCCCGCCTCCAGATGCACATCGTTGACCTGCCGCTCTCCGAGTCTGTCGAGCATTTTACCGAGATCAACCCTGCCGGGACGGCCGGCATCGGGGAGCAGCCAGATTTCCGCGCCCGCCGCTTCCAGAGCGGCGCGTCTTGCCGGATGGTCCTCCGCGGCGGCAATGATCGTGCCGCCGCCGGCCAGTATCCGGGCATAGGGCGGCGTTTCCATTCTGGCATCCGCCACGACGCGCAGCGGGAAGCGCTTCTGATCGGGCAGCCGGACCGTCATCTGCGGATCATCCGCCTTCACGGTGCCGACGCCCGTCACGACCGCGCCGGCGCGTCCCCGCCAGTACTGAGTATCCTCCCGGGCATCCGGTCCCGTAATCCACTGCGAGCGTCCGTCCTCAAAGGCCGTGCGTCCGTCCAGCGTCGCCGCGCATTTGAGCCGGACCCAGGGTCGTCCCGTCGTCATGCGGGTCAGAAAGCCCGCATTGGCAAGCCATGCCTCATGCTCGAGAACGCCGCAGCTCACTTCGATGCCGGCGTCCTCCAGCATTCTGAGTCCTCTGCCCGCCACTTCGGGATTGGGATCTCGCACGGCGGCGACGACGCGCCCGAGACGGTTTTCGATGAGCGCCCGCGCGCAGGGGGGCGTGCGCCCGTAGTGCGAACAGGGTTCGAGCGTCACGTAGATCGTAGCGCCGTCAACGGACTCGCCCCGCTCGAACGCGTTTCTGAGCGCCATGATCTCCGCATGGGGGCCGCCCGTCTGCTGCGTGAAGCCCGCGCCGACGACCCGGCCGTCCCTGACGATGACCGCTCCCACCGACGGATTGGGCGGCGAAAGCCGCCAGGCCTTTTCAGCCTCCCTGAGGGCCAGCGCCATCCAGCGGGCGTCTTCCTCGCGTGCCGGCGTCATTCGCGCACCTCTCTGCCCGCCGCCTGATCGGCTGCGCGCTGAATCATGCTGATGAACGCCTGCGGATCATTGATGTTGAAGTACACCGATGCAAATCGAATGTACGCGATGGTGTCCAGTCTCTGCAGCGCCTCCAGCACCAGTTCTCCGACACGGCTCGAGCGGATTTCTCGTTCGCCCGTGAGGATCATCGACTGTTCGATGGAGTCCACCGCATCCTCGATCTTTTCGGGAGACACAGGACGCTTTCTGAGGGCGAGCGACATCGAGGCATAAAGTTTCGATCGGTCGTACTCGCTTCTCACGCCGCCGCGCTTGACGATGACGGGCATCGTCAGCTGAGTGCGCTCGAAGGTGGTGAACCGCTTTCCGCAGGAGGGACAGCGGCGTCGGCGTCGGATGACGGACCCTTCCTCGGGGGCTCTCGAATCGATGACCTGGGTATCCCGATTCTGACAGAAGGGACAGCGCATATGGAAACTCCGGAATCGGCCGCATCCAAGGCTGTGACGCACAAGGTTTTGCGGTATGTGGCAATTGTTTAAGTTTACATCCCGATACTGCCGCCCCGCAAACCTCCAAACACAAAATATGGGCTGACGCCCTGCTCGGAACGTCAGCCCTAGTGGTTTTGTCCGCGAAAAACCGAACTTATTCGCCGTAAACGGGGAAGGCTCGCGTCAGCTCGGCGACTTCGGCCTTGACGCGCTCGAAAACAGCGGCGTCTTCAGGCGCCTCGAGCAGGTCGACGATCAGGTTGGCCACGCGGCGCGCTTCGGCTTCGCCGAAACCGCGGGTCGTCATTGCCGGCGATCCGAGACGGATGCCCGACGTGACAAAGGGCTTTTCCGGATCATTGGGAATGGCGTTCTTGTTGACCGTGATGTGAGCGGCATTGAGAAGCGTTTCCGCGGCCTTGCCCGTGATCTTGAGCGGACGCAGATCCACCAGCATCACATGGCTTTCAGTGCGGCCCGACACGATGCGCAGACCGCGCTTCTGAAGTTCCTCGGCCATGGCGGCGGCATTCACGATCACCTGGCGGCCGTATTCCCGGAAGGCGGGCTGCAGAGCTTCGCCGAGCGCCACGGCCTTGGCGGCGATGACATGCATGAGCGGGCCGCCCTGCATGCCGGGGAAGACTGCGGAGTTGATCTTCTTTTCCAGATCCGGACGGCAGAAAATCAGACCGCCGCGCGGACCGCGAAGCGTCTTGTGGGTGGTCGTCGTCACGATGTCGGCATGACCGAACGGCGTCGTATACACGCCGGCCGCGATCAGGCCCGCATAGTGAGCCATGTCCACCATCAGAAGCGCGCCGACCTCATGGGCGATGTCGGCGAAGCGCTTGAAGTCGATGCGCAGCGAATACGCGGAAGCGCCCGTCACGATGATCTTCGGCTTGTGCTCGCGGGCCAGCTCGGCCACGCGGTCGTAGTCGATGGCTTCGTCTGCGTCGAGACCGTACGGAACCACCTTGAAATAGCGTCCCGAATAGTTGAGGTGCATACCGTGCGTCAGATGACCGCCTTCGGCGAGCGAAAGGCCCATGATGGTGTCGCCCGGTTCAAGAAGGCCGAAATACACGGCGGAATTGGCCTGAGCGCCCGAATGGGGCTGCACGTTCACGGCCATGTCGACGCCGGCGGGCTCGCAGAACAGCTTCTTGGCGCGTTCGATGGCGAGTCTTTCGACAATGTCGACATATTCGCAGCCGCCGTAGTAGCGCTTGCCGGGATAGCCTTCGGCATACTTGTTCGTCAGCTGGGAGCCCTGAGCCTGCATGACGGCGGGCGAAGCATAGTTTTCACTAGCGATGAGCTCGATATGGTCTTCCTGACGGGAGACTTCCTCGACAATGGCATTCCAGACTTCCGGATCAGCCTTGGCAATGGTGTTGGAGCGCTTGAACACGACTCGATTCCTTCTGATAGAGGCCGCAGCGGGGATCAGTCCCGGGAGACGCCGCGGGCCGGTGGATACAGATGCTCAGCAGGCGGCGATCCGCGGGTTGAGCGAATAGCGTCCGACGAGCTCGGCGGACGCGAGAAGATGGGGCTTCATCGCCGCTTCGACGTCCGCCCAGCGGATCTCGGCGGGCAGGTCAAGCGACTCGGTGTCGAGCGCAAACACCATGAAGCGGTAATAGTGCCAGCGGGCATCGAAGAAGGGCGGGCAGGGGCCGTCGTAGCCCGTGCCGGTGTCGCCCGCCTCAGGCGTGCCGCCGCGGCTGTAGTCGTTGATGCCGAGGCGTCCGAACCCGGAAGCGCATTTCCTTGCTTCGGCGATCGCCCCTTCGGGAATCTCCCGGACGCAGGCAGGGCAGTCGGGCTGCACCCAGTGCACGAAACGGCGACGGAGCTGGGAAGCCGGAATTTCTCCCAAACGGTCGCGCTCGGCCAGATCGGTGGGCACGTCGTCGTCAAGGCAGGCGAGCACGAAGGAGCGCGTGCCTTCGGGCACGTCATCCCAGGCTAGCTGCGGATTCAGATTGGCCGAACGGACGGTCTTGCCCTCAGGGCCGATTCTGCCCCAGGCAAAGGCCTCGGGAATCAGTTCGCCGTCACGGAAATTCACGGATGTCAGTTTCACGGCATTCCTCCTCGGTTGTCGCCGCAACCCCTGAAAACGGGGCGTGCGCGGCGTTGGTCAGTTATAGCATCAGACGGAGCGGCGCGCTGTCCCCGCAGACGGGGAATCCGCCGGACACCCTGTCTGAGGCAATCCGTCTGCGGCGTTCGTACTATCCGCAGACAGTAAAAAATAAGGCGAACAGCGAGGCTTTCCCTGCTGTTCGCCTCAGTCGCATCAGAGACGGAGAATGAAGGTGGCGGGCCCGTCATTGACGAGCGCGACCTTCATGTCTGCGCCGAATTCGCCGGTCGGAGCGCTGAAGCCCTCCTCGCGCACGGCGGCCACGAAGGCTTCGTAGGCCGCACGGCCTTCGGCGGGCGAAGCCGCCGTCGAAAAACTCGGACGGTTCCCCGACCGCGTATCCGCGGCCAGCGTGAACTGAGACACGCAGAGCACGTCGCCTCCGATATCGCGCACCGAACGGTTCATCTTGCCCGCGTCGTCTTCGAAGATGCGAAGCTTCGCCGTCTTGGCCGCGAGCTTTTTCACGGTCTCAGGAGCATCGCCCGGCTCCCCGCAGATGAAGGCGAGAAGTCCTCGGCCGACGGCCCCGGTTACCCGTCCGTCCACGCTGACGGAGGCCTCGCGCACGCGCTGCAGAAGCACAATCATGGATGCATTCCTCAGGCGACGGTGATCTTCGCCCACTTGCGCTTGCCGACCTGCACGACGATCGTCTCGCCCGCCTTCACAGCGGTCTGGCGGTCGGTGATCTTTTCGCCGTTCACCTTCACGCCGCCCTGATCGATGTTGCGGTTGGCTTCGGAAGCCGAAGGCACGAGACCTGCATTCTTGAGAAGTGCGGCCAGACGGATTTCGCCTTCGGGCGCCTCAACGGTCATTTCGGGAATGTCGCTTGGCATGGCGCCGGCGCGGAAGCGGTTGTTGAATTCCGTTTCGGCAGCGTCGGCGGCGCTCTGGGAATGGAAGCGCGCCACGATTTCCTTGGCGAGCTGGACTTTGGCATCGCGCGGATTGCGGCCTTCGGCGCATTCCTTCTTGAGCAGGGCGATGTCGGCGTTCGGACGCAGACTGAGAAGATCGTACCAGTCCCACATCAGCGCGTCGGAGATGGACATCACCTTGCCGAACATGTCGTCCGGAGCGTCCGTAATGCCGATGTAGTTGTGCTTGCTCTTGCTCATCTTGATCTGGCCGTCGAGACCGACAAGAAGCGGCATCGTCAGGATGCACTGGGGCTCCTGACCGTACTGGCGCTGCAGTTCGCGGCCGACGAGCAGGTTGAAGCGCTGGTCAGAACCGCCGAGTTCAAGGTCGGCCTTGAGCGCCACGGAGTCGTAGCCCTGCATCAGCGGATAGATGAGCTCGTGCATGGCGATCGGAGCCTGTTCGGCAAAACGCTTGGCGAAGTCGTCGCGCTCGAGCAGGCGGGCGAGCGTGTAGCGGGAAGCGAGCTGAATGAGACCCACGGAGCCGAGCGCATTGCTCCATTCGGAGTTGTAGCGCACTTCGGTTCGATCAAGGTCAAGCACCATGCCCGCCTGATTGAGATAGGTCTTGGCGTTTTCGACGATCTGTTCATGCGAAAGCGGCGGACGCGTGGCGTTGCGGCCGGACGGATCGCCGATCGCCGCCGTGAAGTCGCCCACGAGGAAAATCACCGTATGGCCGAGGTCCTGCAGCTGACGGAGCTTGTTGAGCACCACCGTATGGCCGATATGAATGTCCGGCGCCGTCGGATCAAGACCGAGCTTGCAGCGAAGCGGACGGCCTTCCTTCTTGGCGCGGGCGAGCTTCTGCTCGAATTCTTCTTCAATCAAAAACGTATCCGTACCGCGGCGGATCAGCGCCATGGCCTCGCGAATGTCGTCGGTCACCGGCAGCTTCTCAGCAGCGGGCGCCTTTTCCTGTTCAGCAGTCATTGTGTTCTACTCCGTCAGTTCCGTCTCCGCGGCTCAGTGGCGCGGTGCGGAATATGCGGGAACCGGCCGTAATCCGGATCCCGAGTCGAAATCTGGGCAGAGCGCCGTCACGGACGGAGGGGCCGTCCGGGGGCGCACGCCGGATATTGTAACGGGCGGAAGATTCGGAAACCATTTGCCCGGGCGGCTTTGCGCCGCCCGGCCCTACTTCTGCCGTAAAATAATAGATTCGTTATTGTTCCTGTTTTTACGGAGTTTCGCAACTCCGCCGGGTTCCTTCATGTCTGCACCGACCCTCATTGCCCGTTACCTGCGCAGCGCCGGCAGAGCCTATCTCTCCTGGCAGCGGACCCGTACGCCTAAGGTGGCCTGCGTGCCTCAGCGCCGCCTCGGACGCGCGGTCCTTTTTGCCGCTGCCTGCGCCGCGTCGATGAGCGGCACCTCGCTCATGCTGGGCATCGCTCCCACGCTCGCTCAGGAGCAGCCCCGCACGGACTGGGTGACGCTGAACGCCGAGGCGCCTACGCTGGCCGAGGCACTTGAAGCGCTCCGCAAGGACGGGTCGGTCACGCCGAAGAATCTCATCGTTCGCAGCGGCGACACGCTCACCTCGGTGCTGGCCAGGCTCGGCGTCGACGACCGTCACGCTCAGCGGTACATCCGTTCTCAGGCGCTCCTGCGTCCGCTCGTGCTTCCCCAGCGCGGCCAGTACGTGAGCGCCGGCGTACTTCCCGACGGCCGTCTCGCCTATCTGAAGCTCTATCTGGAAGGCCCACACGAACGCGACAGCCGCACGGTGGAGCTCACCCGCAGCGGCGACCTTTTCGCTGCCGCCGAGCATGCCGTCGCCTTTGACACGCTCGAAGAAAGCGTATCCGGCACGGCCGGCTCCAGCTTCTCGGAAACGGTCGCCTCCCTCGGTATTCCCGACTCGGTGGCAGAACAGCTCAAGGACGTCTGGGCCGGCGCCGACAATCCCGTTCAGCAGATGCGCCGCGGAGACTCGCTGCGTCTCATCTACGAGCGCAAGTTCGCCGACGGCAACTTCATCCGCAACGGCCAGCTTCTTGCCGTGCAGGTGGTCACCGAGGGCGACGTTCACGAAGCCTACTGGTTCGCCGACGGCGTGCAGGCGGGCGGCTTCTACACGCTCGAAGGCCGGGCTTCCCAGCAGACCTTCATGCGGGTGCCGCTCGACGTGCAGGACGTGAGCAGCGAATTCGCGCCGCTTCGCCGCCATCCCGTGACAGGCGTACTCCGTCCTCACAACGGCACGGACTTCCGGGCGCCTTCGGGCTCCCGCATCTTTGCCGCCGCCGACGGCGTCATCACCTTTGTGGGCTACGAGCGCAAAGGCTACGGACGCTATGTGAAGATAGACCACGGTCTCGGCCGAACGACGCTCTACGCCCATATGTCGAAGATCCAGAAAGGCCTGCGCAACGGACAGCGCGTCGAACGCGGTCAGGTGATCGGCTACGTCGGCCGCTCGGGTCTGGCGACGGGACCGCATCTTCACTACGAACTCATGATGGACGGCGTGCAGATCAATCCGAGAACGGCGGATCTGCCCGACACGGAAAATCTCTCCGCCTTCCAGCTGGCCCAGCTCCGCACGCAGGCTCGTCCGATCCAGCAGCGATTCGACCTGCTCGCGGAAAGCGAAGCCCGCACGGCGCCCACGATTCTGCGCACCAATGCCGCCCGCAGACGGGACGCCCAGGCCGAAGTGCTCGGCGGTACGTCCGACGCGCCGTCGGTCCGCCGCCGATCGCTTGCCGAATCCGACACCGCGCCTGCGCCGCACTGATCCATTTTCCCCGCGGACGGGCCGACCCCCGTCCGCCATCCGCCCATGACCACGCTCACTACCATCGGCCTCATGTCGGGCACGAGCCTTGACGGCACGGACGCCGTCGCGGTGCGTTTCGACGGCGGCCGGATGTCGCGGCTCGGCCGCGTCTACCTGCCATTTCCCGACTCTCTGAGAGAGCAGCTCTACGCACTGACGCTGCCCGGCGACAATGAAATCGAACGCATGGGCGACGCCTCGGTCGCTCTCGCTTCGCACTATGCCGAGTCGGTCCGCCTTCTTCTGGAGAAAACTGGCCTGACTGCTGCCGGGGTCGGTGCGATCGGGGTGCACGGCCAGACAATCCGCCACCGGCCGGAGCGCGGCTTCACGGTCCAGCTCAATCATCCGGCGCTGCTGGCCGAACTCACCGGCATCGACGTCGTCGCCGATCTGCGCTCGCGCGACGTGGCGGCGGGCGGCGAAGGCGCTCCGCTGGTTCCCGCCTTCCATGCCGAATGCTTCTCCGGCGAAGTTCCGAGGGTCATTCTCAACATCGGCGGCATCGCCAACATCTCCGTTCTCCCCGCACGCGGCTCGGACGAACCGGTCACGGGCGGCGATACGGGACCGGGCAACATGCTGATCGACCTCTGGTCCCGGCGCACGACGGGCGCCCCCTTCGACAGGGACGGCACATTCGCCGCCTCGGGCCGCGTCGACGAAGCGCTTCTTGCCGACTTTCTGGAAGATCCTTACTTCGCCCTCGGCTTTCCGAAGTCTACGGGACGCGAACTCTTCTCGCCCGCGTGGCTCGACGAGCATCTGGCCCGTCATCCGAATCTGTCCGCCGCCGACGTCGCCCGCACGCTCACGGAACTGACGGCGAGAACCATTGCGGATGCCGTCCGGCGTTTCGCACCGGCCGCGCGCGAGCTGGTTCTCTGCGGAGGCGGCACCTACAACCGGACGCTCCGGCAGGCAATCTCCCGTCAGTTTGCCGGACGTCTGCTGGATACCGGCGACTTCGGCGTCGATCCGATGGAAGTCGAGGCTGCCGCCTTCGCCTGGCTGGCCGAACGCTTTCTGCGGCGGCTGCCCGGCAATCTGCCGGCCGTCACACATGCGGCGGGGCCCCGGATTCTCGGCGCGCTCTACCCGCACTGACCGCCCCCGCCGAAGCAAAAGACCCGGCCGGACGGCCGGGTCTTTCAGCAGCGTCAGCGCTTCTTGCGTCTATCAGACGCCGGGCAGTTCCGACTCGCCCATCAGCGCGCGGTCGACCGCGGCCGCGCAGGCTCGGCCTTCAGCCATGGCCCGCACGACGAGCGACTGGCCGAAGCGGCAGTCTCCGCAGGCCCAGACCTTGTCGGCCGACGTTCTGAAGTCTCCGGCGCCGGCGTCCGCCGTGCCCCGGGCCGTCTTCTTCACACCGAAAGCCTCCAGCAGTCCGGAAGACGGCGACAGGAAGCCCATGGCGAGGAACACGCGGTCCGCCTTGAGCTCTCGCTCGGATCCCGGCACTTCCTCGCTCTTCCAGCGGCCCGTTTCCGCGTCGAGCGTCCACTTGAGATCCGTCACGACGACGCCCTTCACGCACCCCGCCTTGTCGGCAGTCAGACGCTTCGTTCCGACCGACCAGAGACGGGTGCAGCCTTCCTCATGACTTGACGACGTGCGCAGCTTGTTCGGCCAGGCCGGCCACACGAGCAGCTTGTCCTCGGCGGCGGGCGGCTTCGGCTTATGCTCGATCTGAACGACCGACTTGGCGCCCTGACGGTTCGCCGCGCCGACGCAGTCGCTGCCGGTATCGCCGCCGCCGATGATCACGACGTCGGCGCCCGCGCAGTCGATGAGTTCGGGAACCGCATCGCCGGCAATGCGGCGGCTGACGGGCTGCAGGAATTCCAGCGCATACGCCACGCCCTTCAGCTGTCTTCCCGGCACTTCCAGATTTCTCGGCACTTCGGATCCTGCCGCCAGCACGACGGCGTCGAACTTCTTCAGAAGCTGCTGCGCCGTCACGGTCTTTTTGGCCAAATTCATCACGCCCTCCGGGAACTTCTGTCCGCCGACGGCGCAGGACAGATGAAAGACGACGCCTTCAGCCTCCATCTGCGCCAGACGCCGGTCAATGACCTGCTTTTCCAGCTTGAAGTCGGGAATGCCGTAGCGAAGGAGTCCGCCGGCACGGTCGGCCTTTTCAAAGACCTCGACCGCATGACCCGCGCGGGCAAGCTGCTGGGCGCAGGCGAGACCCGCCGGTCCCGAGCCGACGACGGCCACCTTTCTGCCAGTCTTCACGGAGGCCGGACGGGGGGCAATCCAGCCCGAAGCCCAGGCCTTCTCGATGACGGCCAGCTCCAGCGACCGGATCGTCACCGGCGCATCCATCACGCGGTTGAGCACGCATCCCGCCTCGCAGAGCGCAGGGCAGACGCGTCCCGTGAATTCCGGGAAATTCGACGTCGATGCCAGAACTTCGTAGGCTTCCTGCCAGCGTCCCTTCATCACCAGATCGTTCATGTCCGGAATGATGTTGTGAAGCGTGCAGCTGTGGCTGCAGAACGGCGTTCCGCAGTCCATGCACCTCGACGCCTGCGCGGCACTTTCGGCGGGCGTATGCCGTACGGCAAATTCCCGCCAGTGCTTCACGCGTTCCGCCGGCGCCTCCTTGCCTTCCGACTGACGCGCGACGGTCATAAAACCTCTGATGCTTCCCATGGTGTCACTCCTTCGTCGTCAGTGCGGCACGCTTCAGCAGTGCTTCGCGGTATTCGGTCGGGAAGACCTTCACAAATCTCGACCGCATGCAGTTCCAGCTCTTCAAAATGGCTTGCGCGCGGGTGCTCTGCGTCAGGCGCTCGTGCTTTTCGAGCAGCTCGAGAAGAATCTCTTCGTCGGGTCTGCCCAGATGCATGGCGGCCGCCGGCACGCGTCTTCTCTGCTCGTCGGCAGACATGATCCGCTCGAGCATCACGCTCGTCTTGTTGCAGTGACTTTCGAATGAGCCGTCCTCATCGAACACGTAGCAGACGCCGCCCGACATGCCGGAAGCAAAATTGCGTCCGGTTCGGCCGAGAACGACCACCGTGCCGCCCGTCATGTATTCGCAGCCGTGGTCGCCCGTGCCTTCCACCACCGCTGAAGCGCCGGACAGTCTCACGGCGAAGCGTTCGCCCGCCACGCCGTTGAAGAAGGCCTCGCCCGACGTGGCGCCGTAGAGCATCGTATTGCCGCAGATGATGTTTTCCGCTCCCTTGCCGCGGAAGCTTTCCGACGCCTTGACGATAATGCGGCCGCCCGACAGGCCCTTGCCGACATAGTCGTTCGCATCGCCGATCAGCGTCATCGAGATGCCGGGCGCGAGGAAGGCGCCGAGGCTCTGGCCGGCCGTTCCGCGCAGCGTGAGGTCGATGGTGCCGGGCGGAAGTCCCGCGCGGCCCCGGCGGCGGACAACTTCAGCCGAAAGCCGGGTGCCCACCGTGCGGTTCACGTTGCGCACCGTTCTCTCGAGCTTCACCGGACGGCCCTCTTCGATGGCCGCCCGGCAGGCTTCGATGAGTTCGGTATCCATTTCACGCTCGAGCCGGTGGTCCTGCGTTTCGGAATGACGCACCGACGCGGGCTCGGCCTGCGGATCGCGCCAGAGGATGCGCGAGAAGTCGAGTCCCGCCGCCTTCGCGTGGCGGGCGACCTCCTCGGCCGGACGGACTTCCAAAAGATCGCTGCGTCCGATCAGGTCCTCGAAGCGCCGGATGCCGAGAGACGCCATGATCTCCCGCACTTCCTCTGCCACCATGAAGAAGTAGTTCACCACGTGGCCGGGCTGGCCCGTGAACTTCTTTCTCAGCTCCGGATCCTGCGTCGCGATGCCGACCGGACAGGTATTGAGGTGGCACTTCCTCATCATGAGACAGCCTTCGACCACCAGCGGCGCGGTTGCAAAGCCGAATTCATCCGCACCGAGAAGCGCGCCGACCACCACGTCGCGGCCCGTCTTGATCTGACCGTCGACCTGCAGCGCCACGCGGCTTCTGAGTCTGTTGAGCACCAGTGTCTGCTGCACCTCCGCCAGGCCGAGCTCCCACGGCGTGCCCGCATGACGGACCGACGAAAGCGGCGAAGCGCCGGTGCCGCCGTCGTAGCCCGAAATCACGATATGGTCGGCCTTGGCCTTGGCCACGCCGGCCGCAACCGTACCGACGCCGCTTTCGCTCACGAGCTTCACGGAGATTTCCGCCCGGTCGTTGGCGCACTTGAGGTCGTGAATCAGCTGCGCAAGGTCTTCAATCGAATAGATGTCATGATGCGGGGGCGGAGAAATGAGACCCACGCCGGGCACCGAGTAGCGCAGTTTGGCGATGTACTCGCTCACCTTGTGGCCGGGCAGATGGCCGCCCTCGCCGGGCTTCGCGCCCTGCGCCATCTTGATCTGAATCGGATCGGCCGAAGCCAGATACTCTTCCGTCACGCCGAATCGGCCCGACGCCACCTGCTTGATCTTCGACCGCAGGCTGTCGCCTTTTTTGAGAGGAATCGAAGCAACCACCCGATCCCTGCCGAGCACGTCGGCCACCGTCATGCCGTCCTCGATGCCCGAGGAGCCGGTCAGCAGTTCCTTTTCATAGCGCTTTTCGTCTTCGCCGCCCTCGCCCGTGTTGGAACGGCCGCCGATGCGGTTCATAGCCACAGCCAGCGTTGCGTGAGCCTCCGCGGAGATCGAACCGAGCGACATGGCGCCCGTTGCGAAGCGCTTCACGATCGACTGCGCGGGCTCGACTTCGTCAAGCGGCACGGGCTCGACGCCTTCCGTACGGAACGCGAGCATGCCTCGGAGCGTCATCAGACGTTCCGTCTGACGGTTGATGATGTCCGCATAGCGCCGGTACTTGGCCTGAGAATTCGTTCTGGCCGCGTGCTGCAGCTCGGCGATCGCCTCCGGCGTCCACATATGCTCCTCGCCCTGTGCGCGCCAGGCATACTCGCCGCCCTGCAGGAGAGCTTCGCGTTCGCCCGTTCGGAGCTGATAGGCGCGGTCGTGCACGGCGAGCGCTTCGCGCATCACTTCGAAGAGGCCGATGCCTTCGACCGTCGTCTGGGTGCCGTGGAAGTAGCGGTCGATGAAGCTCCGCCTGAGTCCCACGGCCTCGAAGATCATCGCACCGCGATAGCTCATGTAGGTCGAGATGCCCATCTTGGCCATGACCTTCGTGAGTCCCTTGCCGATCGCCTTGATGTAATGCGCCACGGCTTCCGAAGACGGCAGCGCGAGACGGCCGTCCCGGCACATGTCTTCGATCGTCTCTATCGCCAGATAGGGATGCACGGCTTCGGCGCCGTAGCCGGCAAGGAGCGCGAAATGATGCGTTTCCCTGGCCGCGCCCGTTTCAACCACCAGACCCACGTCGGTTCTGACGCCTTCCCGGATCAGATGCTGATGCAGGGCGGATACGGCGAGCAGCACCGGAATCGCCACGCGCTCCCGGCTCACCGCTCGGTCCGTCACGATCAGAATCGTATAGCCCGTCTTCACGGCATCCACCGCCCGTGCGCAGATCGAAGCAATCTGCGCTTCGACGCCGATTTCTCCCCATGCACACGGATAAGTGATGTCGAGTTCGAAGCTGCGGAACTTCCCGTCCGTATAGGCCTCGATGCGGCGCAGCTTTCCGATGTCCTCCACCGAAAGAATCGGCTGCGTCACTTCCAGACGCCTCGGAGGATTCACGTTGTTGATGTCGAGCAGATTGGGCTTCGGACCGATGAAGGAGACAAGCGAGGTGACGAGTTCCTCGCGGATCGGGTCGATCGGCGGATTCGTGACCTGGGCGAAAAGCTGCTTGAAGTACTGGAAGAACGACTTGTCCCTGTCGGACAGCACCGCGAGCGGCGCGTCGTTGCCCATGCTGCCGACGGGCTCCATGCCCTTGTCGGCCATCGGGCCGAGGATGAACTTCAGATCCTCCTTCGTGTAGCCGAAGGCCGCCTGGCGCACCGGCAGCGGATCCGCGGGCACGGCCTCCTCCTGTCCTTCGACAGGCCGGAAGTCGTCCAGACGAACATTGAGGCGCTTCACCCATTCCTGATAGGGCTGAGCGGAGGCCAGACGCTGCTTGAGCTCTTCATCGCTGACGATGCAGCCCTCTTCAGTGTCCAGATAGAACATCTTGCCAGGTTCGAGACGCCACTTCCTGAGCACCCGGCTGTCCTCAATCGGGAGCACGCCTGATTCGCTAGCCATCACGACCATATCGTCGTCGGTGAGCACATAGCGCTGCGGGCGCAGGCCGTTGCGGTCCAGCGTGGCCCCGATGCGCTCGCCGTCCGTGAAGACGATCGCCGCAGGTCCGTCCCAGGGCTCCATCATCGACGCGTAGTACTCGTAGAAGGCTCGGCGGCGCGGCTCCATCGTTTCCGCCCGTTCCCAGGCTTCCGGCAGAAGCATCATGACCGCCTGAGCGAGCGGATAGCCGCTCATCACCAGCAGCTCGAGCGCATTGTCCAGGCTTGCCGTATCGCTCTGCCCTTCATAGATCAGCGGAGAGAGTCTGGCCAGATCGCTGCCGAGCACCGAGCTCGACATGGCGCCTTCTCGGGCGCGGATCCAGTTGAAGTTTCCTTTGACGGTATTGATTTCGCCGTTGTGCGCCACGTAGCGGTACGGATGCGCGAGTTCCCAGGAGGGGAAGGTGTTGGTGGAGAAGCGCTGATGCACGACCGCAATGGCGGTGGCGGCGCGTTCGTCCTGAAGGTCGAGATAGTAGGTGCCGACCTGATCGGCGAGGAGCAGACCCTTGTACACCACGGTGCGGGTCGACATGGAGGGAACGAAGTATTCGGTGCCGTGTTCCAGATTAAGACGCCGGATATTGTGGCTCGCGGTCTTTCGGATGACGTAGAGCTTTCTCTCGAGCGCATCCTGCACCATGACGTCCGGGCCGCGTCCGATGAAAATCTGACGGATTACCGGTTCTTTTGCCCTGACGGTGGGACTCATCGGCATGTCACGGTTGACCGGCACGTCACGCCAGCCGAGAACCACCTGACCGTTGGCGCGCACCGTGCGTTCGAGTTCCTCTTCGCAGGCCGCCCGCGATGCGCTTTCCTGAGGCAGGAAAATCATCCCCACGCCGTAGTCGCCGGGCGGCGGAAGCGTCACGCCCTGGGCGGCCATTTCCTCACGGTAGTAGGCATCGGGAATCTGGATCAGAATGCCTGCGCCGTCGCCGCAGAGCGGATCGGCGCCCACGGCGCCGCGATGATCGAGATTGTGAAGAATGAGAAGGGCATCCTCAATGGCCTTGTGCGTTTTTCGGCCGCGGATGTTGGCGACGAAACCGACGCCGCAGGCGTCCTTCTCGTATGCAGGTTGATACAGGCCGTGCGCTTGCGCGGCGGCCGCCCTCTCGTTGGTCATGCTTTGTCTCCAGCAGTTTTTTGTCCAAGGGGGGAAGAATGTGCCGATCGCGCGCCCTTTCCGAGGGAAAAGGGCGATGTCAGCTGATCCATTCTGACAGAGCTGTCTCGGGACGATCGGCCGGTTCATTGGGCGTATGTCTTAGCGCGATTGAGCCGTCAGAGGAAGGTCGTCATGTCTTAAGAAATTCTTCCTATCCCTGATGAGAGACTGCAAAAACAAAAAGACCGCCCGAAGGCGGCCGGAAGGCGGAGACGCGATGCGCGCGGAACTCAGACTCCGAAGGAGGAGCCGCAGCCGCAGGTCGTCACTGCGTTCGGATTGTCAATCACGAACTGCGCGCCGGACAGATCGTCCTTGAAATCGATCTTGGCGCCGACGAGATACTGATAGCTCATCGAGTCGATGAGCAGCGTCACGCCGCCCTTTTCCATCACGGCATCGTCGTCGTTCTGGGTTTCATCGAAGGTGAAGCCGTACTGGAAGCCGGCGCAGCCGCCGCCCTGCACGAACACGCGCAGCTTGAGGTTGGGATTGCCCTCCTCGTCCATCAGTTCCTTCACCTTGGCCACAGCCGCATCCGTAAAGTTGATCGGATCCGGCATCAGCTCGGGCACTTCTTCCTGAGCTGTTTCAATCTTTTCTTCAGTCATTTGCTGGTCTCGGCAGACGGTCCCGAGGGCCGCCGCTCTCCGTTATGGTTGTACGGGATCGGTGCGCGAAGCCGCAGACATCGGTCGGCCGGGCGCCCTGTGAAATTCAATGAGCATCTATCCTACACGAAAACCTCGGGCGGCGGCACCTTACCCGCAGTTTTTTCGGCTCGTCCGCGAACGCCATCCCTTCCTGCGAATGTGAAAAAAGCCGCTTCGGAACTGAGTCCGAAACGGCTTTTCTGAATGCGTGCCGCAGACATCGCCGCGGCACGGCACGCGAAGCAATTAGCGCTTGGAGAACTGCTTGGCGCGGCGGGCCTTGCGCAGACCGACCTTCTTACGTTCGACTTCGCGAGCGTCGCGGGTCACGAGACCGGCGTTGGAGAGAACGCTCTTGAGGCCTTCATCGTAGTCGATGAGAGCGCGGGTGATGCCGTGGCGGATAGCGCCGGCCTGGCCGGATTCACCGCCGCCGCAAACGTTGACCATGATGTCGAACGTTTCGGTGTTTTCCGTGAGCTGGAGCGGCTGCATGACAATCATGCGGCCCGTTTCACGGTGGAAGTACTGTTCCAGCGGACGGCCGTTGATCACGATCTTGCCGGTGCCGCGCTTGATGAAAACACGGGCGACCGAGCTCTTGCGGCGGCCGGTGCCGTAGTTGTAGTTACCGATCATCTTTCAAGCCTTTCGGAAATTAGAGGTCAAGAACCTTGGGTTGCTGGGCGGAGTGCGGGTGTTCGGCGCCGGCGTAGATCTTGAGCTTCTTGATCATGGCGTAGCCGAGCGGTCCCTTCGGGAGCATGCCCTTGACGGCGATTTCCAGAGCGCGGCCCGGGTGCTTCGCCTGCATTTCGCAGAACGTCGTTTCGTAGATGCCGCCGGGATAGCCGGTGTGACGGTAGTACGTCTTCTTCGAGGCTTTTTCAGCGGAGAGCTTGAGCTTGTCGGCGTTGATCACGACGATAAAATCACCCGTGTCGACGTGCGGCGTGAATTCGGGCTTGTGCTTGCCGCGAAGGCGCAGAGCGATTTCGCTGGCAAGACGGCCGAGCACCTTATCACTGGCATCGACCACGAACCAGTCGCGCTTAACCTCAAGCGGCTTGGCCGAGAAGGTCTTCATTGCGTTTCACCTAATAAAGTAGAAGTTTCCGTTCCGCCGCTGACGGATGGCGCCGCGGTCCGGCACCTCGCCGAACCCGCAGTCGGGACGAAATACTTGAATAAAAACAAAAGCGAACCCGGACCGGTCTGTTGTGGACGCACTGTCCGTCTGGTTCGCCCTATTGAATACATGGCGTTTCCGACTTTGCATCATTTCGCGGCGCCAGTGGAAAATAGATGGGGTAAGCAATCCGCGAAGCAGAGTCAGGTTGGCGATTTTACCTGAAGGCCATGTCCGTGTCCAGCGAAGACGCCGATTTTTTCTTCTTTTCAGAGCGTCTGAATGTGCCTCAGATAGGAGTCGAGCCCTCCGAGGAACATCTGCGTGGCCATCATGGCCAGAATAAGGCCCGTCAGGCGCTCGATGGCCATTGTCACCTTGTCGCCGAGCTTGCGCTGCAGCCATTCGGCCGAACCGAGAACGGCAAAGCAGACGGCCATCGTCACCACGATTACCGCGCCCCATTCAACCAGACGGTCGGGCTGCGCTGCCGCAAGCATGATGATGGTGGCGATGGTCGACGGTCCGGCGATCGCGGGCACGGCGAGCGGCACGATCATGGGCTCCCCGCCCGGGGTTTCGCCGAAGACCCCCTCCTTGCTCGGAAAGACCATGCGGATCGCCATCAGCATGACGATCACCGCACCGCCGATCGAAAGCGCCGCATCGGTCAGGCCGAGCATCTGCATGAACTGCCGGCCGAAGAACATCGCCAGAATCAGGATGCCTCCCGCTATCACGCATTCGCGCGCAAGCACCCAGAGGCGCCGCTGATTGGGCACCGTCTTCAGGCAGGCGAGCGTCAGCGGAATATTGCCGACCGGATCGGCCATGAGCAGCATCAGCATGAGGCCGCCCCAGAATGAATACTCCATTTTCAGAGTCCCTCAAAAAACAAAGGGACGCACGCCTGAGGCATGCATCCCTTCGTTAAGGCCCGGGCGAAAGGTCAGCCCGACCGACTTTTACTTCTGAGCTTCAGCGGCTTCAGCTGCCGGAGCTTCGGCACATTCGCACTTGGCTTCGGCGCACTCGCTCTTGGCTTCCGTGCATTCGCACTTGCCTTCTTCGCATTCGCAGCATTCTGCGCATTCACAGGCGCACTCAGCTTCAGTGCCGGCGAAGGCCGCTGCAATCTTCGGCAGCAGCGCGTTCGTGCGGGCTTCGTTCATCTGGCCGAGACGCAGACGGCGGAAGAGCACGTCTTCGGGCGAACGGGCCATTTCATTGTCGCGTGCATAAAGCGCGAACTGAACGACCTTGTCGTCAGCCGCATCGGAAGCTTCCGCTTCGATTTCGAGCGCGGCGTGATCCCAGTTCGGATCCTTGAAGATCGGCAGATCCTTCGTCACGCAGAGGCGCGGCGGGATCAGGTGACGAAGCGTCGCCACGAGCATGGCGTGCTCGGCCATCTTGCGATAGGCCGTCCACTTGCCGCCCGTTACGGTGATCATGTTGCCGAACTCAGGAATCACGGCATGTTCGCGGGACACCTTGGCGGTGGAACCGGCGGAACCCGTCGCCTGCGGATTGAAGAGCGGGCGAAGACCGGCAAACGAGGCCTTCACGTCGGCGCGGGTGATCGGCTTTTCAAGATAGCCGGAAGCAGTTTCGATCATGAAGCTGATTTCTTCTTCGCTCGCCTGCGGGTTGAAGTCGGCTTCCTTCTGTTCAACGTCGGTCGTGCCGACGAGAAGCATGCCGTGCCAGGGAATGGCAAACAGCACGCGGCCGTCGCGGGTCTTCGGAATCAGCATGCCCGTATCGCCCGGCATGAAAGACTTGTCGAGCAGGATATGGGAGCCGCGGGAGACGCGCACGAGCGTCGAGGCTTCGGGATCGACCAGGCGGCGGATCGGATCGACCCAGGCGCCAGCCGCATTGAAGACCATCTTCGTGCGGATCGTGAAGGCTTC
The DNA here is from genome assembly GCA_017936545.1 of Sutterella sp. Classification (GTDB taxonomy): domain Bacteria; phylum Pseudomonadota; class Gammaproteobacteria; order Burkholderiales; family Burkholderiaceae_F; genus Sutterella. The sequence continues at coordinate 69,105 of JAGBFJ010000059.1, forward strand.
GCCCGTTTCCTTGTCGGTGGCCGTCACGGAACGGATCACGCCGCCCTGACGGTCGATCGCCGTCACCGGCATGTAGTTGAGCGGCACGGCGCCGTGTTCAAACGCCGTACGGACAAGCGCGACGTCGAGACGGGCGTCGTCGAACTGGCCGTCATAGAACTGCACGCCGCCCATCAGGCCCTCGGGCTTGACGCCGGGCAGACGCATCAGCGTGTCTTCACGAGACAGACTCGAGGTGCGGCCGATGTTGTAGCCGCCGTAGGTCATGGCGGAATAGATGCCCAGACCGACGGTATAGAACTCGCGTTCGCCCTTCTTGTAGCAGGGCAGAATGAAGGGCTTCGAGTGTACAAGATGCGGAGCATTCTTGATCAGAATACGGCGTTCCTTCAGCGCTTCGCGCACGAGTCCCCAGTCGCGCGGGTTCTTCATGTAGCGAACGCCGCCGTGAATGAGCTTCGTCGAACGCGAAGAAGTGCCGGCCGAAAAGTCCTGCGCTTCAAGCAGCACGGTCTTGAGACCGCGCGATGCAGCATCGACCGCAATACCGGCGCCCGTCGCACCGCCGCCGATAACGACGACGTCCCAGACGGTATCTTCACGAAGTTTGGCGAGAAGCTCCTCGCGAACGATGGGTTTCACATCTGTCATGTCACTTGTTCCAGTTGCGGGCCCGGCCGACGGCTCGGGTCCATTGGTTCATCAAATAGTCTTTCTGATCGGCGCTCATCGCGGGTTCGAAGACCCGGTCGACCCGCCATAGGGAAGAAATTTCATCGCACGAGTCCCAGACGCCGGAGGCGAGACCGGCAAGGAATGCGGCGCCGAGCGCCGTCGTTTCCGTAATTGCCGGACGGATCACCGGTACGCCGGAAATATCCGCCTGGAACTGCATAAGAAGATTGTTTCGGGATGCACCGCCGTCGACGCGCAGTTCGCGCAGCGTCGTCTTGGCATCAAGCTGCATCGCCTCAAGCACCTCGGCGCACTGAAACGCAATGCCTTCCAGGGCGGCACGGGCCACATGCGCGCGCGTCGTGCCGCGCGTGAGCCCGATCATCAGGCCCCGGGCCTCGCTGTCCCAATGCGGCGCGCCGAGGCCGACAAAGGCAGGCACAAGATAAACACCGCCGTTGTCCGGAACGCTGGCCGCGAGCGTTTCGATTTCTTCGGCGGAATTGAAAAACCGAAGCCCGTCGCGAAGCCATTGCACGACGGCGCCGGCAATGAATACGGAGCCCTCAAGCGCATACTGCGTGCGCTCTTCTCCGAGCTTCCATGCGGCAGTGCCGATCAGACGATGCATGCTCGAGCGGGGCTCGCCGCCGACGTTCATCAGCAGAAAACCGCCCGTGCCGTAGGTATTCTTGGCGCAGCCGGGCTCAAAACAGGCCTGTCCGAAAGTCGCGGCCTGCTGGTCGCCTGCCACGCCCGAAATAGGCACAGGCGTACCGAACATTTCCGGATCGGTCATGCCGATCAGACCGGAACTCGGAACAATCTCGGGCAGCATGGACGAGGGAATGCCGAAAATATCCAGCAGCTCCTCGTCCCATTGTCCGGTAATGAGACTGCAGAGCATGGTGCGCGAAGCATTCGAAATATCCGTGGCATGCACGCGGCCTCCCGTCAGATTCCAGATGAGCCACGAATCAACAGTGCCGAAGGCCAGTTCTCCTCTCTGCGCACGCGCATGCAGGCCGGGCACGTGGTCCAGGATCCAGCGGATCTTGGTCGCCGAGAAATACGGATCGATGCGAAGGCCCGTCTTTTCCCGCACGATGACTTCGAGCCCCTTCTGCTGAAGCTCGAGACAGAACGGCGCAGTTCGGCGGTCCTGCCAGACGATGGCCGGCGCGACGGGTTCGCCCGTCCGGCGGTCCCAGACAATCGTCGTTTCACGCTGATTGGTAACGCCGATCGCACTCACTTCCTCTGCGCGCACGCCGGCTTTGCGAAGGGCCGCGCGGGCGCAGGCAATCTGGGTGCGCCAGATATCGAGCGCATCATGCTCAACCCAGCCGGACTGCGGATAGTGCTGTGCAAACTCCATCTGCTCCATCGACACGACCTGAGCACGGTGGTTGAGGAGAACGGCGCGGGAACTCGTTGTTCCCTGATCAAGCGCAAGAATGTACTTCATCGACAGGCTGCGGCGCGGAAAAACGCCTCTGAGAAACGTCTTTTCCGCGAATGAGACGGACTTAACTTACAGAGTTTATCGAAATTATCGGCACCTGCCTAGGAGGATTAACGATGGCTCCGAGCACGGCTCTTCAACGGAAAAAGCGCCCGAAGGCGCTTTTCCCCGATCGGAGATCACAGAACTCCGGCCGTGTGTTCCGGTGCGTTATTCGGCCGGCTTTTCGGCAGCTTCAGGCTGTCCGGCTTCGGCATTCTCAGCCGTTTCGGCAGTCTCGGCTTCTTCAAGCGCCTGGCCGTAGGATTCCGCTTCCACGTCATCCTCAAAATCCATGTCGCTGAAAACCGCTTCAGCCGTTTCGGGAGCCACGGCAGGCGCCTCGGCCTTCTTTGCGGCCGGCGACTTCACCAGGCGGGAGGCTTCGACAAGCATGCGCAGAGCCTTGTTGACCGCCTCGGCATTTTCAAAGTAGTCAGCAAGATCGGCGTCCAGCTTCACGATGCCCGACTTGGCGAAGTCGGAACGTTCGGAAAAGCGCCGCGTTTCAAGCGCACGCGCGCGCGGACCGGAACGCACGCCGAATTCTTCACGGCGGCGCGGACCGCCGAATCCCGGCGCCGGACGGCGGTCGCGGCCGAAGCCGCGGCGTTCTCCGCCGAACTCGCGGCGGCCTTCCTCACGGCGCTCGCCGAAGGGACGGCGATCGCCGAAATCGCGCTTGGCGCCGAAGTCGCGGCGGTCGCCCGCTTCGCGGCGATCCCCGAACTCACGGCGGTCGCTGCGGTCCTGACGGCGGCCGAAACCGCGTTCGTCGCCGTCGCGGCGATCGGAGAAGCGGCCGCCTTCACGACGGTCGGAGCCAAAGGGAGCCCGGTGCGGGCCGTTGTTCTGCCAGGGTTTGCGATCCATGAAACTCTCGATAAAAAATGCCCGGAAGACCGCTTGGGCGCAGCGTTCGGGGCTTATAAAAGAACTGCAGGACGGCTCTTCGGAGGCGGCCTGCCTCTGTGTGTATTCGTGCCGCCCCATTCTAAGAGATAACTACGGCGAATTGTGCAAGTCCGACCATTTCGATATAGACTTGATGTACGGACAGAGCAATTGTCCCCGCAAAAGACCACAACAACAAGAGAGGTGTTTATGACCCAATCTCTGCAAATCGTCTTTCATGGCATCAACCGCTCGCCCGCCGTTGAAGCGGCCGTTACGGAAAAGGTTGAAGCGTTGCAGCGCTTTGACCATCAGCTCGGTGCCTGCAAGGTGACCATCGGTCAGGAAGGTCATCAGACCATGGGTGCATTCAGCGTTCGCGTCGACCTCGTCGCTTCGGGGCAGAACGTGATCGTGAACCGCACGAACATGGACGTGATGCTTGCCATCAATGAAGCCTTCGACACCGTCCGCCGCTCAGTCAAGGAAGAGGCTGACAAGCGTCGGAATCACTGACGACAGTTCTGAGGCGCCGCCCGTCCGGGCGGCCTGAACCAATCAGCGCCGGAAATCTCCGGCGCTTTTTTTGTGCTCAGTCTTAAAAACCAAAAGCCCGACAGGCGCTGACCTGACGGGCTTTGAAACTGGCGTCCCCACGGGGATTCGAACCCCGGTACCGACCGTGAAAGGGTCGTGTCCTAGGCCTCTAGACGATAGGGACCTTGTGTCTTGGTGGAGGATAGCGGGATCGAACCGCTGACCTCTTGCATGCCATGCAAGCGCTCTCCCAGCTGAGCTAATCCCCCAAAACTGTTGAGGCATGAATACTAGCACACAATTTCGTGCTCGTGTCCATTTTTTCGCACTTTTTTTGAAGCTGCTGTGCAGGCAGCCCGCCCGCCTTTCATCCGTCCGACGCTGATCGGCCGAAAGAAGGATGGCGTCCCCACGGGGATTCGAACCCCGGTACCGACCGTGAAAGGGTCGTGTCCTAGGCCTCTAGACGATAGGGACTTTGTCTTGGTGGAGGATAGCGGGATCGAACCGCTGACCTCTTGCATGCCATGCAAGCGCTCTCCCAGCTGAGCTAATCCCCCGAGATCAGAGAAGCAAAACTATACCAGAATTTTCCTAGAAATGCAAAACAATATGTAACTGAATGTAACAAACTCTTCGGAAGTCCGTCCAATATCTCTCCCGCAGACAGTCCTTCCGAAGAAAGCAGCAGTAAGATTAACCATCCGCCCGCTGCGAACGGCTCACGGATTCCTTCCTATTTCTTTCCGGACATCACCAATGAACATCCTTCCTGAAATTGCCGCGCATTTTGAGGAAGACCGCGCGCTTCGCCGCGATCTGCATGCGCATCCCGAAATTGCTTATGAAGAAACCCGCACTGCGGGCATCATTGCCGAGAAACTTCGCAGCTGGGGCATCGAGGTTCACGAAGGCATCGGCAAAACGGGCGTCGTCGGCGTGCTTCGTAACGGAAGCGGCACCGGCCGCATCGGACTGCGTGCCGACATGGATGCGCTGCCAATGACCGAAGCCAATACCTTCGCTCACGCATCCGCGAATCCCGGCGCGTTCCACGGCTGCGGGCATGACGGTCACGTCGCCACTCTGCTGGCCGCCGCCCGCTATCTAGCCTCTACCCGCCGCTTCAGCGGAACGGTGATCTTTGTTTTCCAGCCGGCCGAGGAAAGCCGCGGAGGCTGTTCGGCAATGATTGCCGACGGTCTTCTCGAAAAATTCCCCGCCGACCGCTATTTCGGTTTTCACAACTGGCCGGGCGTACCGTCGGGCACGGCGGCGACTCGTCCGGGCGCCCTGATGGCGAGTTCCAACCGCTTCCGCATCCGCATGCGCGGCAAAGGCAGTCACGGCGCCATGCCGCATCTCGGTCAGGATCCGGTCTTCACGCTGATCCAGACGGCGCAGGCTCTGCAGGGCATCATTACCCGCAACAAAAATCCGCTTGACGCCTCGGTCATGTCGATCTGCCACATCACTGCCGGCACCACAGACAACGTAACACCGTCCGAAGCCTTCATGGAAGGCACGCTGCGCACTTTTGACAACGCCGTCACCGATCTGATCGAAGAACGCATGCGCCGCATCGTCGAATGCACGGCGGCCGCCTGGAACAATACCGCCGAACTCGAATTCACCCGCCAGTATCCGGTTCTCAAAAACGACCCCGAAGCCGCTCGTCTCGCGGCCGAAGCCGCACGCGAAATCACCGACGTCAATGCCGACTGTGATCCCGTGATGCCGTCGGAAGACTTTTCCTTCCTTGCCAATGCCGCACCTTCCGCCTTCATGTTCCTCGGCGCAGGCGACGGCAGTCACCGCGATCCCGGCCACGGCGACGGTCCCTGTGCGCTGCACAACCCGTCCTATGACTTTGATGACAATCTGATTCCGGTGGGGGCAAGCATTTTCGCCCGCATTGTCGAGCGCAACCTCGTCTGAGCACGCGCCTTTTCTTTCAGCCCGCACGCCGCAGCAGCCCGTGCGGGCTTTTTTCTGCCTGTCCGAACCTGAACCGCGCAAACGGGACGGCTTTGCGCTAGGCTTTGCCAACAGTCTTTTTACTTTTTGAGTCATGACGAATACGGTTCCGACTGCCTCGGAGACGGCGAAGATCTCCTCCGACGGCGAAATCCGCATCCGCGGTGCCAGGCAGAACAATCTTAAGAATCTCGACCTGAATCTGAAGACCGGCGAATTTACCGTTGTCACCGGTCTCTCCGGCTCCGGAAAAAGTTCGCTGGTGTTCGATACGCTCTACGCGGAAGGTCAGCGGCGATACGTCGAAACGTTCAGTCCCTACGCCAGACAGTTCCTTGACCGCATGGACCGGCCCAAGGTCGACCGCATCGAAGGCGTTCCTCCCGCCATCGCCATCGACCAGAACGGCGTCGTCCGCACCTCCCGTTCGACTGTCGGCACGATGACCGAACTCAACGACCATATCAAGCTGCTGTTCGCTCATCATGCAGCCCTTTATTGTCCCGGCTGCGGACGCAGGGTTCGTGAACATACGCCTCAAAGCATTTGGGAAGACATCGGCATTCGCCTGGCCGATACTCCGGCAGGAGCGGACAGCCGCATCTACATCACGTTCGACCTCACGGTCCCGAAGTCTCTCCCCGTCGAAACAGCTGAAAACGGACTTTCCGCGCAGGGCTTCACGCACATCCTGGCAAGAACGCCGTGCAAAGACGGGACGGTGCTGACCGTCGCCGCAGACCGGTTCCGTGCATCGGGCGCAGAGCGCATCCGCGCGATCGAAGCCGTCGAGCATGCCCTTGAAAAGGGCGCCGGCAGCATGGCCGTGTACACGGCCGAAAACGGCTGCATGACTCTGCTGGCCCGATACCGCCGCGGCTTCGTCTGTGCCGACTGCGGAATCAGCTTCGAAAAACCGGCACCCGCCCTCTTCAGCTTCAATTCTCCGCTCGGAGCATGCGAAACCTGCCGAGGATTCGGCCGCATCATCAGTGTAGATCCTGATCTCGTCATTCCCGACCGCACGAAAACACTGTCCGAAGGCGCGGTGAAGCCTTGGACCACCAATGCCTTCAAGGAATGCCAGGAGGAACTTCTCGCATATGCGGCCAAGCGGGGCGTCAGCGTCACGACGCCCTATGAGGAACTGAGCGAAAAAGATCGCAACTGGGTCTGGAACGGCGATGAAGACTGGAGCGGCAAATGGCAGAGCCAGTGGTACGGCGTCAAGCACTTCTTTGAATGGCTTGAAACCAAAGCCTACAAGATGCACGTTCGCGTGCTTCTCTCTCGGTATCGTTCCTATACGCGATGTCCCAACTGCGGAGGTTCGCATCTGAAGCAGCCTTCCCTCTTTTGGCGCTACGGCTCTTACGAGGAACGCCGGATCATTTCCGGGCAAGCAGAAAACATCCGCTTCAAGCCGTTCGGCATGGCGCTGACGGATGCCGGGTATGACGCCCTGCCCGGATTCAACTTTCATGAGCTGATGATGCTTCCCGTCAGTCTCCTAAGAACCTTTTTTGCCGGTCGGAGAAGCGCGGCGGATGAAGCCGAAGGCATGCTGATCGACGAAATCGTCTCACGGCTCGGTTTTCTCTGTGATGTCGGCGTCGGTTATCTCACGCTTGACCGTCAAAGCCGAACGCTCTCCGGCGGCGAAGTGCAGCGCGTCAATCTGACTACGGCGCTCGGCACGTCTCTCGTCAACACGCTGTTCGTTCTGGATGAGCCGAGCATCGGCCTTCATCCTCGCGACATGGACCGCGTCAACGCCGTCATGCGGCGCCTCAAGTCAGCCGGCAATACTCTCGTAGTCGTCGAGCATGATCCTCAGGTCATGCTCGCAGCCGATCGCCTGATCGACATGGGACCGGGAGCCGGGGCCTCGGGCGGACGCATCATTTTCGACGGCACCACCCGTGAAGCACTCAGCGGCACAACGCTCACGGCCGACTATCTTTCCGGCCGAAAACGCATCACTCGCCCTGCCCCCCGTCCCGTCACTGAACGTTCTCCGCGGCTCATTCTCCGCGGCGCAGCAGAGCACAATCTCCGTCATATCGACGCCGTTTTCCCTCTCAAGGCCTTCGTGGCCGTTGCCGGCGTTTCCGGTTCAGGAAAATCCACGCTGATTTCCGACATCCTCGTTCCTGCTCTTGAACGAAGGCTAGGGAAAAGCACGGCGGCACCCGGCGCCTTCGATACGATTGAAGGCAGTCTTCCCACCGATGTCATCTTTGTCGATCAGAGTCCGATAGGCCGGACTACCCGCGGCAATCCAGTGAGCTATGTCGGAAGCTTCGACGGCATCCGCCGGCTTTTTGCCGGGACTCCGGCCGCGAAGGTCGAGGAACTCGGATATGCGGATTTTTCGTTCAACACCGGCAAGGGCCGCTGTCCGGTCTGCGGAGGCTCGGGCTCCGAACACGTCGAGATGCAATTCCTGTCCGACGTTTATCTGCCTTGTCCGGAATGCGGAGGCAAACGCTATACCGATCAGGCGCTTTCCGTCAAACTGAGACTGGCTGACGACTGCGACTACAGCATCGCCGATGTTTTGGATCTGACTGTCGAACGGGCCTGGGAACTGTTTGCCGCCTATCCGGACATCACGGCAGGGCTCGGGCACCTGCGGTCCGTCGGTCTGGGATATCTGACGCTCGGGCAGCCCCTCACCACTCTGTCCGGCGGCGAACGGCAGCGCCTCAAGCTGGCCGGTCATCTTGCCGCCGGTCTGCGTGCCTCACGCAGCGGCCCCGGAAAACTCTTCGTTTTTGACGAACCGACGACCGGTCTGCACTTTGCCGACATCGCCACGCTCATCCGAATTTTTGACGCACTGGTCGTCATGGGGCATTCGGTGATCGTTATCGAGCACAATCTCGATGTGCTCAACTGCGCCGACTGGATCATCGAACTCGGTCCGGACGGAGGAAGCGCAGGCGGTCAGATCGTTTTTGAAGGCACGCCGGACGGCATAGCGTCTTCAGAAGATTCTCCGACGGGCCGTGCACTGGCGGCCTGGCGCCTCACCGTCCAGGGAGACCGTTCCAGGGAAAACTTCTTCAACCTGCCTCCTGCGGAAGGTTCTTCCGTCCGAAGCGGGTCAGACTGCGCAATCAGCGTTTCCGGCGCCCGCGAACATAATCTGCGCAATCTCTCCGTCTCCATTCCGCGCAACTGTTTTACGGCCGTCACCGGGCCTTCGGGCTCAGGCAAGTCCACGCTGGCTTTTGACATCGTCTTCGCCGAAGGTCAGCGCCGATATCTTGAATCGCTCAATGCCTATGCCCGCTCGATGGTTCAGCCGCCTCCGGTACCCGATGTCGATGCCGTCCGCGGCATACCGCCTACCGTCGCAATTGAACAGAGAACTTCGCGAGGCGGGCTCAGATCCACCGTCGCCACCATGACGGAGCTTTATCACTTTCTGCGTCTTCTCTTCGTCAAACTGGGCACGCAGTACTGTCCCGACTGCGGCATGCCCGCAGCTCAGCAGACCAAGGAAAGCATCGTCACCGCCCTGAAGCGGGACTTCGGCACTCGCACGATTGAAGTGCTGGCCCCAATTATTCGCCGTCAGAAGGGTGCGTTCCGTGCTGAACTTGCTGCAGCCGCAGCATCGGGCTTCTCCGTCGTCCGCATCGACGGCGGATATGCCGATGTGTCCGGACGTACCGTCCGTCTTGAGCGCTACAGCGAGCACGATATCGAACTTCCGATGGGCTGCTGCCGCGCTGATGACCGGGCCCTGTCCGACCTGGTCGCTGCAGCTCTGGTTCAGGGGCACGGGCGCCTGATCGCCACGGAACATCTTCCTACGGACGACAACACATCCAGACGCGGCCAGAATGTCACGCTTTACGCCGGTCCGCATGCCGGTGAAGTTTTCTACTCCACGATGAGTGCCTGTCCGAGCTGTCTGAAGAGTTTCCCCTCTCTCGATCCGAGACTCTTTTCCTACAATGCCACGCTCGGCGCTTGTCCGGTTTGTTCCGGATACGGGCTTTTGACCGCTGCTCTCAAAAAAGCTCAGAAAGCCGATGAAGCCTTTGCAGAAGAACTCTCCGATACGGGCGAGGAAAAGGAAATCTGCCCGTCATGCCGCGGCGCCCGCCTCAACCCCGTCGCCCGTTCCGTTCGGTGGCAGGGACGAGGCATTGCCGATTTCGGAGCCATGACCATCGATGAAGCGGCGGCTTTTTTCAAAAAACTGAAACTGAAAAGCCGAGAAGAGGCTATCGGACGTGATGCCGTGGAAGAAATCCGATCTCGCCTCGGTTTCCTGCAGAGCGTGGGACTGGGTTATCTGACGCTGGACAGAAGCGCTCCTACGCTGTCGGGAGGCGAAGCCCAGCGCATACGCCTTGCCGCCCAGCTCGGCAGCAACCTTCGAGGCGTCTGCTACGTGCTTGATGAGCCGACGATCGGCCTGCACCCGCGGGACAACGGCATTCTGCTTGACGCGATAACCCGGCTCACAGAGAAAGGCAATACGCTGCTCGTCGTTGAACACGATGAGGATACGATCCGCCGCGCCGATCATATCGTCGACATCGGCCCGGGCTCGGGTGTCCGCGGAGGAAAACTTGTCGCAGAAGGCACGCTCGAAGACATTATGTCTTCAGAGGAATCGCTGACCGGACGGTATCTGAAAGCCCCGGCGGTTCACACAGGCCGGCCTGAAACGGTTTTCTCGGCGGAGCAGGATCCGAAAATCACCATTGTCGAGCCGCACATTCACAATTTGAGCGGCGGCCGTATTGATGTTCCTATCGGCCGGCTGACTGTTGTCACCGGCGTCTCCGGCTCAGGAAAATCCACGCTGACTCGGGATGTACTCTATGAAAATCTTCACAGAGCAGTCTCGGCCAAGCACAAGGAGGTTGTCTGGACAGGCTGCAACGGCATAGAAGGACACGAGCAGATCGACCGCGTGCTTGAAGTTGACCAGACCCCGATCGGCAAAACACCCCGATCCTGTCCTGCCACATATGTCGGCTTTTTCGACAGCATCCGCACGCTTTTTGCAGGTACGCCGGAAGGCGAAGCTCGAGGCTACGGCGCAGGAAGATTTTCGTTCAACAATGTCGGCGGCCGTTGCGAAGCCTGCGGCGGTCAGGGCCTGAGAACCATCGAAATGGCTTTCCTGCCGGATGTCAAGGTTCCGTGCGAAGTCTGCGGCGGCGCTCGTTTCAACCCTGAAACATTAGCCGTCACATGGAAAGAGAAAAGCATCGGGGACGTTCTCTCCATGCAGATTGATGATGCTGCGGCATTCTTTGAATCGATGCCCAATATTGCTCATCCTCTCAAGCTGATGCAGGAAATCGGTCTCGGATATCTGACGTTGGGGCAGCCGTCGCCGACACTCTCCGGCGGGGAAGCGCAGCGCATCAAACTTGTCACCGAACTGACCAAAGTTCGGGATGACCTTACACGCCGCGGGCGGCGTCAGCCCCACACGCTCTATGTTCTGGACGAGCCGACGGTAGGTCTGCACATGGCGGATGTCGCCAGACTCACCGCCGTTCTGAAGCGTCTGGTCGCCGCCGGCAATACCGTCGTCGTGGTTGAGCATAATCTCGATGTGATGGCAGAAGCCGACTGGATCATCGATATGGGGCCGGAAGGCGGAACCGGAGGCGGCGCTGCAATCGCCTGCGGAATTCCTGCCGATGTCGCCAAGACCTCCACTCATACAGGCAAAGCTCTCAAGGCTTTTCTTAAGACCCATCGGGCGAAGAAATAGAGTCCGGCATTTCCATGCTCAGAAACTCAAGGGCGGTCCTCAGACCGCCCTTTAATTATCGGTTTAAGCTTCTTACCTGCGTTCCACCATGTACATGGCTGCCGCAGCAATGATCAGCATGGATATCGTCGGTACCAGACACACCACAATCGGAGACCAGGTATTCAGAACGCCGAGATAAGAGAACAGATTGTTCATAGCATAGAAAACAATGCCGATCATCACGCCGAGGAAGATTTTTATGGCAACGCCTCCGGATCTGGCATTCATATAGGCAAACGGCATCGACAGAGCAATCATCACGAGCGTAGCCAACGGATAAAAAGCCTTATTCCAGAAAGCGACCTCGTAGTGCTCGGTCTGCTGGTTGTTCTTTTTCAGATGTGTCACATAACGATCCAAATCCCTCATCGACATCGTATCGGGCTTCGCCGTCATCACGCCGAGGATATCAGGACCAAGTGAGGAGCGAAGAAGATAATGATCGGACTTTTCCAGCTTGACTGCCGACTTGGTCGGACGATTGTCTCCCCGGTTCATTTCCGGATAGATGTAGCGTTCAACCTGATGAAGCGTCCATCCTTTGCCTTCCTCAAAAGAGGCAGAATCCGACTGAATCAGCACCTTGAGCCGACCGTTCGGATCGAATTCAAACATTCTCCATCCGCCCGTTTCCCCCTGATTCGAAGCTTTCAGATATTTGACGTTGATGTAGCGGTCCACATCCTCGCCTGCTTCATTTTTCGTGACATCACGAATCCACACGCCGGAGGAATAGCCGCGAGCAGTCAGATTTTCATTATGCCGTGCTGCCGATTTCACTTCCTGGGCATAACGCTCTGCCGGCGGCGAAGCAAATTCCCCGAAGAAATAAGTGAGAGCCACGAGAATCAGACCGGGGAGAAGAAGCGAAACGGCAAGGCTGACCGGCGACAGACCTGCAACGCGAAGTACCGTAAATTCGGAATTTGCAGCCCAGCGCGACATAACGTAGACAGAAGCGAGCAGCGCGGCAAGAGGCATCACTTCATAAATACGAGCCGGGAGACTGAGGGCAGTCAGCATAAATGCCTGCCCCATGGTCCTGCCTGAGCCGACATCGTCCAGCTGACCGATCAGATCAAAGAAGGCAAAAAGCGCAACCAGCGCAACCAGCACAAAGGCGGTCGAAAGCAGAATTTCCTTCGTAAACTGTTTGGTAATGACTCTCATTTATTTGCCCTCCCTGGCGGAAAGGCGGTGACGCCAGTACCAGACGTTGGCCCAGACAGGCAGCCAGCGCATCATCCACACCCGCCGCACGAAAAAGAGCACGCAGAGCAGGAAAACAAAGCCGTGAAGAATGATCAGGCCGCTGACATAGTTGAAGCGTCCCTGTTCAATCCAGGTCTGCATAACTGAAATGCCGTTGAGGTAGAGGATAAAAACAAGCGCTGCCACAATGAGGTTCAGACTGCGACCGGCTCGCGGACTGGATGCCGACAGAGGAATCGCGAAGAGAGCCAGCATAAGAGCAGAAACAGGCCAGGAAAAGCGCCAGAAAATTTCTCCCTGCTGCTCGTTCGTCATACCGGCAAACAGAACTGTCATCGGCTGGGCCGAGGTCTTTCTGGCTTCAAGCGGCGCGTCAATCTTAATGTCGAGCCTCATGCCGTACTCATCGAACTCCACCAGTCTGGTAGCCGGAGATCCGACGTCTGTTTCATACCGACGGCCGTTATGGAGAACGATATAGCGATCTCCTTCCGCATTGATCTCAATGGAGCCGCTGTCAGCCGTCACTGTGGATTCACCTTTCGACGTGCGCTCGGCAAGAAAAATACGCCCGACCTCATTGGCATTGCTGCCCGCAGACTCAATGAAAAAGACACGGCGGCCGCCCATCGATTCGATGAAGCGCCCCGGCGACAATCGATTGACCTCGTCACGCTGAGCAAACTGCGTGCGCGTCACTTCACTCTGTGAGCGGGCCCACGGTGAAATCACCACAGAAAGGACACCGATCGAGAGAATCAGCGGCACGGAGAAACGCAGCACAGGGCCGATCCATGCCAGCAGCGACTGACCGCCGGAGCAGAACCAGACCACCATCTCATTGTCCTGCCACCATCGCATGAGCGTCATCAGAACGGCAATAAACAATGACAGCGACAGAAGAGGAGGAAGATTCGTCAGGGCGTTATAAAGCACCATCTGCAGCACCGCCGTATTATCGATACGACCGCCTGCCGCAAGGCTGAGAATGCGCACCATACCCACTGCCATCACAATGGTAAAGAGCACGGTAAAGACTCCGCCTGCGCTGTTAGCCAGCTCGGAGACCATGGAACGCTTAAAAATCATTCGGAATATCCGCTCAAAAAGGAGTGGGCGCCGGGAAGGGATTTAACATCCCTGCGGAGACGGCGGAGAGAACCCGCATGCTGCGGCCTCATCAGACGCCGGACATCCGTACCGCGGCGATGACAGTGGAATGATTTTAGACGAAAAGCCGTAGAACAGATCCCCGATCCAGAGAGCGAAGCTCCGAATTAGAAAAGCAACTTGTCCACAACTTGATTTCAGCTTGTGGATAAGTAGCACGCAACGAGCGGATTATCGGTTTGAATTGACTGCAGGAGTAGTGAAACAAAGAAGATAACCCGAGGAGGACACCTAACAAAATCTGTGGACAAGTTTTCCACCAAAAGAAAAATCTGTGGATAACTTTTTAAGAACTGTCTCTGAAGAAAAAGCGAAAACCCCCGGCATCTTGCGATACCGGGGGTTCTCAATGGTGAGCCTGACGATGTCCTACTTTCACTGGAAATACAACCAACTATCATCGGCGATAAAGCGTTTCACTGTCCTGTTCGGAATGGGAAGGAGTGGGAC
>JAGBFJ010000060.1 GCA_017936545.1 Sutterella sp.
CCCTCCACCGAAGTATAGGCTCTGTAACCAAATGTAACTTAGTATGCTGTAAAAAAAGGTCTGCAGCCCAGAGGCTGCAGACCTTCTTTCTTACCAACCATTTGCGGCGCGGATGCTTGCGCGCCGAACTCTCAGAGGAGAAAAGCCGGCCGCCTGATGAAAGCCCCGGGAGGACCGATCCCTGCGCAGAGACCGCTGCGCTGAGACTTTCGACAGACACTCCGGACATTCCGGAAACGCCGGCTGCGCCGCCGGCAGGAGAGAAAACCCGCGGCGCCTTGCTGCCGGCATCCGGACACAAAGGAGAAAAGATCCGGAAGCCGATCCGAATCAACGGCAAAACCCGTAAGGGATTTCCCGCTGAATCTGACTGCCGGCAAGTATACTTGCGACTAGCACTTAAGGGAATACCCGTCTATTTCCGGAATTGTGACGAAACATTTCACAGGAGTGAAGATCTCTGCGTACAAACCCGCGGATGATTACAGGACTCAGGGAAAATCCACAAGTTTTTTAACCCTCCCTCACTTAAGCTTTGAACTTCTTCATACTGTAGGTATTGTCAATCACTTCTCCTCTGCGAGACTGCATCCGCCATGTCCTGGTTTGCCTCTCTCTTTACCGACACTGCCGCAGTTGCCCACATCATTCTCGTTTACGCTCTGGTCATCGCCGCCGGCACCCTTTTGGGCCGTATCCGCATCGCCGGTGTCTCCCTCGGCGTCACCTTCGTGTTGTTTGCGGGCCTTGCTGCAGGTCATTTCGGTCTTAGCGTGCCGCCCGCCGTTCTCACCTTCATGCGCGACTTCGGGCTGACGCTCTTTGTCTTCTTCATCGGCCTGCAGGTCGGTCCGTCGTTCTTCTCGTCGTTTAAGAGCGGCGGTCTCCTTCTGAACCTGCTCACGGTGCTGCTCGTGCTCCTCGGCATCGGCGTCACCATCGCGCTCTATTTCCTCTTTTCCGGCACGGTCAGCCTGCCGCAGATGCTCGGCGTTCATTACGGCGCCGTCACCAATACGCCCGGCCTCGGCGCCACGCAGGAGGCGCTCGACGTTCTTCATTATGCGGGCGAAAACATCGCGGTCGCCTATGCCTGCGCCTATCCGCTCGGCGTCGTCGGCACCATTGCCTGCGCCATCATTCTGCGCTACGCCTTCCGCATCGATCTGACCGAAGAGGACAAGCACTGGGAGGACGAAGAAAAGGCGCACAACCACGAACCGATCTTCTTCCACGTCGAAGTAACGAATGCCGCGATCGAAGGCCGCACCATCCATCAGATCCGAGAATTCATCGCCCGTCCCTTCATCTGCAGCCGCATTCTGAGCGCAGGCCGAGTCTCGAGCCCGACCTCCGAAACCGTGACCCGGCTCGGCGACATCCTTCGCATCGTGGCGGCGCCTGAAAACCGCCTGCCGATCGCAGCCTTCTTCGGAAGCGAGCGCGAAGGCATCGACCTCGCGACGGAAAAGTCGCCGGTTTCCACTCGCACCATTCTGATCACCCGCAGCAAGATCAACGGTATGACCGTGAAGGATCTTGCGCTCAGCCAGTTCGAAGGCGTCAACATCACCCGCGTCTTCCGTGCCGGCATGACGCTCTTCCCATACTCCAGCCTGCATCTTCAGGTTGGCGACCAGGTCTACTGCGTCGGTCCCGAAGCCGCTCTCCAGCGCCTTGAATCCATTCTCGGCAACAAGGTGAAGAAGCTCTACCACCCGAACATCCTGACGATCTTCGTCGGCCTTGCGCTCGGCATTCTGCTCGGCTCCGTGCCGATCGCCATTCCCGGCATGCCGGTTCCGCTCAAGCTCGGTCTTGCCGGCGGTCCCCTCATCGTCGCCATTCTGATCGGCCGCTTCGGCAGCTTCATGAAGCTCGTCACCTTCACCACGCAGTCGGCCAGCCTCATGATGCGCGAACTGGGCATTTCCCTTTTCCTGGCGAGCGTCGGGCTTGCCGCCGGCCAGGGCTTCGTCGCCGCCATGACGGACGGCAACGGCCCGCTTTATGTGGCTCTCGGTCTTCTCATCACGCTGATCCCGCTCCTGATCGTCGGCACGATCGCGCGCCGGATCTTCAACGTGAACTACCACAGCATCGTCGGCCTGATGGCCGGCGCCACGACCGATCCGCCCGCGCTGGCCTACGCTGCCACGCTTTCCGAAAAGAATTCCTCCGCAGTCGCCTACTCGACCGTATATCCGCTTGCGATGTTCCTTCGCATTCTGACCGGCCAGCTGATTCTCGTCGTGCTCTGGCCCTTCGTGTCGTAGGAGACGGAACGTTCATACTCTCTATCCATTGGAGCAGACAACTCATGTCCACCGCTATTCCGCCGCTTTCCGAAGCGGTTCTCGCCAAGGTCGAACGCATCTTTGCCATGCCCGCCGTTCAGGGTGCCATGAAGCAGGCGCTTGACGAAGCCGAGTTCGCGAAGGCCGAACAGATCCGCATTTCCGAAATCCCCTCGCCGACCTTCAAGGAAGAAGTCCGCGCTCAGGAAATCGCCAGGCTCATGCGTGAATACGGTCTGACCGACGTCGTGATCGATCCGATCGGCAACGTCGTCGGCCGCCGTCCCGGCCGTCTTGCCGGCAAGGGCCCGGTTCTTGCGCTCGGCGCCCACATGGACACCGTCTTCCCGGAAGGCACGGACGTCCGCGTCCGCCAGGAAGGCAACGTCTACTACGGTCCCGGTCTCGGCGACAACGCCTCGAACCTGCGCTCTATCATGCAGATTCTGCGCTGCTTGCGCGACAACAAGATTGAAACCGAGGGCGATCTTCTCTTCGTCGGCACCGTCGGCGAAGAAGGCAACGGCGACATCCGCGGCTCCAAGGCCCTCTTTGACGGCTCCCGTCATATCGACGGCTTCCTCGCTCTCGACTCGAGCGACCCGACGCGCATCCTCTGCGGCGCGACCGGCTCGCACCGCTGGCGCGTGACGATGAAGAGCCCGGGCGGCCACAGCTACGCCGCCTTCGGCAAGATCCCGTCCGCCATTCATGCCATGGGCCGCGCCGTTGCTGCGATCGCCGACATCGAAGTGCCGGCCGAACCGAAGACCACCTTTACGGTGGGCGTCATCAAGGGCGGCACGTCGGTCAACACGATCGCCGCCGAATGCTCCGTTGAAGTCGACATGCGCAGCGTCGACAACGCTTCGCTTCTCGCTCTTGAAGAAAAGGTGCTGGCCGCCTTCCGCGCCGCCGCCGACAGCGAAAACGCGCGCTGGGGCATCACGGACGAAGAAACGCAGGTCCAGGCCGTCTTCGAACAGATCGGCAACCGCCCTGCCGGCATGCGTCCGGACGACTGCCCGGTTCTGCAGTGCGCCCGCAGCGCTCAGATCATGCTCGGCATCAAGCTCGGCAAGTACATGCCCAGCTCGACCGACGCCAACGCGCCCATGTCTCTCGGCATTCCCGCCACCTGCATTTCCTCCGGCGGCATCGGCCGCGGCGCCCATACGCTTGAAGAAAACTTCATCTTTGAAGACATTCACCTCGGCCCGCAGCTCGCTCTTCTGACCGCTCTTGCCCTCGTCGGCACCGGCGGCGAAGCGCCGGAACTTCCGGTCCGCGCCTGATCGGTTCAGACCACCGCAGAACGCTGATGAACGCTCTGCGGCTTTTCCGCCCGGAACGGTCGGGCGGACTTCCTCTCAAATGAAAGGGACCGTTTCGCAGGAAATGGGCCCTTTTCATCGATGGAAGAGAGATCAGTGCTGGCGCATGACCACGAGGCGCATCAGATTGGCTGCAAGCACCTGGCCGATCAGATTCATGCCGAGACACAGACCGAGAGAAACCGGCATGGCCTGCTGGCCGTTCGGGAGCACGAGCACAAAGAGCGCGATGCCCGAAGCAAGGAAGTTGCCGATGCCGGCGTTGGCCGCCATCTGGAAGGCGGCGAAGATCTTCTTTTCCTTTTCGGTGATGATCTTCTGATCCGTGAGCTGACGCGTAAGCGCTGCGCCCGCATCGGTCGACTGCAGCGAAGCGATCAGAGCGAGAGCCGTCGTGCCGGGAATGCCCATCAGGGGCTTGAGAATACGGTTGAGGAGACGGCCGGCAGCGCGCGTGGCGCCGTAGTGGTCGAACACTTCAATCATGGCCACCGAGAACATGATGGCGGGAACAATGCTCACGGCGAAGAGGAAGCCGTCGATGGCGCCCGAACCGCCCTTGTCGCGGAAGCTCGCCATGGTGATCGAGAGACCGTCAGCCGTCTGCTTGACGCCAGCGATCAGATGGCCGGCATCGCCGTTGAGCACGACGAAGTCGAAGATGCCTCACCATTCGTCGGTGTAGCAGAGCCCCGAGAAGAAAACCACTGCAAGAATGAAGGAAATATAGGCGCCGATGCCGATCGGTTTGCCGTCGTCGATCAGCTGCGTCTGCTGAGCCGAATCCTGTTCGCTCATATGAACTCCGGTTTGTCTGTCTGGTGTGAGGAATGCCGACGCGGACCGTCCGGAGGGGCGCCGCGCACAAAAGCGCCCGCCATTTTTGCAAATGCCTTCCCGGAGCGACGGTGCCCTGTGCCGCAGCGGTGCCGGGAAGATGAGAAAAGTTTGTACCAAATCAAGCTGAGCGGCCTCATGCGTTCGAGCAAAAGACGATGCAATTTTGCTCGGGAAAAAATCGGCTTCTTTACAATTGAGGTAGGCTCTTTGACAGAAGACCGATTATTCAACAAGTCCGACTGACGGTACGCGCCGCACCTGCCGGGCACCCTCAGCTCCGGCCAGACTTTCCTTCCTGCGGCTCACCGTGCTTTATGCGGACATAGCTTAGGAGGTGCTTATGACGAACATCAGCTGGACGAACTGGCAAACCTGGCGTCTGACCAACCGCGTATGCGAATGCAAGGACTTCATGAGCTTCTATCTGAAGCCGGCTGACGGTTCCCCGATGCCGAACTTCCGCGCGGGTCAGGCTGTCGCCGTTCGCGCACCCGGTCTTGATCCCCGTGCCTATGTTCTCTGCTGCACGCCCAACGAGGCGATGATCCGTCTCACGGTGATGACGGGTGACGAACCCGGCGTCGGCATGCCCGCCTACCTCGCCCGCATGAAGATCGGCGACACGATCGAAGTGTCCGCGCCCGCCGGCGATTTCGTCATTGAAAACGGCGACACGCCTGTGGTGATTCTCGGCGAAGGCCCCGGTATTGCGCCGGCCATCGCCTTCCTGAGCGAACTTTCGACCGAGGCGCCGCTGCGTCCCGTCCATGTGCTCTACGCCGCCAAATTCGGCGCCCGCTTCCCGCTCGGCCCCGAACTGCGCAAAGTCGCCGGCCTTCTTCCCAACGCCGGTCTCGGCATCTTCTTCAAGGCGCCGGAACCGCAGGACCGCGCCGGCATCGACTACGACGTCGCCGGCGACATCACGATCGACAAGATCCGTTCTGTCTGCATGGACCCCGAAGCCGACTACTACATCGCCGGCCGTCCGACCTTCGTGAAATCGCTCTCCGGAAGTCTGGCCAAGCTACGCGTGATCGGCTCGCGCATCCATACGATGACCATGTAGGCCTTATTTCTTTGTCTCCCCTGAAGGAGAGTCGACAGGCCGAAGACAAGTGAATAAAATCAATTCTGAACAGCGACAGTTATGACAGACGGGTGCCCCGGAGATGCACCCGCCCGTCATGAGTCGCGTTCCGAATCACCTATGGGGGAAAAGCCGGGGGAAGTCGGACGACTTCCCCGTTTTCAGTAGGACCGACGTCATGCACTTAACCCGCTTCACGGATCTGAGTCTGCGCGTGCTCATGTACCTCACGTACAGGAACCGCACGGTACTCGTTACGGTGAATGAACTGGCTCAGCGTTTCGAGTGGTCGCGAAATCACATCGTCAAGGTGGCGCATTTTCTGAGCACCAAGGGCTGGATCATTTCCCACCGCGGCCGCACCGGCGGCCTTCAGCTCGCCCGGGACCCGTCCGAGTATCGGCTCGGCGACCTGATCAGAGAACTTGAGGGCAGTCAGCCCATGCTCGACTGCGAAAATCCGCCCTGCAATCTGGCGGGCGGCTGTCAGATCAGACAGATCGTGGACGAGGCCGTCGATGCCTTCTACGACGTTCTCAACCGATACACGCTTGAATCCGTCACCTCCGTCCCCGAGGCGCAGGCGGTCATCACCCTGCTCAATGAAATGCCGCTCGGGCGTCAACCGATCGGCGACGAGGCCGCCGTCATGCCCGGCAGCATGCTGATCAAGCCTTCCGATCGAGACGATCCCTTCGGTAACGAGTCCGAGACATCCGTCGCGGAACCCTGATTCTGAGAATCAGAGAAGAAAACGTCCGGCCGGCACGCCGAAGGTCCGGCCCAGCGTGACGGCCGCTTCGGGAGGTATCGGGCGCACGCCCTGCTCCATATCGGACACGCGGGACTGTGTCGCGCCCACGAGCGCCGCCAGCGCCTTCTGCGTCATGCCCCGTTCCGTGCGCAGCCGCTTGAGAAGCATCCCGGGCGGCATGTCGGGCAGATCCTCCCGCAGTGCAGGCTCCGAATCCAGGGCCATCAGCTCGAGAAGCGATTCCAGATGCCGTGCGACGGCCTCTGCCCTGTCGTCGGGCACCGAAAGCCTGAATATCGTCTCGCCGTCAGACGAATACTGAGTCAGTCTTTCCACGGACCGCTCTCCTTCTGATACAACTTTGAACCATTTCGGCAGTGCGCCCGCCGAACGTTCCGGACACGGTCACTGCACTCGGAGTTATTCTAAGGGAACCTCATCCGCCCGAAGGGCCTCCCGTTTTTCCGAAAGATCATGTCCGCCAAGAAAGCCTTTTCCGACATCAGCCGTACGGTATCGGGTCTCACCAGCGAAATCCGCCGTGAATTCAGCGAACGCGTCAGCCATATCGGCAGCCGCGTCGAAGATCTGATGGCGGAGGTGATGGCCAAAGTGGAAAAACGCTTCGGCAACGAAGACGAGCACGTGATCTTCCGGGCGCTTCCCGAACCCGCAGAGCTCGGCATGACGCTCTCTGACGTCCTGCGGGCCCGCGCCACCCAGCGCACCTTCAGCGACGAACCGCTGTCCGATCAGGATCTTTCCACGTTGCTCTGGGCCGCCGACGGCATCAACCGCCCGAACGGCCGGCGCACGACGCCTTCCGCTCTCGACTGGAGAGAAATCGACATCTATGTTCTGAAGGCCAACGGCATCTGGCGCTGGGTGCCTGAAAAGCACGGGCTGATTTTCTGTCATCTCGACGACGTGCGAAGCGAGACGATTCTGGCCGAGCCGACGCTGCACATCGCGCCCGTCCATCTCGTTTTCGTCGCGGACAAGGCGAAAACGGACACCTTTCTGTCGAGGCTGGGCACGAAGGTCGCCGCCAAGGTCAGGCACGAAAGCTGGTCCGTAGAAAAGCTGGAGGAAATGCGCACCCGGTCGATGATCATCGATGCCGGCGTCAAAGTGCAGGCCGTCTACATGGCCGCTACGGCCATGGGCCTCTCCTGCGTGGCAAGAACCGGCTTCGACCGTGAAAAGGTCGAATCGCTTCTGAGACTCGGAAGCGAAGAATCCGCCGTCGCCATCGCGACGCTCGGCTACCGGCCCAATTCAATTCTCGACGCCTTCCGCTGAGGTTTTTCAGTTTTCAGCGATCCTCGCCCGTATCAAGCACGCCGAGCTTGCGGGCTTCCTGACGGCTCGCGTCGACGATGATTCCCCGGACCCACTGCAGGAACGGATCCGTATGCGTGCTGTGGTGCCAGATCAGGCGGGGAGAGAAGGCCGACTCCTCGACCGGCGCCGGCAGCACGCGAAGCCTGAACTGCTTCATGCTCATGAAGCGCTTGAGCGTGATCAGCGGCGCGGAATACGTGAAGTCGGTCTGGGAAATCACATAAGGCACGGCCAGGAAGTACGGCACGGTGAAACCGGGCATCTGACCGAAGTGCTCGGGAGTCTGCGGCGCGCCGGGGAACGAAATGCCGACGCAGCGCCAGGCGGAGAGCATGTCGTGCGTCACCTGTCCGCCCGCCTCATATTCGGCGACCAGAGGATGACCTTCGCGGACCAGAATGCCCAGACGCGACCGATAGAGCTCGAGCGAATGAAAATCCGCCGGCACGGTTAGCGACGGATAAAGCGCCAGATCCACATCGGCCGAGCGCAGGCGTTCAAAGAGCGTGCCGTCGATCTGCGTCACCGCGATGGAAGCGCGCGGCGCATAGCGGTAGAAGCGGCCCAGCGCTTCATTGAGCAGCGTGGCGACGCCGTTGTCGGTCGAAGCAATCCGGACGGTGCGGGTTGTTTCCTTCAGATCGAAGCGGTTGCGAACGAAAAGGAGCTGCGTCTGGGAAACCAGCTGACGCACCGGATCCACCAGTTCTCGCATGCGGGCCGTCGGGAGCATCGTCATGCCGGAACGCACGAAAAGCTCGTCCCCGAACACTTCGCGCACATGCGCGAGGCGCCTCGAAGCCGAGCCCATGCTGAAGCCGTGAGACGATGCGGTCTGTGTAAGGCTCTGCGTCTCGTAGAGCGTAATAAGAAACTGAAGGTCCTCGTAGCGCAAATCAAGCATCTGGCCTTCGCTGATCTCTCCCATCTGAAGGTCTTCCTTACGGGTCTGTCTTTGTTGCAGGCGGTAGGTCAGCCGCCCTTAAAATAACAGTATCTCACCTTTTTCGGACGTTTCTTTTTGGATATTTATCCAATTTCGTCACATGACAGGCATTTCTGCAGTTCAGGTCTCGGATCTTGCCAAATATTTCCCCGGTCGCGGCGGGGAGCCTCTGCGGGCGCTCGACGGCGTATCCTTCACGATCGGCTCTCCCGGCACCGTCACGTCCGTCGCGGGTCCCGACGGCGCGGGCAAATCTGTCCTCCTTGCCGTGCTCGCCGGTCTGATCAGACCGGACAGCGGCAGCGTGAGCGTGTTCGGACTGACGCCCGACCCTGACAGTCCCGAGTTCGTTTCGCGCATCGGGTACATGCCTCAGCGCTTCGGTCTCTACGAGGAACTGAGCGCCCGTGAAAATTTCGAGACGTTCTCCGCGCTCCGGGGCGTTCCCCGGGAAACCGCCGTACGGCGCTTCGGCGAGCTGATGGCCCTGACCGGGCTTGCCGGCTTCGAAGACCGGGCCGCCGGCGCGCTCTCCGGAGGCATGAAGCAGAAACTCGGACTTGTCTGCACGCTGGCCGCCATGCCGCCGCTTCTTATTCTCGACGAGCCGACCGTCGGCGTCGATCCGCTGTCCCGCCTTGAACTTCGCCGCATCATCCGCCGCATGACCGAAACGGCCGGCATGACCTGCATCATGTCAACCGCCTATCTAGAGGAAGCCGCCGAAGCCGACCGCGTTCTCCTGATGAACGAAGGACGGCTGCTGGCCTACGATGAGCCCGCCCGACTGACCGCCGCCCTGAGAGGCCGCACGTGGCGTGTCCCCGCCGCATCCGGCGGCCCAGACCGGACGGCCCGACGTCTTATGCTGTCCGTCCGGGCAAACCGCCCGGAAAGCCTGCTTCTCGATGCCGTTCCCCGTTCTCAGGGCGTGGATCTTCTCTCCGACGACGGCGTTTCCGGCGCGCCGGTGCCGGGTGCGCAGCCCAGGGACGCCGTGCTTGAAGACGTTTACTGCAGCCTCACCTTCGAGCGCTCGCCCGGAGCACCCGCCGCCGGCGTTCCGTCGGGAAGCGCCGGCGAAGAAACGGTCATCCGCGCCGAACACATCTCGAGGACCTTCGGCAGCTTCACGGCCGTCGCCGATACAAGCTTTACGGTGAAGCGCGGAGAAATCTTCGGCCTCCTCGGGCCGAACGGCGCCGGAAAGACCACGACCTTCCGCATGCTCTGCGGACTTCTCGAACCGACCTCGGGCACCATCAGAGTGTCGGGCGTCGACATGCTGAGCGCAAAATCCGAAGCCAGACGCAGAATCGGCTACGTCGCCCAGCGTTTTTCGCTCTACGAACGCCTGACCGTCGAAGAGAACCTTCGGTACTTCGGGGAAAGCTATGGTGTCTGGGGAAGCCGGCTCCGGTCAAGACTGGATGAACTGACCGCTTCCTTCAGACTCGGCCGCTGGATGAAGACGCGGGCGGCGGCGCTGCCCCTCGGCATCCGGCGGGAACTCGCCATGGCAGCGGCACTGATTCACTCGCCCGACATTCTGTTTCTCGACGAAGCAACGTCCGGCGCGGACGTCGCGGCCCGGCGGGCCTTCTGGAGGCGCATCGTCTCGCTCTGCGAAGCAGGTACGACGGCCGTCGTCACCACGCACTTCATGGAGGAGGCCGAGTACTTCGACAGGCTGCTCATTCAGGACGCCGGGCGCATTCTGGCCTCCGGCACCCCGGCCGACATCCGCCGGGCGGCCTCGCCCGACGGTCATCCCCTCAGCTTCGAGGAAGCCTTCATCACCATCGTCCGGAAACACCGCCGGGAAGGAGCCGCTGCATGAACGCCGCCCGACTCTGTGCTCTGACCCTCAAGGAATGCCTTCAGATCGCACGCGACCGCTCGATTCTGATTATCGGATTTCTGCTTCCCGTGATGCTGATTCTCATATTCGGCTTCGGCCTCTCGATGGACATCCGGCATGTGCGCACCGGGCTGGTCGTCGGCGAGTCGACGCCGCTCACGTCGGAACTCGTTGCCCGATTTGAAGGCTCCGACTACTTCCGCACCGTCAGACTCACGTCGCGCGCTGCGGCCGAAACACTCATGAAGGATCGGAAAATCGATCTCATCGTCGAAATGCGCGCCGGATTTACAGCCGCCGCAGCCCGCGGAAAGGCCGAACTCGGCGTCACGGTCCATTCGATCGACTCCAACGCCGCCACCGTCATGCGCACTTACGTGGCAGCCGTTCTGGCCGACTTCAGCGCCCGCCGTCTTGAACGCGGCGACGCGCCCGCCCTTCTCGGCATCGATGCGTCTCCCCCTGCGGGCGGCATCGCCGTCGTGACCCGGGCCTGGTTCAACGAGGCCAACACGTCGACCTGGTACCTCGTGCCGGGACTGATGGTCGTCATCATGACGCTGGTCGGCAGTTTTCTCACCAGCATCGTCGTGGCACGCGAATGGGAAAGGGGCACCATGCCCTCGCTTCTCGTCACGCCCGCAACCGCGCTGGAAATTCTGCTCTCCAAGCTCATTCCCTATTTTGCGATCGGTCTCGTCGGTTTCACTGTCTGCGCTCTGACGGCGGTCACGATCTTTGCCGTGCCGGTCCGAGGAAGCTTCCTGCTTCTGACGGCGACGGCGCTCGTCTACAGTCTCTGGGCCCTTTCCTTCGGACTCTTTCTCTCCGCACTGGTACGCAATCAGTTTCTTGCGAATCAGTACGCCATCATCGGCAGCTTTCTCCCCGCCATGGCGCTCTCGGGCTTCATCTTCGACCTGAGAAGCGTGCCCGTCTGGATTTCCGCCGTCGGCCATCTGATGCCGCCCACCTATGCCATTGAATCCGTCAAGATTCTCTTCCTCTCGGGCGGCTCCGACGATCTTGTTCTTCGCAACCTGTTCATACTGACAGCGTGGGCTGCGGGCTTTTTCGCCGCCGCCTGGCTCGCTCTCAGACGACGCAGCGCATAGGAAGGCCGTCATGCCGAGCATCCTCGCATTCCTCTACCGCATCCGAGCCCTGATCCGCAAGGAATTCATCACCGTTCTCCAGGATCCGGGCTCCAGAAAGATTCTGATCGTGCCCGTCCTCGTTCAGTCGGTGCTCTTCGGCTACGGCGCGACCTTCAACCTGGAGCGCGTGCCCTGGGTGCTGCTCGACGAAAGCCGGTCGGCGCAGTCGGCAGAATTCGTACGCGCCGTGAGCGAAAACGGCATTTTCGAGCTGGTGGCTGCCGAAACGGGCCTTGCCGGCTACACAGAACGGATCGACAGGGGCGATGCGCTGATCGGCATTCACATTCCCGCCGACTTTGCCCGCCGACAGGAAACCGGCACGGGCGTCGTCATGGTGACGGCGGATGCAAGAAACACGACCACCGCCAATGTCGCCGTGGGCTATGTTTCCGTCATTGCCGCCTCCCTCAACGAGCGACGGGGCGTCCTCGGCAGCATCCGCATGGTCGAGCGCTTTCGCTACAACGAAAATACGATCACCAGATGGAACATCATGCCGGGGCTGATGCTGGGCCTCTCCATGATTCAGGTGCTGATGCTCGCCGGGCTCTCCGTTTCCCGGGAACGCGAAGACGGCTCCTTCGACATGATGCTGATGACGCCCGCAACGCCGGTTGAAATTCTGATCGGCAAGGCGATCCCGCCCATCCTCATCGGCATCATGCAGGCCTTCATCATCTTCAGCGTCTGCCGGTTCTGGTTTGACATTCCTTTTGCGGGCTCGATCGGCACGCTCCTTCTCATCGTGACGCTCTTCGCCTCGAGCTGCGTCGGCCTCGGTCTGGCGATTTCGGCCCTCTGCCGCACGGTTCAGCAGTCGATGGTCTTCGCCTTTCTGATTCTTCTCCCGTCCGTCATTCTGTCGGGCCTGATGACGCCCGTGGCCGCCATGCCCGAATGGATGCAGACGCTCACGATCCTGAATCCGCTGCGCTATGCCATCGAAGCCCTCAGACGCGTTTATTTCGAAGGCGCCGGCATTGCCGACGTCTGGCGCCTCTTCTGGCCGACGGCGCTACTCGCGGGCGTCACCATGCCCTGGGCCGTCTGGCTGTTCCGGCGCAAAGTGAGCTGAGACTGCATCCTGCCGGCGCTGTCAGCCGGCAGGCGGACGGGCAGGTCTTCGCCGCCGCAGCGCTTACAATGTCCGAAGCCGATTCGCACGAGGTTATCCATGCATCTGCGCACGCTGACCGCCCTTCTCCTTCTGCCGCTTTTGTTCGGGTGCTCGACCTGCATCACCGTCACCAGCGATCCCGAAGGCGCTCTGATCACCGATGCCGAAAGCGGCGCGGTCTACGGATACGCACCCGTCGATGCGGAATTCGACCGCTCCCGGCTTGAAGCCGAACAGGTACCGGGCCGATGCGCATCGGTTCCGGGATTCACAGCTAAATGGCCGAGCGGCGCCGAAGC
Organism: Sutterella sp.; assembly: GCA_017936545.1. Classification (GTDB taxonomy): domain Bacteria; phylum Pseudomonadota; class Gammaproteobacteria; order Burkholderiales; family Burkholderiaceae_F; genus Sutterella. Next base: position 13,043 of record JAGBFJ010000060.1, read on the forward strand.
ACGTTCCGTCTCGCCTGTCGACGTCTGCGATCTGCGCTACGGAACCGATGTCCGGCTTGTCAGACCCGCCGATGCGCCGGGTCTGGAGCAGGATCTCCGCTGGGCGCTGGAGCGCGCTCAGCGCCGCGCCCGTGATGCCGAACTCGAACGAGACCGGCTGCAGCTCTACCTTGACAACCGCTTCTTCTGGAGACCCGGCTGGGGATTCGGCTTTCCCCGCTGAGGCCTCCGGCCGTCCTTCACCCTCAGACCTTACGACATGTTTCCCGGAAAAACCGCCGTCATCTTCGATCTCGACGGCACGCTCATTGATTCTCTCGGCATCTGGCATGCAGTCGACGTCGAACTTGTTGCGCGCCTCGGACGTCCGGACCTTGCTGAGGGCAGTCTGTCCGCCTTTCGCGAGTCCGCGCTTGCACGGCACGCTTCCGAAGACAATCCTTATGTCGGCTTCTGCGGCGATCTCGGCCGGCTTTGCGAAAGCAGCATGCCGGCAGAAGACATTCACGCCATGCGCTACCGCATCTCCCGGGAACTCATCCGCACGCGCGTCCGACTTCGTCCCGGCGCCGCCGAAGCCGTGCTCGCCATGAAAGCTGCGGGGCTCAGACTGGCCGTTGCCACCACGACCAAGCGCGCAAATGTCGACATATACAAAACGACCAATCTCCACATCCCGCAGTGTCTCTGCTTTGACGACGTCTTCGAATTCATTCTGACTCGGGAGGACGTCCGCCGCATCAAGCCGGATCCGGAGATCTACCTCCGGGCGCTGTCCCTTCTCGGCGTTCCGGCCGATCAGGCACTCGTTTTTGAGGATTCTCTTGCCGGCCTACGGGCCGCGCAGGCAGCCGGCATCGACGCAGCCGTGATCGCCGAGCCCTGGTCGGCAGCCGATGAAGCCCTGCTTCGCCGAAGCGCAGCCGTCTACTTCAGAGACTGGAATTCGTTCCCGGAACTCTGCGTTAACCACTAAGCAGAAAGTCGCATATTATTTGACGGCAGACAGCCATTCGATGGGCATTCAGGCATACAATAGTTCTGAAAGGAACTGCGACACAGGCATTCAGGACCTTTTAACCGACCTGCCGTCAGTTCCGGCCTAGGAGGTTCATATGCGTATTCTTCTTCCCGTCGACGGCAGCATTCACAGCAAGAACGCCATTCGGTTCGTTGCAAGCCGCGAAGCCCTGACAGCCGGTTCTCCCACTGTCGAACTCCTCAACGTTCAGTATCTGGTGCCGGATCTCGTCACCAACATGATGGGGCTTGAAGCCATCAAGGCTTACTATCAGGCCGAAGGCGACAAAGTGTTCGCCGAACTTCGCGATGTGATCGCCGAAACCGGCCTTGATGCGAAGGAAGTCGTGATCAGCGGCGATTTCGGACCGGCCATCGCCAAGGAAGCCGAACGCATGAATGCGGATCTGATCATCATGGGCACCCGCGGCTGCACGCCGATGAGCGGCTTCCTGCTCGGTTCCGTTTCCTCGAAGGTTCTCGCCCACTCGAAGCGACCGCTTCTGCTTGTGCGCGACAAGACGCAGCCGCTCGGCGAGCGCCTGCGCGTCGGCATCTGCGTCGACAACTCCGAGTACGGCCGCGCCGCCGCCGAATTCGTCGCCAACAACAGCGACTTCTTCGGCGCGAACACCGACATCACCGTGATCAATGTCGTTCCTTACACCAGCCGCCTTGTGGCAAGCGACACGGTCGACATGCCCGTCACACTGATTTCCGAAGACGAAGCCCGCGAAGCGGAAGACAAAGCCTTTGCAAGCGCCGTCGAACCGGTGTCCGCCATTCTCACCGACGCCGGCCTCACGCCTGAAATCGTCCGTCTGCGCGGCAAGCCCTCCGAAGCCATCTGCCGCTATGCCGAAAAGAACCTCGATCTGATCATCATGGGTTCGCACGGCTACGGCAACTTCAAGGCCGCCGTCATGGGCTCCACCGCCACGCACATCGCCGCGGGCTGCTCGCTGCCGCTTCTGGTGATCCGCGCCTGAAGCACTCGGCCCCGATCAGCCGATCAGCCGCATGAAGCTGCTCGTGCGGTTGATCCGCAGGCAGTCATCGTTTTCTGACGAGTAATTCGTAAGGGGGCTGCAGAGGTCAGAAAAACCTGACCTCTGCAGCCCCCCTTTTTGATCGGCTTCCGATAGGCAGCCTCAGTCTCAGAACTTCCGGCCCCAGAAGAAATAGAATCCCCAGCCCTCGTCTAACGTTCTGCCCGTCATCAGGTAGAGCGGTCCGATGAGGCTGTCTACGCCGATATAGGCGCCGTAGGCCGTATGCCAGCCGTCGTCTCCCGACTCTGAATCGTCATGCCGATTCCAGGCACGGCCGGATTCAAGCGAACCGCCCGCCCAGATAGGCTGGGAAGCACTGCCCAGAATGTCGGAAATATTGCGTGACACGCGAAGCGTCGCCAGCTGCATGTCGGAACCCGTCCAGCGTCCGTACGGACTGCCGGTCAGTTCAAACGCCCCGCCGAGAGAGAAGACGCTCGGCATGGCGGCCTTCCCGAGTCTGCCGCCGAGAATCGTCGTCCAGCGCCCGCAGGAAAGCGGCACCAGCGCCTGCGCCGTATAGATGTTGTGCGATCCGTTGCTGCCCGAAACGTCGAAAAGCCGCTCCGCCTCGACGTTGACCCAGAAGCCCTTCGTCGGGAAATTGACGTTGTCGAGCGAATCAAGAAGAAGCTCGACGCGAGCAAAAGGCGTTGTGATCTTCGAGTCTTCCGGATCCCAGGCACCGATTTCCCGGTTGGTGCGCTGCGCCCCGTAGCCGCCCGCAGCCTTCAGATAGCCGAACCGCCCGATCGAATAGCCGAGCGCCATTTCAGCCGAAAAGGATTCGTTGCGGAATCTCGCCACGGTGTCGCCGCCTTCATATACATCGTAAGGCTGCCATTTGTATTCGATCTTCGGATCAAGGAACCATGAGGAACCGGCGCCGAGCGGCTGATAGAACTCCACGGACGCACGTTTGTCTTCGCCCATCTGGATTTCCGTCCGAAGTTCGGCTCCCCAGCCGTTCACCCATCCCCACGTATGCGCAAGCAGCACGTTGAAGGTATGGTTGTCCTCAAAATCGGTTTCCAGAGAACCGCCGATGCGGATGCTGGAATGCCCGGGCTTCTTTTCCTGAGGTTCGAGCACGAGAACTTCGGTTCCGTTCGGACCGGGCTCGAAACGATAGCGCACCGAACTGTAGAGACCGTCGGCCCAGACTCTGCGGCTGGCCGCATCGATCTCTTCATTGGTGACCGGCCTGTCCGTCGGAAGATCAGCCTCCGCGCGCAAGACGTCGGGATTGGCAATCTTCAGACCTTCGATCCTGACTTCGGCAAGCTGATGTTCCGTTCGGCGGGTCTTCGGAAGCACCGCCCTCTCGCGCTGAAGCTCCCATGCCATCCACTGCGCCCGCGGCACCGCAAGCCGTGCAAGATCGTTCCCGGCCTTCTGAGCAGCTTTTCGTCCGATCTCTATGATCTCCCGGCTTTTCTTGAAGTCGGTGCTCGAAAGTTCGCCGAGATCCGGCGTGATCAGGATATCGGCTTCGGTCAGCTCCGACAGCGACTTTCGAACGTTCTGCTCCGTGAGAAGGTTCACCATCTGCGCCATGACCGTCACGACGTTGCCGAGCTGCTCGCGCTTGAGCAGCGGGGTTCCGACGTTGACGGCTATGATGACGTCGGCGCCCATGTCGCGCGCGAGCTGCACGGGCAGATTGTCCACCAGACCGCCGTCAACCAGCAGATCGTCACCGACGGGAACCGGCGCAAAGGCGCCCGGCACCGACATGGAGGCTCGCATCGCGCGCCCGAGATTGACGCCCTTCTGAAGCACTCTGCGTTCGCCGGACACCAGATTGGTCGCCACGCAGGCAAAAGGCAGCGCCAGCTCGGACAGATCGTTCACGTAGTTGACCGGTCCCGTCTTGTCATTGAGAAACAGATCCAGCTCTTCGGAGGGAATGACGCTGTCGGGCAGCTTCACCTTCCCTTCCTTAGTGAATTCAATACCGTTGGACGACAGATTCTTGTAGTCGTCGAGCTTGAGCCGCCACGGCAGCTCCTTTCGCTCCGCTCTGGGCGCCATCATCTTGTCCCAGTCGACGCCCGTGACGATGCCGGCGATCTGTTCCGCCGAATACCCCGCCGCATAAGCGCCGCCTACCATGGAGCCCATGGAGGTGCCGGTCACCACGTCCACCTTGACACCCAGCTCCTCCAGCACGGCAATGACACCCGTATGCGCGAAGCCTCTGGCGCCGCCGCCCGACAGCACGAGTCCGACGCACGGTCTTCCCTCCAGACGGCAGGCGGCCCGAACCTCCTCGGGCGTGCGTGCGCAGGCACTGTCCGCCGAAGCAGTCAGCGTAGCTGCGGCGCATAAAAAAACAAGAGTCTTGAGACGAAGAGACATGGCGGTTCCGAAAGTGTGAACGACAGGCGGCGAACGCAGAAAAGCCGCATTAACACGGAGGATAATGCGGCTTGCGTAAATTTGCTGAACTTTCGTTCAGTTTTTACCGATTGTTTGATTACTTGGGATTGCGGTTGAGAAGACCTTCTTCAACCATGCGGGCGTTCGGACGAGGCGCTTCGATCATCTGGAGGCGGTTCGTGTCGATGTGTTCGAATTCGCCCTTGACGCCCGGGATTTCGAGCTTCGTGACCTGTTCGTAGCTGAACGTGCCGTCTTCATGGAACTTGAAGGTGATTTCCCAGGACTTGGTCAGGAAGGCTTCTTCCAGGAAGGGATTCGAGCAGATGCCGTTGACGAGGCTGCCGCGTTCGGCACGCAGCGTCACCGTCTTGTCGCCCGGCTTTGCAACGCCTTCGGCCATGGCGATCTGACCGCGCGGAATGGCGAGCGTCATGTAGATCTTGCCCGTTTCCGGTTCGTAAAGAATGTAGCCGACCTGATCATGGAAGGCGGCAAGTTCGCCCGGCTTCGTAATCGCCACGTGATAGCGCAGACCGTAAAGAACCTGCGGACCGTTGTTCTGCGGATCAAGGAGCTCGAAATTCCAGTGTTCGTGATAGGGCTCCGTTTCCGGACCGCCCGCCTGCGGGTGCGTGTCCTCGCCGTCTTCGCCGTACCAGTGACCGGCGAGCGGAGCAATGGGGCCGAGCATCGACAGCGTGTCGGCATTGGAGGGAGCTTCGGTATAAATATCGCTGTACTTCAAGGTTCTTCTCCTGTAGAGGTGGCAGTTGAAGGCGGGGAAACCGTCCTCTATTCGTTGCATTCTATCATATCTCAAAAAAATTTAGCTTTTCCCTAAATCGTGGCCGTCTCCCCACTGCCGTAAGCGAAGTATGCTGTTCGGAGTAAGCATCGTCGGCAGTCCGTCTTCTCTTTGACGAATGATGCCGTTATCATCTTTCTCTTCTACCCTTCTTACGTATTCTGTCCATGTTCCGGTTCCGTTTTATCGCCGCCGCGGCACTCTGCGCGGCCGTTCCCGCACTGGCTGCGCCGGTCACAGGCGCGCCGCTCGGCTTTGACGAAGCCCGTGCGCTGCTGCACGAACGCGCCGACATTCTTCAGGCCGACCGTGCGGAAATTGCGCGTGCGGAAGCCGAAGCCGAAGCCGCCAAATCGCTCTCCGGTCCCAAGATCGAAGCCGACGTCAAGCAGATCTGGGGCACGAAAACGATCGATCTCAGCATGAATACCGGATTGGGACAATATGCGCCGCTTGTCAGCGCCGGCAATGAGCAGCTCGGCATTGCTCCCAATCCCATCATGGGAAAGATTCTGTCCGGCATGGATCACATCAGCATCCACCAGAAAATGGACATCGGCGGTCCGCGCGCCGCACTCACTGCCACGCTGCCCATCTATACTGGCGGACTGATCACCGCCGAACAGGAAGCGCTCCGCCACAAGGCGGGCGAAACCCGCGCGGACCGCGACATCCGCGAATCCCGGCTTGACGCCGATCTTGCCGGCAAGTACTGGGGCGTCCAGCTCGCGCGCTCCGTCGAATCACTTCGCGCCAGCATGCTCCGTGATCAGGAGGAAGAAGTCCGCCGCGCCAGACGCTTTGAAAAGAAGGGGCTGATTTCAAAGATCGAGCGCATGTCCGTTGAAGTGGCCCGGGACCGTGCCAAGCGCGAGCTCATCAATGCGCAAACCAATACGCGCGTCGCCGAGACGCAGCTCATGAAGGCGCTCCGCGAAACCTCACTGCCCGAGCTTTCATCGCCGCTTTTCGTCATCAGCGGCGACATCGGCACCCTGACCGAATGGCAGGACAAGGCCCGAGCTCAGTCGCCGGTCGTTCAGAAGATGAACGCGCTGCGCGCGCAGGCGGGCGAAGGCGTGCGTGCGGCTGAAGCGAGCTTCAAGCCCAAGCTCTACGCCTTCGGCACGAAGAACCTCATCAAGCACTATCTGACGATTCCCGAGCCCGACTGGATGGCGGGCATCGGCGTCACCTTCACGCTCTGGGACAACCGCGACCGCTTCGACAAGCTCAATGCCGCCAATGCCGTCGTCACGAAGGCGGAAGCCGCGCGCAGCGAAGCGCTCAATGAAATTTCCACCGCCGTCGAGGTCGCCTTCCTTCGCACGGCGCAGGCACGCGAAGAATTCGACCTCACGGGTTCGACCGTCGCTCTTGCCCGCGAGAACCTCAGGCTGCGCGAAGCAAGCTTCGCCGAAGGGCTTTCCACGGCCACCGACGTCGACACAGCCAGAACCCAGCTCATCGGCGCGGAAATCGCACGTCGTGCTGCCGCCTACAAATTCGTTGTGAGCTGGGCCATGCTCCACGCTGCCTCGGGCAGCATGCCGGCCTTTGCCGATACGCTGACGCGTGCCGACCTCACTGCCGTTCACTGATCACCGTCATTTCGTTTTCATCATGTCCGATTCGAATCAGGATAAAAACCCCTCCGCTCTCCCGCTTCTCGCCGGCGGCGCAGTTTTCCTCGGCATTGCCGTCTTTCTCGGCTGGGGAGCCTGGGAGGCCACTCATCCCGCACCCGTGCCGCTGCAGGGCATGGTCGACGCCCGAACCGTCGCGGTTTCCGCGAAAATTCCCGGACGTCTTTCGCGCGTCATGGTCCGCGAAGGCGACACCGTCAGAGCGGGCGACGCCGTTGCCGAAATTGCCATTCCCGAGCTGGAAGCGAAGCTCGCTCAGGTGAAGGCGCAGGAAGCCGCCGCCAAAGCGAAGGAAGAACTCGCCATGACCGGTTCCCGCGTTCAGGAAAAGGAAGCGGCCCGGGCCGACTGGGAACGCGCCCGAGCAGGTCTGACGCTGGCCGAAAAGTCCTATGCCCGCGTCAGCGCGCTTTATAAGGAAGGGCTCATCGCCGCGCAGCGCCACGACGAGGTGAAGGCGCAGCTCACCGCCGCCAGAAAGCTGGTGGAGGCCGCTGCGGCCAAACTCTCGGCCGTTGAGGAAGGCGCCCGCTCCGAAGACAAGGCCGCCGCCAAGGCGCTCGTGGCTCAGGCTGCCGGCGGCGTGTCCGAAGTCTCGAGTCTTGCCGGCGAAAGCACCGTGAAGTCGCCCGTGGCCGGCGAAGTCACGCGCATCGTGATGGAGGAAGGTGAAATCGCCCCGGCCGGCTTCCCGCTGGTTCTCGTGACCGACCTCAGCGACCGCTGGGTGGTCTTCAATGTCCGCGAAACCGAATTGCCCGGCATTGAAATGGGCACGAAGCTGACGGGCTGGCTCCCCGCTCTGGACAAGCGCGTGACGCTCAAGGTGACGTGGATCAATCCGCGGGGCGAATATGCCACGTGGCGTGCGACGCGTCAGTCCTCGGGCTACGATGTGAGAACCTTCGAAGTGCGCGCACGCGCCGAAGAGGATCTGCCCGCCATGCGCCCCGGCATGACCGTTGTCGTTGAGAGATAACCATGCACGGCTGGTTTGCGGGTCTGGCGACGGCGGCCCGTCTTGAGGTCCGTCACGCTCTGCGTCATCCGTCGATCCTCGTCATCTGCGCGCTGCTGCCTGTTTTCTGGTGCCTTCTCATGGCGGTCACCTTCGGCACGGGCATCATGACGAAGCTTCCGGTCGGCCTCGTCAACGAGGACGCGGGCCCGCTTGCGCGCGAAACAGTGATGGTGCTCGACGCGGTTCCGACCATGCGTCTTGAAAGCTATGCGACGGCCTCCGAGGCCGAAGCTGCGCTGCGCCGGGGCGAGACCTACGCGACGATCGTCTTTCCGCAGCACTTCACGCGGGACAGCCTGAACGGCCGCGGCGCCACCATCGAACTGCTCATCAACAAGAGCTATTACTCGGTCAGCACCTTCCTCGAGGTCGACATCAAGAGTGCGCTTGCCGCCGCTCAGAAGTCGGCCGGTGCCGAACGCATGACGGCTGCCCGGGGCGGCTCCTTTGCCGCCAATTCCCGCTCTCTGCGCGTTCAGGCGCCGGAGGTCGACTTCATCGGCAATACCGCCTTCAACTTCAACGCCTACCTCCTTCCGACGCTGATCCCCGGACTTCTCAGCATTGCCGCGGGCGTCACCTTCGCGGGCGTGCTGATCCGCGAATGGCGCGACGGCGGCGCCGCCGAGCTGCTCGAAGCCGTCGGAGAACGAGCCGGCGCAGCGGTGCTCGGCAAGCTTCTGCCCTGGGTTTTCTGGTACATCCTCACTGCGCTCTGCTGGATGGTCGGCTTTACGGGCTGGCTCGGCTGGCCGCCCGCCGGATCGCTCGTCTTCTGGGCCGTCGGGAGTGTGCTCTTCATCACGGCAATGGCCGGCATCACCCTGATGATCTGCGCCTACTCGCTCACCTGGGTCATCGCCGTTTCCGGCGTCATGTGCATGTTCGCGCCTTCCTTCCCGTTCACGGGCTTTTCCTATCCCTTCGAAGCCATGACGCCGGGCGTCGTCTTCTGGGGTCATCTTCTTCCCGTCACGCACTATCTCGCGCTGCAGGGAGAATGCTGGGTGCTCTCCAGTCCCGTTCAGACCATGATGGAACCCCTCAGAACAATGGCGCTTCTTACTATCGTGCCCCTGGCGGCGGGACTGCCCGTGATGGCGCACCGCCTGCGCAAGGCGGCCCGCGTCGAACGCAAAGCCGCCGATCTGCTGAAGGCAGCCCGTGAAACGGGCGAACTTCCGCCTCCGAAAGAGGGAGGCCGCGGATGAAACCCGTTTTCGGATTCTGGAAGACTTTTGCCGCGGCGCTTAAAGGCGCCCTTCTCTCCCGCGATACGATCGCTATCTTCGCCGGCGCCGTCGCTTTTTATCTGATCTTCTACGCCTGGCCTTACGGCAACCAGCAGATCGAGCACATCCCCGCGGCGGTCTGCGACCTCGACCGCTCCGACAGTTCTCGCCGCCTCATTCTTGAAATCGGCGCTTCTCCCGCCGTCGACGTCACGATGACGACGGGATCCGAAAGCGAAGCGCTTGAAGCGCTCCGCACTGAACGGGTGCCCGTGCTGATCACAATCCCCAAGGATTACGAAAAGACGCTGGCGCGGGGCGGGAACACGACCGTGCACGTGACGGGCAACGGCGCCTTCCCCGTGAAGATCCGTGCCGTTCAGTCGGCAGTTGCCGGCGTCGTTCAGGACAAGACCCGCCTTCTCGACAGCCGTGCCGTCTTTGCGACCGGTCTTCCGGGCACCAGTGCGGCGGGCAGCTACGCCGCTCCTCCGTCGCTTCGCGTTCAGTACCGCTACAACGAAATCGGCGGCTACGGCAACTACACGGTGCCCGTGGTGGGTCCCATCATCCTTCAGGCCATCATGCTGATGGGCATCACGATTGCGCTCGGCGGCTGGCTCTGCTCGCCTCGCCGTCCGGACTTTCTGCCGGGCGCGCTCCGCTATCCCGGACGTCTCGGCAGCGCCGTCTTCCTCGCCTTCTGGATGATCGCCTTCATGTGGTTCATCTACATGCAGGCCGTCGACTTCCGATTCCACGAGTACGGCTCGATGGCCAATCCCTCCGCCGTTCTGCTGACCGGTCTTCTCTTTTCCGCCTCGGTCACGGCATTTGCCATGACGATCTCGCTGCTTCTCGGCTCGAACCGCTGGAGTTCGCAGGCCATCGTGATGACGTCGGCGCCGGCGGTCTTCCTGTCGGGCGGCATCTGGCCGCTTGAAAGCTTCACGCATCCGGCCGTCTATGCCTTCTCGCTGCTCTTTCCGACCACGCCCGCCATCCGGGCGCTGCTGGCTGCCTCTCAGGACGGCGCCGCAATGGGAGATCTGCTGATGCCGCTTTCCGTCCTGCTTGCGCAGACGGCGGGCTATCTCTGCCTGTCGGCATGGCTGGCCGGCAGACGGCTGACGCCGCAGTCCGTGAAGCGCTTCTCCGAAAACGACGTCATCTGATTTCACAATCCATTACTTGAAGGAAAGCCGGGTTGAGTTAAACTCAGACCGCTTTCCTTCCTGATTTTGTGTTCATGCAGTTTATTGACTCTCACAGCCACCTCAACAGCAGCGCCTTCGACGAAGACCGCGACGCCGTCATCGGCCGCATGAAGGCGGCCGGCATGGCCGCCGCTCTCGTCATCGGCTGCGAGGACGACGAGCTCGGCCAGGTGGAATCGCTCATCTCCGCCCACCCCGGCTTTCTTTTCGGCGCCTGGGCGCTTCACCCGGAATTCCCAGACAAGCGCGAGCCCGACGTCGACGAAATCGCCGAAATCGCCTCGCGCCCCGGCATGGTCGCCGTCGGAGAAACGGGACTGGACTTTTACTGGTGCAAGGAACCGCTGGACTGGCAGCGGGACCGTTTCCGCCGCCACATCGCCGCTGCTCGCAAGGCGGGACGTCCGATCATCGTTCATGCCCGCGACAGCGAGCGGGAAGCGCTGGAGATCCTCCGTGAGACGAAGGCGGGCGACATGGGCTTCGTGATGCACTGCTTCTGCGGCGACAGGGAGACCGCGCTCGGCGTCGTCGATGCCGGCGGAACGGTGAGCTTTACGGGCAACCTGACCTTCAAGCGCAACGACGCACTGCGCGAAGTCGCACGCGCGCTCCCGCTTTCCAGACTGCTGCTTGAAACCGACTGTCCCTACATGGCGCCGGTTCCGCTTCGCGGAAAGCGCTGCGAGCCCCAGTACGTCGAATACGTGGCAGCGCTCCTTGCAGAACTCAAGGGCGTTGACAAACAGACAGTCGCCGAGGAAACTACGCGAAACGCCGTCCGACTCTTTCAACTGCCGGGCATTCTTCCGGCCTGATATTCCGACAACGACATGCGCAAACTTCTTCTCATGATGCTGACGGCACCGGCTTTTCTCTGCGCCGCGCCCGCCCAACAGCCCGCCGACACCTATGCGGACGGCACCGTCATTACGGAAAAAGACCTTGAAGAAATGGCGAAGAACCTGGAGCGCTTCCGCTCTGCCGTGCTGTCCGGCAATGCAGGCACGGTCCGCAGTCTTCTTAAGGCCGGCGTCAGCCCCAACGTCGTGCTGCCCAACGGAGACACGCCGCTCACCTACGCCTACCGCAGCGATGCCTGGGCGGTTGCCGAAGCGCTGATTGAATCGGACGCCACCGACGTCAACATGCAGAATCAGCACGGCGAAACCCCGATCATGCTTGCGGTCTTCAAGAACCGCGAGGACGACTTCGAGAAACTCCTCAAGCGGGGCGCGACCGTGAAGAAGGAACTCGGCTGGACCCCTCTTCACTATGCCGCCACGGAAGCCCATATCGGTCTTCTGAAGCGCATCATTGAAATGGGCGCCGACGTCAATGCCCAGACCCGGGCCGGCGTGACGGCGCTCGACATGGCCGCGAGAAAGCCGAGCCGCGAGGCCGTGATGGTGCTTCTCAAAGCCGGCGCCTACCGCGACTACTGCACGGATGCGGGTCTTTCACCGGCCGACTTCGCGCGCAACGCGGGCGATGAAGAGCTCGCCAAGTACCTTGCGATTCCGAAGTGCGCCGTCAAGGGACCGGCCAAGCCCGAGCTTTACGGCCTTGTTGCGACCCCTTCGCTTCTTCGCTGATTTTCGAATACCTGAACTTCGCCGGCCTTCGCCGGCGAAGCGTCTTTTCCGCGCCGCGCCATGGTTCCTGATACCCAGCTTCCCCTCAACGCTCTTGAACTCCTTTCGCCGGCCCGCGACGCCGATACCGGCATAGCTGCCATCGATCACGGCGCCGACGCCGTCTACATCGGCGGTCCCGCCTTCGGCGCCAGACAGGCCGCCGGCAATTCGCTCGACGACATTCACCGTCTGTGCGAGTATGCGCACCGCTATCACGCGCGCGTTTTCATGGCGCTCAACACGCTCTTTACCGACGAAGAGCTGCCGAAGGCGCGTTCGCTCGCCTTCGATGCCGCCAAAGCGGGCATCGACGTGCTGATCGTTCAGGACATGGGCCTCATGGCGGGACCGCTTCCCGACATCGAACTTCATGCTTCGACACAGTGCGACATCCGCACGCCGGAAAAAGCCAGATTTCTGGAGGAAGCCGGCTTTTCCCAGATGGTGCTCGCGCGCGAGCTTTCGCTCGCCGAAGTGACGGCGTGCCGCGCCGCATTAAGGCGGGCCCGCATCGAATACTTCATTCACGGCGCTCTCTGCGTCAGCTATTCGGGCCAGTGCTACATGAGCGAGGCGCTGGTCAGGCGCAGCGCCAACCGGGGCGCCTGCGCGCAGCTCTGCCGTCTGCCCTACGACGTGTTCACCGAAGCCGGCGAACGCATCGCCCGGAGAAGCCACGTTCTTTCGCTTCGCGACAACAATCAGACGGACAACCTTGAGGCGCTGATCGACGCCGGCGTTTCGTCCTTCAAGATCGAGGGGCGCCTGAAGGACATTGTCTATGTGAAGAACATCACCGCGTGGTACCGTCGAAAGCTCGACGAGATCATTGCCCGCCGTCCGGAATTCATGCGCTCCTCAGACGGCGTGACGACGGCAGCCTTTGAGCCGGATCCGGAAAAGAGCTTCCAGCGCGGACGCACCGACTACTTCATCCGGGGCCGCGAATTCGACAAACCCTATGAACTGGCCCAGCTTGAAAGCCCTAAGAACACCGGCATTCCCGCCGCCCGCGCGGAACGGGTCGAACCGGGAGTCGTCACGGTGAGACCCGCCCCGGGCATCACGATCGTCAACGGCGACGGTCTCACCTATCTGGGCGCGGACGAAGAGGTTCACGGACTCGCGGTCAACCGCGCTGCGCCCGATGCCCGAGGGCTCATGAAGCTCTTCCTTCGCAATCCCTCGCAGATGCCGCCCGAACTTAAAAAGGGCATGACGCTGATGCGCAACCGAGATCAGGCTTTTACCAAAGCCCTTTCCGGTCCGTCCGCCGAGCGCCGCATTCCCGTCACGGTGACCTTCATGGTTGAGGACGATGCGCTTTCGGTCATCATGACCGACGGCACGTACTGCGGCGAAGCGAGTGTCGCCATGGCGCTCGATGTGCCTTCCAATCCGGAGAAAAACCGTGCAACGCTGCTTGCCAATCTGAGCAAGCTCGGCGACACGCCGTTCTCCGCCGAAGAAATCTTCGTTCCGGATCCGCTGGACGTATTCGTTCCCGCCTCCACCGCCAACATGCTTCGCCGAGAAGCCGCCGCCGAACTTGCCGCAGCGCGCGAAGCCGGCCGCGTTCGTCCCCGCCGCGCGCCGGTCAGCGACGACTATCCCTATCCCGAAGCCGTCCTCGGATTCAATGCCAATGTGGCGAACCGGGAAGCCCGGGCCTTCTACGCCCGGCACGGCGCCCGCGTGACCCAGCCCGCTTTTGAAATCAAACCGGTAGCAGGCGCTTCGCTCATGACCTGCCGTCACTGCATCCGCGCTGCGCTGAAGCGCTGTCCCAAGATGCTGAAGGCCTTCCCGGAGATTCTCGAAACAACACCGAGAGAAGCGCTTCGTCCGGAACCGCTCATCCTCGTCAACTCCGCGGGCGAGCGTTTCCGCGCGGAATTCCACTGTCGGCACGCGCCCTGCGAAATGACGATTGCCAAAATCTGAATCGCGGCAGGCCGTTTCCCGCATTTATAATCGGGACAGTTTCCCGTTATTCCGAATCCCATGCCGAGCGAAGACGACACCCTCGAGATTCTGACGCCCTCCGCCGTCATGCTGCCCGTCCTCACGGGTCTGCGTGCGGCTCTGTCGCGGCTCGGCGATACGAAGACGAAGTCGGCGCCGCGCGTCTGGGACAACATCGACTTCCCGGCTGCCGCATCGCTCATGGCCCGTTTCGCACTGGCCGGTCAGGGTTTTGAAGACGGCATCGTGCCTGCGGACGATCCGGGCACCGACATCGACATCCGCCACCGTCTGTCGATCGAGCTGGAAATCATGAGTCCCGAGGATCTCGTCGAACGGTTTGCGGGCATCATCGAAGGCGCGCCGCTCACGCGCCTCTACCGCCGCGTCTCAGAATCTCCCGATGTCTCCCGTCTGATGAAGGACAGCATGGCGCTCGGATGGGGCGGCTTCAGCGTCGTTTCCGCGGATACCGCCGAACAGCAGACCATCCGCCGCCGGCGCATGTTCACCGACTATTTCCGCGGCGATTTCGACTGGACGCGTGTTCGCGCCTGGGAGCTGTCCCAGGCATCGGCGCTGATCGAACTTGCTCTGCACGCCGAAATGATCACGGCCGACGAAGCACTGCCCTACCAGCGCCGCGTCGCCGGCGAAGCCATGGTCCGCTGGGCGTCATGGACGGCTTTCGCCCGTGCCCTGCTGACCGCCCGCGTCTTCGAGTCCCTGCCTGAAGGCGAATCCCAGGCCCGCGCCTGCACCGCCCGAGACGAAGCGCTTCTCACACGCTTTCTTCAGACCTGCTGGCAGACGCAGCCCTGGCCCCGCGTGGCGGGCTGAGAACCGCGTCATTCTTCTTCGCCCGAACTCAGAAAAGACTCTCCTTCCGGCGTGAGCGGAATGCCCGCCTGCCGGATGCTGTCCGCAATTTCTCCGATGCAGTCCCGGATCTCGGGCCACAGCCGTTCGCTCGCGGCGGGCCAGAAAACGTAAAACGGAATCGTGAGAGGGTTCTCCAGCGGAACGGCCCGGCAGTCGGACGACACGCTGATGGCGGCAAGCTGATCAGTGATGTGTACCCCCACGTTGCGCTTGACGTAGCGAAGCGCCACCTGCGTCGATGAAACCTCCGCCACGATCTGATCGGGCATCATTTTCGGATGCAGCGGCTCCGCGTATTCCTGCTCGAGCTTGTCCGAAGATAGCATGATGAAGCCCTCGTCCCGGTAATCCTCCAGCTTCACCCGTTCCTTCTTCGAAAGCGGATTGTCATTGGAAACCACCAGCCTGAAGGGCAGATGGGCGATGGCCACCTTGGTCAGGTCGTCATGGCTGCTCAGAAGCGTGCCGAAGCCGACGTCGAAGGGATGCGAAAACTTCGAATAGTAGATGTCGCGGCTCTGGTGCACGTCCATCGTCACGCGCAGCGTCCGGGCATTCTTCTTCAGAATCTTCACCACGGCAGGAATGATCACGTCGCTGCAGTGCCGAGCCAGCACGGCAATGCGAAGCTGCCTCTTCACCGCACGGCGCTGCGCGGGAAAATCCTCCAGTATCCGCCAGGCGCGCATCGACTCCTTCGCCACGCGGTAGAACGCCTTTCCGTCCTCGGTGAGCGTCAGACTTTTGCTCGACCTTTCAAAGAGCCAAAACCCCAGCCGTGCTTCAAGCTGCGTGATCGTGCGGCTCGCCGCAGGAGGCGACATCGCGGATTTGTTCGCCGCAGAAAGCAGTGAACCCGTTTCCACCACCGCACAGAAGAGTTTGACGGATTTCGACTTCAATTCCATTTTTCGCAATCCTATCATCAATATTTGCACTTTACGAAATATAGCAGACGAGGCAGAATACGTCTCACGGCAGGACAACGAAGCCTGAAACACACAGTCCCGCCCTCTCCAGATTGAAGCGGCCGCCGGTCCGGACAACCGTCGGCCGTTTTTCATACCCGTCAGATCAACCCCCGATTCACCTCATCCTGATAATTTCGATCATGCCGATTTACGATCCCAAATCCCGCATCGCCGACGAATTCATCAACGACGCCGAAATCCTCGACACCCTCGCCTATGCCGACGAGCACAAGTCCGACGTCGAGCTCCAGAACGCCATTCTCGACAAGGCCGCCGCCTTCAAGGGCCTGACACACCGTGAAGCGGCCGTGCTGCTGGCATCCGACGTCAAGGAAGTGAACGACCGCATTCTGGAAACGGCGATCAAGGTCAAGGAACACATCTACGGCTCTCGCATCGTACTCTTTGCGCCGCTTTATCTGTCCAACTACTGCGTCAACACCTGCACGTACTGCCCGTACCACGCCAAGAACAAGAACATTCTCCGCAAGAAGCTCACGCAGGAAGAAATCCGACGCGAAGTCGTCGCACTTCAGGACCTCGGCCACAAGCGCCTTCTCCTCGAAGCGGGCGAACATCCGAAGCACAACCCGATCGAATACATTCTCGAATCCATCAAGACGATCTATTCGATCAAGCACAAGAACGGCGAAATCCGCCGTCTCAACGTGAATATTGCGGCAACCACCGTTAAAAACTACCGCAAGCTTCACGAAGCCCAGATCGGCACCTACCAGCTCTTCCAGGAAACCTATCACCGCAAGACCTATGAAGAGCTGCATCCGAAGGGACCGAAGTCCGACTACGCCTACCATACGGAGGCGCATGACCGCGCCATGGAAGGCGGCATCGACGACGTGGGTCTGGGCGTCCTCTTCGGGCTCAACCTCTGCCGCTACGACTTCGTCGGTCTGCTCATGCACGCCGAACATCTTGAAGCCGTCTGGGGCGTCGGTCCGCACACCATCTCGGTTCCGCGCATCTGCCCGGCCGACGACATCGACCCGGCCACCTTCACGAACGCCGTGCCCGACGATCTCTTCCTCAAGATCGTGGCGCTCATCCGTCTGGCCGTTCCGTACACCGGCATGATCATGTCGACCCGCGAAGGCGAACGCATCCGCACGGCTGCGCTCAAGCTCGGTATCTCCCAGATTTCCGGCGGCTCCCGCACGTCGGTGGGCGGCTACACGATCAAGGATGCCCGCGAAGAGGAAAACACCGCGCAGTTTGAAACCAGCGACCGCCGCACGCTCGACGAAATCGTGCGCTGGCTGCTCGAAAACAGCTACCTGCCTTCCTTCTGCACGGCCTGCTACCGCGCCGGCCGCACGGGCGACCGTTTCATGCAGTTCGCCATGGACGGGAGCATCGCCACCTACTGCCAGGCCAATGCCGTGATGACGATGAAGGAATACCTCTGCGACTACGCCTCCAAGGCCACCCGTGAAGCCGGCGAAAAGGTGATCGCCGCCGAACTTCCGAAGATCCCGCACGAAAAGATCCGCATCGCCAGTGAAAAGCGCCTCGTGCGCATTGAAGCCGGCGAACGCGACTTCCGCTTCTGACACGCGGCGCTCGCTGAGAGCGCCTTGGCGGATCCTGCAGACAACGCCCGACGGAAACGCTTCCGCCGGGCGTTTTTTCGTCTACGGCCTCTGCGCCGGTCAAAGACACGTTGCGTCTAAACGGCAGCCGGCTCCGCCTGGGAAGATAAAGAAAAAACGCCCCGCCGGCACAGCGCGCACGGCGGAGCGTCTCTCCCAGGGAGGGATAGTCAAAGCGTTACTTGCGGTAGTTCACGCGCTTGCAGATATCTTCAACAATCGGTTCCTTCGTCTTGTTGAATTCCGCCTTGTTCTTTTCGAAGAGATTGCCGCCGTGGGCGTCGATCGACACGATGAGCGGGCCGAATTCCTTAACGCGCATCACCCAGACGGATTCCGGCTGACCGAGTTCGGGCCAGTGGCGTTCTTCGACTTCTTCGACGCATTCGGCGGCGAGCACCGCGCAGCCGCCCGGGAAGACGCAGTGAACGGCCTTGCTTTCCATGCATCCTTCCGTCGTCTTCTGACCCATGCCGCCCTTGCCGACCACGATCTTCACACCGGTCGAGGCAAGGAATTCCTTTTCATACTTTTCCATGCGCATGGAAGTCGTCGGACCGATGGACACCACCTTGAAGCCTGAACGATTCTTGTCGTCGGGCACCATGATCGGGCCGGCATGAAAAATCGCCTTGCCCTTGAGATCCACGGGCAGGTCCATGCCTTCCTCGATATGACGGAAGTGAACCATGTCGCGGCTCGTGATGAGGTAGCCGGTCAGGTAGAAGATGTCGCCGATCTTCAGCTGTTCGATATCGGCATCGGACACCGGCGTCGTGAGTACTTTCTTCGTCGTCATTTGTTCAGCTCCTCGATTCGGTTAAAGCGTGACGCCCTTGTGGGAGACCATTTCATAGGTCATGTCCGCATTGAGGCGGATCGTGGCGCGGCGGTGAGCCCAGCAGCCCGTCGACACGCCAACGGCGAGGCAGGACGGATGACGTGCGGCCTGTTCGACGTTGACGCCCATCACGGACTTCACGCCCGTGAGTCCGCCCGGACCGATGTTGATCTTGTTGAGGCCTTCTTCGATCATCTTTTCGAAATCGGCGCCCGTCGCATTGACGTTTTCAGACTTGACGGGACGCATCAGCGCCTTCTTCGAGAGATTGGCGGCGACTTCGACGGAACCGGCGATGCCCACGCCGACGAGAAGCGGCGGGCAGGCATTGATGCCGCGTTCGACGATGACGTCGAAGATGAACTTGACGATGCCCATGTAGCCTTCAGCGGGCATCAGCACCTTGGCGGCGCCGGGCAGCGAGCAGCCGCCGCCGGCCATGTAGCCGTGAACCAGGCACTGATCGGAATTCGGAACGATTTCCCAGTCGATCCAGGGAATGCGCACGCCGGTGTTGTTGCCCGTATTGCGCTCGTCGAAGATCTGCACGGCATTCTGACGGAGCGGCGCTTCCACGGTGGCGCGGCGGACGGCCTCTTCAAGGCAGGGACGGATTTCACCGAGCAGCGGGAAGTTTTCACCCACTTCAATGAAGTACTGAATCACGCCGGTGTCCTGGCAGCAGGGCACGTCGAGACGCTTGGCAGCTTCAAGGTCGGTGAACATGGCGTCATAGACAATCTTGGCAAGTTCCGTGTTCTGTTCGGCACGGAGTTCGGTGAGGCGTTCAAGCACATCGTCGGGGAGGTGCTTGCCGAGATAGGCGGTGAATTTCGCCATGACATCGGTGAACTGCTGCGCGAGTTCGGTCTTGGACATACGTTCTCCTGGTATAGAAAATCGGACCGCAGGGGGGGCCGCGGCCGGAGATGGGCACGGATGCGGCGGTGCGAAGCCGGCCGACTGCCGCCGCACCGCCGTCCTTCGAAAAATATTCTATTGCCGCTTCGCTGCGTGCCGACTGTTAGCAGGCCTCTGAAGTTTGGCTTCGATCAATTATCCGTGCATTTGTCCGTATAAATGTCTTTCAAACGAACAAAACAGCCAGTTTTGTCAGGTCGGCAAAATTCATGTTATCATATTGTTATTAAATGGTTTTTAATCATATCGTCCTAATGTTTGTACGAACAAATGCATGGTATACCGTGTCACTGACGATTCACTCAGGAACCCTGTTTTCACCACCGGAAAACAGCAATCCGGCCGAAGCCGGATTGACCGCATTGTTCCAGGTTTCTGTCCGACAGACTGTGCCGCCCGGCACACGCAAACGTAAATTCGCCGGCTGAATAGCGCGGTCCAGGTCAATGAAACAAGGACCCTCCCCATACGGAAAAGCCCGGCTTTTGAAGCCGGGCCTTTCTTTTGGCTGACCGAGATCAGCGTTTGGATTCTGTTTGAGCAGCATCCGCTTTGGCGCGGAGCATCTTCACGGTCTGCTCGTAGCGCAGATATTCGGGCGTATCGGGACTCATCGAACGCAACAGAAGCGTCAGCTGATCAGCAGCAGTCGACCAGTCCTGATTGCCGGCGGCCGCCATCGCGAGAAGTTCAACCGCCTTCATGTTCTCCGGATCACGGTCCCGGGCAAGCTGAATGACGGGTTGGGCTTCGGCAAAAGCCTCAGGCGTGCCGAGCGTCAGCAGCGTGGCGCCGAGCTCGAGCATGATTTCCGGATCTTCGCGCACCTTCGTATAAACACGGCGGCCTTCACGATAGGCGAAAGCCGCTTCGGCGTAGTTTTCCGCCTCAATGTAGCGCCGGGCTAGCAGCACCCAGGCACGGCCGTCGCGGGAATTGTCCTTCAGATACACCTTGAGGGCATCGATGCCGGCCGTCCCTTCAATGACGGTCTGATCCTTGAGAAGACGAATCACCTCCGGAGCGCCCTGAAGCCAGTAGACGCCGGCCGAAACAGCAATCATGCCGGCGATGACCGACGACACGATCAGTGCGCCGGGAACGCGTCCGTCCCTGACTCTGCCGGGTTCGGCATTGGGATCGAAAACCACGGCACGGTGCTCTTCGACGGCCCGGCGGCGGATGTCCTCCAGCATGTCCTCGTATTCGGCCTCGGTCACGGCGCCGGAACGGCGGTCCTCATCAAGACGGGCAAGCTGCTCCTGCAGTGCGCCGGCAAGTTCGCGACCGTATTCGGCATCGCCGTCGGGCGCATCGCCGTCCTGACAGCGAAGCACGCGAAGAAGCGAAGGCACCAGCACGCCCACAGCTGCGGCGAGCATGACGCCCATGATGGAGAAAAGAATGATTTCGTCAGTCATGACAGTGGAGAAGATCCGAAAAACGTCTCATCACTATATAGGAAACGGGCAGCTCCCATGTGGGAACTGCCCGTCTGTTCAGTCAGAAGACTGTTTTGCCTTAATTGACGTAAAGGACGTAATTACTTGGCAGCGGTCTTCTTGCCGTTCTTTTCAGCAATGGCCTTGCGGAGCAGAGCCGTTGCGTCCTGAGCAGCCTTAGCGGACTTGGCGAGACTGCGAACAGCCATGTCATGGTTGTGGAAGTACGCACCGTTGGCGGCAGTCCAGTATTCCCAATTGACGTGGGCGGATTCATGGAGCTTGCGGGCCTTGGCGAGAACTGCATCGTCCACACCGGCGTTGATGGCATGTTCGAACGCGTTGAACATGTCGTTCATGCGGGATTCAGCTTCGCGGACCTTGCCGTCGAAGTGAGCCTTCATGACTTCAATAGAAGCCACCATCTGCTTTTCGGTCTTGTCCTTATGGCAGGTCAGGCAGGTTTCCTTGACATAGTTCACCGGGGAAGCATTCCAGTGGAGCGTGTAGGTCTTGCCGTTTTCGGTGACCTTCGGCATATGGCAGGTCGCGCAGTCGGCACCGGCCTTGTCGTGCTTGGAACCGAAGAAGGTTTCAGCGTCCGGATGCTGCATCTTGATAAGCGTAGCGCCGGTCACGTTGTGCTTGAAGTCACGGAAGCCGACTTCGTCGTAGTACGCTTCGATCTGGTCGGCGTTGACCCACGGGAAGAGGTTCGTCAGACGGCTGTTGAAGCCGACCTTTTCACCGGTCTTGACGTTCATGCCCGGGTTGCAGACGTATTCGACGTGGCACTGAGCGCACATCAGACGGGAGTCGGCGCGTTCAAGATAAGCAACCTTGCGTTCGAAGCCGCGGACACCGGCGGACTGGACGTCAAGCTTGGTCTGGCGGGCGGCGAAGTCCTTGTAGACGTTGAACTTGCCGTCGCGGGTCATCGCATCGATGAGAGCGTCGCGAACAACGCGCGGCTTGACATTGTGCGGGTCATGGCAGAAGTTGCAGTTCAGACCGTGCTGAACGTTGCGGACCACGTCGACCGGGTTGGAACCGCGGAAGAACTTGGCGCCTTCAACCTTGTCGCCCATGTAGGCCCAGTCGAGCATGATGTCGGTGGACTTGCAGGACCAGCACACGCCGTTGGCGGCAGCAGCCGTACCGGGCTTGTGAGCCTTGTGGGTGTTGTTGTCGGGATAGTTGTCCTTCAGAACATCCCAAACCTTGTAGGACTTGCCGCCTTCCATCGTGGAATAGAGCCAGCCGTCCTTCGGTTCAAAGCGGCCGCCGAAAGCACGGTCGACGATGAACTGGTCGATGGCCATGAAGGCATGGGCGCGCGGAACAGCATGTTCCTTCGTGAAGCCGTGACCGCCGAGAGCGCGGTCAAAGAACGGGTCGGGAGCCGGACCGCCGTCGAGTTTCTTGGAAACGCGCGGCAGATGTTCGGAAATCGTAAAAGCGGACTTGTACTGTGCCTGATGGCAGGTACCGCAAAGCGCCGGGTCCATGCTGACCGTCGGGTGCTTCTTCATGTCCTTCAGATGAGCTTCGGTACCGGTATGGCAGGTCGTGCAGGCGACGGCCTTATGGGCGGCGTTGCCGTGACCCTGAGCGATGCCCGCGTGGCACATGGCACACGGTTCACCGGCCGCAAAAGCGGATCCGCTGACAGCAAGACCGAGAAGAGCGAGAGCGGCGGCTACGGGGGTCATATGCTGAGCATTCATAATTATCTCCTTTGGATTCCGATAGCACGAACCGTTCATATATGTTCTTTGGGGTTCCGGTGCGCGCCTTTGAAAACCTTATGGCATTTTAAGGACGCTTAAGCTTTTCTTAAATAGCCAGATGGTGATAGTAAGGGTAATTCCTGTGACCCTCATGATTATCTTTAGAAAACACTGAAATACAAATTTCATACCTCTTTAGAGGTAATTCTTTATGGATGTTTTCTCATCTCGATCTGCCTCCCCATAAAGACTGAAAGCCCGTCAGGCCAAAATGCCTGAACGGGCTTTCTTAAGCAGCGGAAAAATACCCCTGTCAGTGCTGATCGATTTCCTCTTCCCTGCGGCGCGGCCAAGCGACAACGCCTGTATGATCGCCGAGAACGGCCGGATCGAATTCCGGATCTCTGACGCCGGCATGCTTCTGACCGAGGTAATCATTGAGCGCAGCATAGGCAAATCGGCCGAGAAGCGCGATCGCGATCAGGTTCACCATGGCCATGAGCGCCATGAAGAGGTCGGCCAGATTCCAGACGAGCGAGAGAGAGGCGACGGAACCGAGATACACCATGGCCACCACAAAGGCGCGGAAGATCCAGATGGCGGCAGGATGCCTGCAGATGAAGTCCATGTTGATCTCGCCGTAGAAGTAGTTCCCGATGATCGAGCTGAAGGCAAAAAAGAGGACCGTCACCGTCATGAAAAGATTCGTCCATCCGCCGAGCTGACCGGTCAGCGTCTGCTGAATGAGTTCGATGCCGGTTCTGCCGGTGTCGGACCAGCCCGGGGTCAGAAGCACCAGCATGGCGGAAGCCGTACAGACGAACAGCGTGTCGAAATAGACGCCGAGCGCCTGAACAAGACCCTGCTTCACCGGATGCGTGGCGTCGGCTGTCGCGGCGGCGTTGGGCACGGCGCCCATGCCGGCCTCGTTCGAGAACAGCCCGCGCTTGATGCCCGTCATCAGCGCTGCGCCGATGCCCGCGCCGAGAACGGCGTCGAAGTCGAAGGCGGCTCGAACGATCGTCGCCAGCACTTGCGGCACCATCGTGATGTTCATCAGCGTCACCGTAAGCGCCACGAGCAGATAGGCGCCGGCCATGAAGGGCACCATGATGCCGACCACGCGGGCGATGCGCGTCAGGCCGCCGAAGATGACAAGCGCCGTCAGCGCGGCAGCAGCCGCGCCGGTCACCGCCGGATCCAGACCGAAGGTGGTCTTCACGGAAAGGCTGATCGTATTGGCCTGCACCGAATTGAAGATGAGACCGTAGGTCACGGATATCAGCACGGCAAAGACGGAAGCGAAGAACGGCGACTTCAGCACATTGCCGATGTAGTACGCCGGACCGCCCACGAAGCCGCCGCCTTTTTTCGGCACTTTGTAAATCTGAGCAAGCGTCGATTCAACAAAACCGGTGGCGGCGCCGATCGTCGCGATCACCCACATCCAGAAAACGGCGCCGGGGCCGCCCGAGGCTACGGCAATGGCAATGCCGGCGATGTTGCCGACGCCGACGCGAGAGGCGGTCGACACGCAGAAGGCCTGAAATGTCGAAATATGACCTTTCCTCGGCTTCGCGCCCGCCCCTTCCGAGACGAGCCGGAACATTTCGCCGAGGCAGCGAAGCTGAACGGCGCCGGTGCGCACCGTGAACCAGAGGCCCAGGCCGACAAGCATGATGATGAGGATGTATGACCAGAGATAGTCGTTGAGAACGCTGACGATGTCGTTTAACCAGTTCACTTGCTGTTATCTTCCCGTTGGTTGAATATGAGGAGTCGAAGCCGGCTGCGCCAAAAAGAGACGGGCCGGCTCCGCTATATAAATAATGAGCGGACGGCCCGTTTCGTGAACCGGGGCATCAGTGCAGACACCCCTGCGATTCTGTTCGGCCTGCGCAGCGGCGCAATTATTGTAACAAACGGTTTCTCAAACCCCTTGCTGCTGCGGTCGTTTTTCGGTTCGCGGCGCACGTTTTCCGCCATGTCGGCCGCACGTCACGACGCGAATGTCGCCCTGTTCGAGCGCGCGCCTGGCTCTTGCAGCCTTGGGGTCGCACTGAAGCGGCCCGGCGACTTCAAGACGATCTCCCTCATGCATGATCAATCCGGGCCATGCTTTGACGCCGAAGACGGAAAGACTTGACCGTTCTTTAAAAATGATCCGCGAGCGAAAAAGGACATCGGAAGCGGTGCTCCCTTCGGGAACCTCCACCGTCCGGCGCTGGCAGCCCGTCTCGCTGATCCATACAACTTCCACTTTCACGATGCAAATACCTCGAAGGAGAAAGGCTTACAATAGTATGTTCCAACGCATTCTGCACTGAATTGTGCGCTCAGACAACAATAATTATTAAGAACCGATCATGGCACTTATTCAAAACAAGCGGGCACGGCACGACTACGCCATCGAGGAGCGCTTTGAAGCCGGCATCGTGCTTCAGGGCTGGGAAGTCAAAAGCGTCCGCGCCTCCCGCGCCCAGATCAATCTGGCCCACATTTATGTCCGCGACGGCGAGCTTTTTCTATGCAACGCGCACATGACGCCTGCCGATCAGGCCTGCACGCACGTGACGCTCGAATCGAACCGCACGCGCAAGCTCCTGATGCACCGCCGCGAAATCATGAAGCTCATCGGCAAGACTGAACGCGCCGGCTATACGCTCGTTCCGCTCGATCTGCACTTTACCCGCGGCCGCGTCAAAGTGACCGTGGCACTTGCCCGAGGCATGCGCGAATACGAAAAGCGCGCCGACGAAAGCAAGAAGGAATGGAAGCGCGAGCAGGAGCGCATCATGAAGAAGGACGCCCGGGGCCGTCACGACCTCGGCGGCTGAGTCCGCGATTCAGCCGGGTCTTCGAATTTGTGAAAGCGCCGCTGCAGAGCTCGGACCCGGGTTTCTGCGGAAGCGCTTTTTTTAAGCTTTTCTCAACAGGGTCCACATCATGGCTCAGACATCCCCCACCGTCTTTGAAGCGACCTTCTTCGAATTCGACAGGCCGCCGGTCTCTTCACATCCGATGACGTGTTTTGCGCTCTACGGCAAGGGCGGCATCGGCAAGTCGACGACGGCGGCCAATATCGCGCTCGCGCTGGCAGAATCCGGAAAAACCGTCATGCTGATCGGCTGCGACCCCAAGGCTGACTCGACAGCGCTTCTTCGCGGCGGCAAGCCCGTGGAAACCGTGCTTTCCCTGCTTCGGACCAGACACAAGTCCCAGCTGCGGCTCGAGGAAATGGTGACGCCCGGCCGGGGAGGCGTTCTCTGCGTCGAAGCGGGCGGCCCGAAGCCCGGCGTGGGCTGTGCGGGCCGGGGCATCATCGCTGCTCTTGAAGCGCTAAAAACGCAGAATGCCTTTGAAGTGTACAAACCCGACGTCGTAATTTTCGACGTTCTCGGCGACGTGGTCTGCGGCGGCTTCGCCATGCCGATCCGCGACGGCTGGGCCAAAAACATCTTCATCGTGACGTCAGGCGAAAACATGGCGATCCACGCAGCCGCCAACATCGCCGTTGCGGTCGACACCTTCGCCGAACGCGGCTATGCGCGGCTCGGCGGTCTGATTCTCAACTGCCGCGACGTGCCGCGGGAACTGGAGAAGGTCGAGGAACTTGCCGGAGACATCCATACCCGCATCGTCGGCATTCTTCCCCGTTCCGAAGAAGTTCAGAAGGCGGACGAGGCAGGCGTCACCGTCATGGAGGCGGCGCCCGAAGGCCCGATGGCTGCGGAATACCGCAGGCTCGCCAAAGCCGTGCTCGACGCCTGCACGGTGACGAAGCCCGCCGCCGAACGCCGAGAATCCGCCTTCAAGTTCTGAGGATCCGGTCATGCTGAAACTGTTTTCCCACACGCCGGCCGAAACGGTGCCGGCGCCGACCGTTCGTCTGGCCGATGCCGGATGGCCCTCGCCTTTCCGTCAGGGCCTTGAATATTCGCCGCCCGCCCGCGGCCCCTGGACCATCGTGCACGTGGGCTATCTCATCCCCGAATGCCACGAAATCTTCGTCTGCGCGGCAGGATGTCTGAGAGGCGTCGTGCTCTCCGCCGCGGAACTCGGCCTTCAGCGCCGGTTTTCCACCATCACCGTCACCGAAGATCAGCTTCGCGAAGGCGAACTCGAATCGACGATGATCAGCGGGGTCACGCACATTCTCGAGCAGCTGCCCAAGCGCCCGCCCGCAGTCCTGATCTTTTCGAGCTGTCTCCATCACTTTGCGGGCGCCGACCTTTCCTGGGTTTACCGCAAACTCTCCGAAGCCTTCCCCGACGTCGTCTTTACCGACTGCTATATGACGCCGACGCTTCGAAAGAGCGAAATGCCGCCCGACAACAAGATGCGCCGTCAGCTCTATCACGGTCTGCATCCTAAGAAAGTCCCGTCGGGCGGTCTGCTTCTGGCCGGCTCGCTCGAAGCATTTGGTCCCGCTTCCGACTTCGCCAGAGCCGCCCGCGCCGCCGGCGTGCCCTTCTACGAGATTCCCGCAGCGGCGACGTACGAGGACTATCAGCGCATGGCGGAGGCCCGCGCCGTCGTTACCGTGAATCCTGCCGCGAAACAGGCGGGCGAGATGCTGGCCTCCCGTCACGGCATGAAGCTCCGGACGCTTCTGCTCGACTACGACGAAGCCAGAATCGACCGCTCCGTCGCGGAACTCTGCGCCCTGATGAAGATTCCCGTCTGGGATACGACGGCGGAAAAAGCGGCGGCCCGAGCCGCCTTGGAAGAGGCCCGCAAGACGCTTGCCGGACGGCCCGTCGCCATCTGCCAGACGGCCACCACGCGTCCCGTCGCGCTTGCCAAGCGTCTCGTCGACGCCGGCATCCGAGTCACGGATCTCTTCTGCGACGCTTTCCTTCCCGCCGACCGCGAAGACTTCGAAGCTCTGCGCGAGAAGGCGCCCGATATCCTCGTTCACCCTACGATCACGCCCGTCATGCGCTTTGCCGCGCCTTCTCGCAAGCGCGACGACATCGTGGCGATCGGCCAGAAGGCTGCCTGGTTTACCGGTGCGACCCATATGGTGAACGTCATTGAAGGCGGTCCCTGGTGGGGCCACGGCGGTATGCGCAGTCTTGCCGTCGCGATTGCCGAAGCGGCGAAAACGCCGGCCGACGTCGACCGGATCATCAGTGTTAAAGGTTACGGGTGCAACGGATGCTGCTAGATTACACACAGTGCTCGATGTCGACTTATACGGCCGACTGCTCGGGCGTGGCCAGTGCGCTTTACGAACTCGGCGGCATGACCGTCATTCACGACGCGTCGGGCTGCAACTCCACCTACTCGACCCACGACGAACCGCGATGGACGACGATGCCCTCGGCGGTCTACGTATCGGCGCTCACGGAAATGGACGCCGTACTCGGCAACGAGGCTCATCTGATCGACGACATCGTGACGGCCGCGGGCGAACTCTCTCCCGCCTTCATAGCCATCGCCGGTACGCCTATTCCGATGATGACCGGCAGCGATCTGAAGGGCATCGCCCGTCTGATTGAGAAGAAGACCAGAATTCCGACTTTTGCTGCGGCCACCACGTCGATGCGTCCCTATTCGATCGGCGCCGCTCAAGCCTGGATCGAACTCGCACGGCGCTTCGTCATGCCGGCCAATCCTTCTGCGGGAACGCTCGGCATCAATCTCCTCGGTGCTACCCCGCTCGACTTTTCCGTCGGTCCGATGCTCGGCTCGCTGATCGCCGCCGCCCGCCGCGCCGGCTACACGGTCAACGCCTGCTGGGCCATGGGCAGTTCTCTTGAAACGCTAGCCGCTTCCGCCCAGGCCCGCGTCAACGTCGTTGTCTCGGCTTCGGGTCTTCCTCTTGCGCGCGTTTTCGAACAGCAGTTCGGCATTCCCTACGTCGCCGGTCTTCCTGTCGGCGCTCTGGCTTCCCGCTGGCATGCCGCCGTCGAATGGGCGTCGAAGAACCGCCGCAGCGTTTCTCTCTCCGATTTCCTCGGCACGGACACGGGCGGCATGCGCTCGGCCGTTCTAGGCGAACCGCTGGCCGCTGCCTGCACGGCCGCCGCAGCCAATCTGGTGAATCCCGGAAGCACCCGTGCGCTGTCTCCGTTGCCGGCTCTGGGCGCCGAAGCTCCGATTCTGACTGCCGATCTTTCCGAAGACCGGCTTAGGGAAACCCTGCGCGGCACCGACGTTCTGGCTGCAGACCCGCTTTTTGACCTGATTGCCGAAGAATCGGGCGTCTCGCGCACCGTTCCCTTCCCCCACGAAGCCTGTTCCGGCCGCATCTGGCACCGGGACATGGTCAACCTTTTCGACCCCGATGCGTTCTCCAGGCTCCTCGGCGACATCGGCGGCAGCACGCAGAAAAACGACTGAGCCTCATCCCTCGATTTTTGTAAGGTCCATTGTGAAGTACATTCAGAAATGCATCGCCGCAGCGCTTGCGGCCGGTCTAGCCTTCAACGCGGGCGCCCGCATCGTCGAAGACGACAACGGCACCAAGGTCGACGTTCCGGATCAGATCAACCGCGTGGTCGTGACGAATATTCTCCCGCTCGCCTCCGCCGTGACGGTCTTCCTCAACGACGGCTCCAAAGTGGTCGGCATGCATCCCGCCTCCTATTCCGCCGCCAAGACGGGTCTGCTCGGCAAGCTCTATCCCGACGTCCTCAAGGCGGATACCTCCTTCATGAAGGGCGCCGTTCTCAACGTCGAAGCTCTGGTTGCTCTTCGTCCCGACGTGGTGCTCGTGAATGCGCCCGACAAAAAGACGCTTGAGACGGTCCGAAATGCCGGGCTGACGGCTTTCGGCATCAGTCCGACGAAATGGCATTACGACGTCATCGTGACCCACAGCGAATGGATGAAGAGTCTCTCCGAACTCTGGCCCGATCAGAAAGGCAAGGGCGACCTCATCGACGAGCGCTCGAAGGCAATCGCCAAACTGGTGGCGGACCGTACCGCCAAGATTCCGGAATCCGAACGTCAGAAGGTGCTCTTTCTCTTCCGCTATGACAGCAGGCAGATCGTGACTTCCGGCAGAAGCTTCTTCGGCCAGTACTGGTGCGACGCGGTCGGCGCAAAGAACGTGGCCGAAGGTCTGACGGCGGACAACGCCAACGCCATCATTTCGATGGAACAGATCTACTCCTGGAATCCCGACATCGTCTTCATCACGAACTTCACCGCGGCGCAGCCCGGCGACCTCTATACGAACGCCATTGCCGGTCAGGACTGGTCCGACGTGAAGGCCGTCAAGGATCAGCGCGTCTACAAGATGCCGCTCGGCATTTACCGCAGCTATACGCCGTCGGCCGATACGCCGCTGACGCTTCTCTGGATGGCCAAGAAGGTATATCCGAAGCTCTTTGAAGACATCGACCTTACGAAGGAAGTCAAGGCCTGGTACAAGGACGTCTTCGGCGTCACGCTTTCCGACGCCGATGTCGAAGGCATGTTCAATCCGACCGTCAGGGGCAGCTCCGGCGCCACTGTGGAAACCCGAGCCAAATAAACCGCATGCCCGAACATCACGCTCATCTCAGCCGAAGCGCGCTAACCGAGGCGAAAACCGTCAGGCACTTTCGTCTCGTGATGTGCGTCTTCGGTCTGCTCCTTCTGGCAGCGTCGGGCGCAGCCCTCTGCATGGGCCGCTTTGAACTCTCTCCCTCGCAGGTGCTCGCCGTCCTGCTGCCCGAAGGCTGGTCCGATACGGCGACCACGCGAATGATGGATAACATCGTGATGAACGTCCGTCTGCCGCGGGTGTTTCTGGCGATGCTCGCCGGCGCCGGGCTTGCCATGTCCGGCGCCGCCTTCCAGGCGCTGTTTGCCAACCCGCTTGCCGCTCCCGATACGCTCGGCGTCGCGACCGGCGCATCCTTCGGAGCCGTTCTCGGCATCCTGTGGGGCGCTTCCGGCATGGGCGTTCAGCTGATGTCGCTCGCCGCAGGACTGTCTGCCGTCGCACTGGTCGTCGTCATCAGCCGCATCCGCAATACGAGCTCGATTCTGATGATCATTCTTTCCGGCATGGTCGTAGGCGCTCTCTTCTCGGCGCTTGTTTCGCTCGTCAAATATGCCGCCGACCCGCAGGACGTGCTTCCGTCGATCACCTTCTGGATGATGGGCGCGCTTACCGGCGCAACGCGCAACGCCGTCGCAGCGGGCACACCGATGGTTCTGATCGGCATGGCCATGCTCTGGCTCCTTCGCTGGCGCCTGAACGTAACGACGCTCCCGGCCGATGAAGCGGCCAGTCTCGGCATTCCCGTCAAGCGCATCCGCGCCGCAGTGATTCTCGCCGCCACGATGATCACGGCCTCCGTGGTCTCGATGTGCGGTCTGATCGGCTGGGTGGGTCTGTTGGTTCCTCATGCCGCGCGCATGATTTTCGGCGCCAACAACCGCTACGTGCTGCCGGCCTCCATGGTGATGGGCGCGCTTTTCATGCTCGTCATCGACACGGCTGCCCGCACCGTCACGCAGAGCGAGATTCCGGTCTCGATTCTGACCGCCGTTGTCGGCGCGCCGTTCTTCATCTACCTTCTTCGCCGCACGGGCGGCATCGCGGGATAGCCATGGAATTTCAAGTCAGACACGGCGGCTTTGCATGGCCTCAGCGCGAACATACGCTGATCGACGTCAACTTCAGCTTCGACTGCACGGGCGTCATGAGCATTCTCGGTCCCAACGGCGCAGGCAAGACCACGCTGCTTCGCGCCATGCTCGGACTCCTCGACTTCACGGAGGGCGAGGCGCTGCTTGACGGCAAACCCGTTTCCCAGTGGTCCTCGCGCGACTTCTGGCGCACCGTCGGCTATGTCCCTCAGGCCAAGCTTCCCGGCTTTGCCTCGATGACACTTGCCGACATGGTGGCTCTCGGCAGAAGCGCCCATATCGGCCCCTTCAGTCTGCCCGGAGAAAAAGACTGGGAGATCGTCGACCGAGTGATGGAGGAAGTCGGAATAGCACATCTCGGAAGCCGGCTCTGCAGCGAAGTGTCGGGCGGTCAGTTCCAGCTGGCTCTCATCGCCCGCGCACTTGCAGCCGAACCTCGCGTGCTGGTGCTCGACGAGCCTGAATCCAATCTGGACTTCAAGAACCAGATGGTCGTCCTGAAAGTCATCGAGCGTCTTACCTCCGAAGGTCTCGGCGCCATCATCAATACGCACTTTCCTGCTCATGCGCTGGCCATTTCCAAAATGACCCTGCTCGTACCTCGGCATCGGCCGCCGATTTTCGGGGCCACCCGGGACGTCATGACCGAGGAGAAGCTCTCCGACGTTTTCGACGTGCAGGTCCGTATCCGGGAACTCGAGCTTCCTGAATGCCGCTACACCTGCGTCGCAGCCGTCTCTCCGGAAAAGTCCGCCTGACATGAAGAACGCCGCGGTCCCTCAGGGATTCCGCGGCGTTTTCGTCTGAGAACCGTCTCGCAGTTCTCAGCATGCAGGCGTGTGCTTACTTCAGCGTCTTGACAGCGCTTTCAGCGGCAACGACGCCGGAAACGATGGCCCAGGAGTTCATCATGGCCGTCATGGAGTCGGCACCGTTAGCACCGCCCACGACGCAGCCGGCACCGTAAAGACCTTCGATCGGCTTGCCCGCCTTGTCGAGGATCTGCATGCGGGCATCGGCCTTAAGACCGCCCAGCGTCGTCTGGTAGCGGACCTTCTGCTCAACGATGTAATACGGACCTTCGCCGAGACCGCCGGTGATCTGACGGCCGAAGTCGGCGTCCTTACCGGCCTTCACGAGAGAATTCCAGTGAGCAACGGTCTTCTCAAGCTGAGCGGCGTCAACGCCCATCACCTTGGCCGCGTCGGCGAGCTTCTCGGAAACCGCCATCACCGGACGGCCGTTGTTGACGATCTTCGTCCACTTCATGAGCGATTCGGCATTGGGCACAAGCTTGTCTTCAAGCGACTTCCTCGTGTATTCCTTCCAGGCATTGGCGTCCATCACGATGTAGGCAATATGGCCGGGCTGAGCCACCGTCTCATCGGTGAGCACGCCGAGCGATTCGCGTTCGTTCACGAAACGCTTGCCATCGCGGTTGACGTAAATGGCGCCCGACTTCTTCATCGTGTCTGTGGAAGAAGCGGTGGCGGCAAGACCGTGCCCGGGGACGGTTTCCACGCCCTGCGGATACATCTTGACGAGATCCATGTTGATGGTACCTGCGCCGATCTGAGTCGCCATTCTGTAGCCGTCGCCCGTTTCGCTGTCAAGACCGTAGAAAACGTAGTTGCTCATTTCCTTCGGGAGCATCGACTTCACAGCGCCGTAGCCGCCGGCGGCCAGAATCACCGCCTTCGAGGTGAGTTCAACCGTGTTGCCGTCCGCATCCTTGGCGCGAACGCCGATCACACGGCCGTCCGCATCACGAACAAGCTCTTCGGCGCGGGTCTGAAGCATCAGCTTGCCGCCCATGTCGAGGAACTTGCCCTTCATCAGACCGAGGAAGTTGATCGAGCGGCCGGTCACGCCGAGCTGACGGTTTGCGGAGTGGTCCGGATACTGAGTCGCTGCCGGACCGTAGGGAATCTTCATGTCGTAGATGAGCCAGTCAACCACTCCGCCCACGCGTTCCGTCACCATCTTGACGAGCACCGGATCGTTGCGGTTCTTGCCGACGCGGAAGATGTCCTTGTACGCCAGTTCGGGCGAGTCCTTCGTTTCCTTCATGACCTCGCGCTGATAACGCGAACCTGTGGCAATGAGCGTACCGGCGTTGAGCGCGGTGCAGCCGCCGATAACCGGCATTTTTTCAATCAGAATCACCTTGGCGCCGAGCGTCTCTGCACGCACGGCCGCCGAAATGCCGGAACCGCCCGCACCGACCACGACGATGTCGGCATTCTCCTTGATGAGCTTCTTGGCCGCCTTCTTCTTTGCAACCACCGTCGCGAACTGAGCCGGATCGCCGCCGGCCTTGCGGATGGCATCCGCAACCGCCGTGCGGATGCCTTCCGAGGTCAGCGAAGCACCCGTCACGGAATCAACGGCCGTGCTCTGAGATGCAATGATCGCTGCAGGGAAATTCGCCACGGCCGCATCGGACACGCCCGGTGTTTCGACGTGTCTGACCACCTTCACGGCGTCAAGCTTGCCGGCTTTGACGGTGACTTCCACCGCGAGTTCGCCGTTTCTGCCCTGACCGATTCCCGTGTAGGTCCCGTCGGCCATCTGAGCCGACGCCGTTCCGGTCATAGCGGCGGCAACAGCCGCTGCGCAGAGCAAGGTTTTGAAACGAAGCATTTTTGTCTCCTCTGAAGAATTTGCGGGGCTCTCCGGCCGGTCGCGCCGGAGAGCCACACTAATTCTACTCCCGCAGAGGTGTTTCGCACCGGTTTTATTCAACCTTTTTGACGGTTGATCGGTTTCCGTAATTTTATCCTGAATTTCAATATGATAAATACTTACCTGAAAGTAGTATCGTTTACGATAATGATTTCCTCAAAATACAAAAGCCGTCCTTTCGGACGGCTGTTGCACAGCAGTGAGGCATGAGTCTCAGCGGGTCGCCCGGACCAGTGCGTCAAAGAGTGCCTGATGAACGGGCATCCGATCCGCCAGCATTTCGGGATGCCACTGCACGCCGAGGAAGAAGCGCTTTTCCGGTGCCCAGACTGCTTCGATGATGCCGTCGCCGGCACTGCGGGCACAGACGGAGAAGCCGGGAGCAGGCGTTCTGACTGCCTGATGATGCCGGCTGTTGACGGGAACGCTCCCCTCTCCGACGATGTCGGAGAGAAGCGTGCCGGCGGTCACCGTCACGGCATGTTTCGTGAAGGCATAGTCCTCCGGCTGATTGTGAACGTCCGGATCTGTGCCGCACTGCGCGGGCAGATCCTGCCAGAGAGAGCCGCCGAGCGACGCCGACATCACCTGAATGCCTCGGCAGATGCCGAGAACCGGTTTGTCCTGAGCCCAGGCGCCCCGGATCAGTGCCGTTTCCAGAGCATCGCGCCTCGCATCGAGGCGGCCGAGCTTTTCGTGCGGCGTTTCTCCGTAGATGGCCGGACTGATGTCTGCTCCGCCCGTCACGAGAACGGCGTCCGCCCTGCGGAGCAGTTCCGTGACTTCATCTGCCGAAGTGTTGAGCGGCAGCAGGAAAGGCAGACCGCCCGCACGAAGAATGCCGTCAAGGTACTGCTGGCGCACGCCCGTGATCCCGGTCTGAGGGTCGAACCCGGGTGTCACTGCAACGAAGGGTTTCATAATTTTTGGCACTTCGTAAAGTTACGTGCTGATGTATTACTTTAGGGGTAGAGTGCTGAGATCCAGAATTGCGCTCGCCGCTGGGCATCCCCGCCCATGGGACATGGGCGGGCAAGCCCGCAATTGTGGCGCAAATTGTGGCGC
>JAGBFJ010000061.1 GCA_017936545.1 Sutterella sp.
CGGTGGTCTGAGAGTGATGAATCGGGTCAAGGGTTGACCGAAGTAGTTGGTGGGGCCCTCTGGGAGGATCTAAGTTGTTCGGTCGTCCCTTGACGCGCCTCAGATAATATACGCTATCGGCGTAGCCGGGACTTGTTCGTCCCGGCTACGCCAAGCGGCGAGCGTTAAAAACGTCCGCACTCAACTTGGATTTTATTTTGCAGTCCAAGTTTCGGGGTCCAGATCAGGGGGCAGGGCGCAAACCAGAAGACCTCAACTTCACCTGAAGTTCGGTCTAATGCGGGCAGAGAGACGGCCGCCCGCGCCGGGTGACCAACCCGGGTTAGGAGAACAACGCTGTTTAAAAAGACTCTTCATTTAATCCGGTCCGCCGAACATCAGGTTGAACGGCAGACCGATTCGGCATCAGAAGCGATGGAGAATGCCGAAGCAGAATTCATAGCCGCTCGGCGTTACAGACTTCTCTCCGCGCTTTTCAACCTTTTCCTGGGTGTAGCCAGTCATGGCATAGAGGGCCGTGCGCTTCGACAGGTTGTAGTCGTAGGCGCCCATGACCGTCCAGCGCGTGAAGTCGGTATCAGCCGTGTTGTCCATTTCACGATGATTCAGACCGAACTTGGCAACGCCGCCCAGAACCGGATAGTTGAAGCCGATGCTCGCGCCCCAGCCGTCAACAACGCCGTATTTGTTTCCAATGCTCAGCCCCGGGGTCCCCTGAGTTCTGAAATTCAGAAGCATGGAGTCGAACCACTGACCGAAGGCAATCAGCTTAAGACCGTTGGAGAACGTATAGTTGCCGCCCAGAGTAACGGTGTAGCCGTCATCCGCATCCTTGTATTGCTGATTACCGTAAAGCGTGGTATCGGCAACCATAATGCCTTCGAAAGTGCCGGCCTGATAGCGCAGAGCAAGAGAACCGTAGCGGTCCGTTGAGCTCTTGCCTTCCGTTCCCTGATTATTCTTGGAGTCCATCTGGAACGAATACATGGCATAGCCAGTCAGACCTCCGACGGTCGGAGTCTTATAGGAGACGGCGTTGTTAACACGTGTCCAGAGGGAAGCTGTGGCATAGCCCGAACCGATGGCCGAGCAGTAATTGCCGAAGAGCGGGTCGATGGCACGGAAAAGACCGTTGGCGCCAAGCACGCTGCCGAAGATGGGCAGAAGACCGGCGGAGACCGTACCGTACTTGCCGGAGAGACTGATCGAGGATTCACGGCCGAAAAGACGACCGTTTTGTTTGGAGTCCAGAGCACCTGTATCCGCTTCAAACCCAGATTCAAGCACAAAGCTGATCTTTGTTCCGTTGCCGAGGTCTTCAGAACCGCGGAGACCCCAGCGGGACCCGAATTCCTGGGCGTTTTCCATGGTGAACTTGTCGGTCTTGAGGCCCTGATCGTTGTCGGAATGAACGTAGCTCATGCCGAGGTTGATAAGACCGTACATCTGGACGTCGGCTGCGGCGGCGGAACCGGCGAAGGTAAAGGCGACGGCGGCTGCGAGGAGGGTTTTTGTTGCTTTCATGATGTTCTCTAATACCTGAATTGATTTGTGGACCGGAAGACGCGGCTTGCGTCTTCCGGTCTCCTCAGAGAGCCGAAGAATTACTTCGCCTTCAGAGCATGACGGGCAGCCACGCGGCCGAAGATGATGCAGTCGGCAACGGCGACCGTGCCGAGACGGTCCATGCCGTGCACGCCGCCCGTAGCTTCGCCGGCGGCATAGAGACCCTTGATCGGTTCGCCGCGGATGCTCATGACCTGGGCGTTGTTGTTGATTTCAAGACCGCCCATGCAGTGGTGGACGCGCGGCCAGAGACGGCAGACGTAGTACGGGCCCTTGTCGTTGAGAGCGGCGCCCTTGAAGAACATGCAGTCGAATTCCGGGTCCTTCATGGCCGTCATGTAGCCGTTGAACTTCTTGTTCGTTTCCTCAAGCTGGGCGTACGGGATCTTGTAGAAGTCGGCCATTTCCTTGAGCGTGTTGAACTTGCGCAGAACGTTCGAGTTCAGAGCATGTTCAAAGAGCTTCTGGGTCATGTTCTTGCCGACGATCTGCTTCATGACGTTTTCTTCCGTCGTGTAGATCAGGCAGGGGTGGCCGATGGCGACGATGGCGTCGGCGCGCACCTTGCGGTTGCCGGTTTCCTTGATGAAGCGCTTGCCGGTGGCCGGATCGATCATCGGGCCGAGGCCGACGGCGGATTCAACGAAGAGCGGAGCAACGCCGAAGCCCTGTTCGTCGGGCGAGGTCCACGGGCCGAGCTGGATCCAGTCCATCTGAACGGTGTTGGCGCCGATTTCCTGGGCTTCCATGATCATTTCGCCCGTCGCGCCGCGGTGGTTCGTGGAGGTGAACTTTTCATTGAGGCGCGGGTCTTGGGACATGCGGTACTTCACGTTCTGAGCGAAGCCGCCGGCGGCGATCACGACGCCCTTCGTGGCGCGGATGTAGACCGGCTTGCCGGACTGTTCCTTGCCGAAGCGGTATCCGGTGCGGGCCTTCACGCCGACGACGGCCTTGTTTTCGTCAACGATGATCTGGTCGACGATGACGCGCAGGCGCGGTTCGATGCCGAAGCTCTTCAGCTTGGCGAGCATCGGGAGAACAAAGCCGGAACCGGAGTTGGCCTTGACGGCGTGGGAGCGCTTGACGGAATGACCGCCGTGGTAAGTCACGGCCTTGAATTCGACGCCGATTTCGTCACGGAGCCATTCGTAGTTGGAAACGGATTCGTCGGCGATGCGGCGGGCAAGCGACGGATGGCAGAGACCGCCGCCGGCCTTGAGAATGTCGGCGTAGAGGAGGTCGGCCGAGTCCTTGATGCCTTCCTTGGCCTGCATGTCGGTACCGGCAGCGGCAATGGCGCCGCCGTTGATGATGGAGTTGCCGCCTGCGGTCGGCATCTTTTCGAGAATCGTGATTTCTTCGCTCTTGAGGCCGAGGTAGTGGGCTTCGAGCGCAGCGCCGAGACCGGCGAAACCGGTGCCGATGATCAGAAGACCGGTGGTTTCATCCCACTTCTGGGGCTGCTGGGCCGAGAAGGCGGGAGAAGCAACGGCTGCCGCGGCGGAAGCGGCGCCGAAGAGAGCGCCGGTCTTCAGAAACTGACGACGAGACTGATTGGTCATTTGAAACTCCTCTGAGTGATTGCGGCAGGCTGTCTTCGTAACAGGCCGGCAGCGCTGCCTTAAGCGTCCGGATGCCGGAGCATCCGGTTTGAAAACGATCCGTAGAAGCCGGGATCAGGGCACCTTGAAGCCGAACTTGTGGCACTGGTCGCAGAAGTTCTCCGTTTCGCCGTGCATCACGTGGCAGTTGATGCAGTCGAGCTGGTCCTGATAATGCGGAGACATATGCGGGTTATGAGGCTTCACGTTCTTCGTCTTTTCGACGAGCGCCTTGGTGCTGTGGCACTGCGTGCAGACCTTGATGTCGGGTTCCTTGGGGTTGGCCTTGTCCGGGCCGTGGCACATTTCGCACTGGATGCCTTTGGCAACGTGGCGATCGGCACCGCACTGCTTGTCCGCGGCTGCGGCAGAGCCGACAGCAACGAATGCGCTGATCATGACAGCGGCAAGTGTGCTTGCTTTAAACATCATTTTTTTCTCCTGAGAATGACGCTGGTTCAGAAGAACCGAACGCCGCGTCAGGCAGGACTGTAGGAAAAATACGTTTCGCTGACTGTGCTTCCGAGCACACTTTTCGCGTTTCTCCTAGCGGGACCTTATAACTAGTGTGGGTTTCCTTTCGGACTAACCCGTAGGTGTTAACGCGATGATGTTCCTCGCATGAGGTATATGAAGCAGAATGAAGGCAGATGAAGACGGATGACGGCTAAAGAGCGTTTGATGGAGAATGATAAAGACGAGGGGCTCCGTGCCTGATCCGCGGTGCGAGAAGGCGTGCAGGCGGCGGCCGGACAAGGTAACCTTTCTAAGTTGCTGAATCCGAGCAGGGAAATCGATCGACATGCCGAGCATCGCCCTCATCAGGCCGAGACTGGAGGCCGTCTTTGCGCAGACCGTGCTGACCCCGGGTCAGAGCGTGCTTGTCGGCAGGCTTCAGCAATTCCTCGACAACTCCGATGCACGGGTTTTTCTGCTCAAGGGCTATGCCGGCACCGGCAAAACCTTTCTGATGCAGGGTCTGATCCGTCATCTGAAAAACGATCTTCATCGAAACGTCGTGCTGATGGCCCCGACGGGAAGGGCGGCCAAGGTGCTCAGCGCCAGAACGGGCGAGCATGCATCGACCATGCACAGCCGTCTGTACGGCAAGAGCGACGACAATGAAGATGCCGACGAGTTTCGGCTCGTCAGTGTTCTGACCGTCAATACCGACGATGCCGATACCGTCTATGTGGTTGACGAATCCTCCATGGTGTCGGACGTCGACAGCGGCGATGAATTTCTGCGTTTCGGGAGCGGCCAGCTTCTGTCCGATTTCGTGACGTATTTTCGGGACTGCCAAGGCGTGAACCTGCGCAAAATCCTGTTTGTGGGAGACGCTGCTCAGCTGCCTCCGGTCCGCATGCGCGTGTCGCCCGCTTTGGATGCCGTCTATCTTCGGGAGCAATTCAATCTGCCGTCGGAGGAGTTCGAACTCACGGACATTGTTCGTCAGGAACGGGACAGCGGCATTGTTTCGACGGCATCCGGCATTCGGAACGCGCTTCGCAGGGATAACTTCGACCGGCTGACGTTCGACGTCGGAAAAGGGGATGTCGTACGCGTGAATGCGTATGATATTCCTAAGCTTTATCTCGAAAGCATGGGAGGAAGGCTGCATCGGCGCTCCGTCATGATTGCACATACTAACATACGTGTTCGGGAATTAAATAAAGCATTTCGGGCGCTCTATTTTCCTGGTGAAGAGACGATCTGCAAAGGCGACAAAATTATGGTGCTTCTCAATGCCTGGATCGGCGGCCGGTTTCTCTGCAACGGCGACTTCGGACAGGTGCTTGAGGCTTCGCCGACGGTCGAGATCCGGAAGGTCGCATTGAGAAGGAAAGCCGGCGCGCCGTCCGATCAGCCTGTTGAGCTGATCTTCAGACGGACGGTTATCCGGTTTCGAGATGAAAAGGGCGAACTCTTTGCCGTGGA
>JAGBFJ010000062.1 GCA_017936545.1 Sutterella sp.
GCTGCTCTACGGCATGGTGTTCACGCCCGACATGGCGAAGAACTTCCTCGCAACGGATACCCGGGAAGCCCTGGCCTATATCTCGCCGCGAACCATGCTCCTTTTTCTGGCCGCGTTCGTCCCGCCGGTGCTCGCGGCGGTCTATGCCGAACTGCCCGAGCGCGGCCGCCTCAGGACGGCGCTTCGCGCGGGTTCTTCCGTCCTGATGCTTTTCGCCGGACTGGGTCTCATCGTTCTCAACATGCAGTCTTTTGCGAGTCTGATGCGTGAAAACAAGTCGCTTCGCTATGAAATCGCGCCGGTGAACGTCGTCTGGTCCGCCGCGTCGGCGCTTCTCAGAGACGCGCAGCCCGCCGGCGCCGTCGCCAAAACGCATATCGATCCGGCCCCCGTCCTCACCGCCGCTCAGAAGCGTCCCGCCGTGCTTCTCTATGTTGTCGGCGAAACCACGCGTTCCGCCGACTGGGGCCTGGCCGGCTACGAAAGGAACACGACGCCCGAACTTTCCGGACTCGGCGTCATCAGCGTGCCCCGCGCCGAAGCCTGCGGCACCAGCACCGACGTATCGCTGCCCTGCATGATGAGCCGCATCGGCCGTTCGAACTACAGCCGAGCGCGCATTCTGGCTGAAGAAGCGCTGCCCGGCTTTCTCAAAAGAGCCGGCGCCGACGTCGTCTGGGTCGACAATCAGTCGGGCTGCAAGGGAACCTGCGAAGGCGTCGCCGTGCGCAAGCCTGCCGTCCGCGAGGCAGACTGTCCGAAGGGAGAATGCTTCGACAGCGTGCTGCTGGCGGAACTGGAAACCGATCTGTCCCGGGGACTCTCCTCCGAACGCCCGACGGTGCTCTTCTATCACATGATGGGTCAGCACGGTCCGGCCTATTCGGCACGCTCCCCTGAGGCAGACAAGGCCTGGCTGCCCGAGTGCCGGGACGCCGATCTCGGCGCCTGCAGCCGCGAGTCGATCCGCAATGCCTATGACAACGGCGTGAAACATACCGACCGCGTGCTCGCCGGACTGATCCGCATGCTGCAGGCCAGAACCGACATCGACAGCGCCTTCATCTTCGCCTCCGACCACGGCGAAAGCCTGGGCGAACAGGGACTCTTCCTGCACGGCGCCCCGCTTCTCATGGCGCCGTCCGTGCAGACCGAGGTGCCGATGGTGTTCTGGCTCTCCGAAGGCTGGGAGAAAACCTTCGGCGTCAGCAGAGCGTCGCTGGCACGAGCCGCAGCTGGCCGCGTTACCCATGAGCATCTCTTCTCCACGGTGCTTGGTCTGCTCGGGATTCAGTCCTCCGCCGCCCGGGCGGAGTGGGATCTGACGGGCCGGACCGGGCGCGCGGCTCCGGCAAACTGACCGTCCTCTGCTTCATGCCGATGCCGTCCGGAAGCCTTTTCCTGGCGGCATTGCTTGGTGCACGCGCTGCGGGCGATACAATGTCGCCACCCGCCGAAACGATCGGCGCCACGACTATCAAGGAGAATACATTCATGCTTTGGAAGGACCGGCCGGGCAGCGCCAATGTCAAAGACCGCCGCGGCATGTCTTCAGGGTACCGAACGGAAACCGGCCGCCGCATGCGGGCAGGCGGCATTCCGCTCAGAGGGAAAACGGGCGTCATCGTCGTGCTGATCGTTCTCGTGGCAGGCTACTACGGCATCGACCTGACGCCGCTCATCACCGGCGAACCGATTGTTTATCCTCAGCAGACTGAACAGGTCCGCACCCGGACGGCCGGACGCGGCAGTTCGGCGGAAGACGAGCTAGCCCGGTTCTCGTCCGTGGCGCTCAAAACCACAGAGGACGTCTGGACCGCCATCTTCAGGGAAACCGGGAAACAGTATGCCTTCCCGAAGCTGGTTCTCTACACCGGCTCCACGCCGACCGCCTGCGGCTACGGTCAGTCCGCGATGGGTCCCTTTTACTGTCCGGCCGACCGCAAGCTCTATCTCGACCTCTCCTTCTACAAGGACCTTAACTTCTCAGTCTGTTTTCACTCAATAACCGATAATCGAACAGATCTGATCATAACTGCCTGATAGAAACCGAATTTTTAACTGCCAACAGTTGAAATTCGGCTTCTTTTTTGTTAAAATTGAGTGTAACCGTACCA
>JAGBFJ010000063.1 GCA_017936545.1 Sutterella sp.
AAGCACCTCTCCCAGAATTCTTTTCGTCGCTGCCTTTTTGATATTCAGCTCTCTTTGATCTCTTCGGCATTTCCGAAGAAGCTCCCGACAAATAGTCCTTCTGCAGGAATTGTCCGTAAATTGTCTGAAAGAATGCCTTGCTCGCGCCTGTTTGCGAGCATTCGGCGCCGCATCGGAAACCCGGCCGGCGCAGCCGGCCGTCATTTCTTGCTTTTACAGGACACAGACGTGCGAAGCCGCGCCGGGCGGCTCGGCTCTCCGCCGGCAAGGATGCTCATAGCAAACAATCTGCAGCCCCGTTCAGCACGACGGCATTTCCGTCCGTCATCCCCTGCAGGAGACGGCGTCCGGCTGCTTTTGCGTCATCGGAGCACGTATTCTCTTCTCGTAAATACTGATGGACCTGCCGTCAATAGCGTTGTCCCCGCAACGATCAAACGACTCTTTTTCAGGCGTTTTTCGATATGATGGAACTGCGTCGGGCGGTCTTCGGGCCGGGCGGCGCGCGGCGTACGGTCCTCACCGCCGCGGGTATTCAGCATGACGGTGCCTTCGGAGGCACGGATCTGCGCCGATCTCCGGTAAGTCGCAGGGCTGCCGCTTTTATGCGTCAGCCCTGCGATCAGTTCCGGATTTTTTTGTGCCTTTTGCCGGGCGTACCGAGCAGCTCTGTTGTCTGCGGCGGTTACTTCAGGACATCGGACAGCCGCTCAAGCAGTTCTCTGACGTCGATCGGCTTGGCCACGAAGCCGTTCATGCCGGCCTCGAAGGCGCGGCGCCGGTCGTCTTCAAACGCATTGGCGGTCATGGCGATGATCGGAATGCAGGCCTTTTCGGGATCGGCCATCTTTCGAATCGCTTCCGTGGCGAGATAACCGTCCATACGCGGCATCTGGATGTCCATCAGCACCGCGTCATACGTTCCGGCGGGCGCTTGCGAGATGAGATCCACCGCATCGATGCCGTCGGCGGCGACTTGAATGTCGAAGCCTTCTTCGCGGAGCAGCTCGGCCGCGATTTCCTGATTGAGCGGATTATCTTCAACCAAAAGCAGACGCCGACCGCTGAAGCCGGCGGCGAGCGAACGCATCGGCGCTTCGGCCTGCGGCCGGAAGGGCCGCGTCAGCACTTCGCGCAGTTCCGACATGAAGAGCGGCTTGGCGACGAAGGCGGTCACGCCCGCTTCCCGGGCTTCGGCCTCGATGTCGCTCCAGTCGTAGGCCGTGAGAATGATGATGGGCGTCGTGTTCCCGATCACCTTGCGGATGCGGCGGACGGTTTCGATGCCGTTCATATCGGGCATCAGCCAGTCGATGATGTAGGCGCTGAATTCGTCGCCCTCCTCGAAGGCTTCCCTGGCTCGAACGACGGCCTCCTTGCCCGAGACCGTCCAGTCTGCGCGCATGCCGATCTGACGGAGCATCTTGCTCACGCTCATGCAGGTGTTGGTGTCGTCGTCCGCTACGAGCGCTCGGGCGCCCTGAAGTTCCGGAATCGGATCGTTCTTCACCGCCACGTCGCAGAGACGGCAGTCGAGCGTGACCACGAATTCGCTGCCCTCGCCCACGCGGCTTGTCACCGTAATCGTGCCGCCCATCATGTCAACGATGTTCTTCGTGATCGCCATCCCGAGGCCCGTGCCCTGAATGCCGCTCACGGTCGAGGTCTGCTCGCGCGTGAAGGATTCGAAGATGTGCTTCTGGAATTCCTTCGACATGCCGATGCCGTTGTCCTTGATGCGGAACTCGTAGGTGCTCCATCCCTGCATCGCACAGGGCTTTTCGGAGATGCGCACGCTGATCGTGCCGCCCGCGGGCGTGAACTTGATGGCGTTCGTCACGATGTTGAGAAGCACCTGGTTGAGACGCAGCCGGTCGGTGATGACGTCCTCGTTGACGATGTCCTGAGTGTCGATGAAGAGATCCTGGTGCTTCGAGGCGATATTCGACTGAATGATCGTGCGCAGGTCGTGCAGCACATCGGGAAGATGCACTTCGCCCTCCTCGATCTTGACGCGGCCGCTTTCGATGCGGCTCATGTCGAGCACGTCGTTGATGAGGCTGAGAAGATGGTTGCTCGAAACCGCGATCTTCCCGAGGTACTCCTTCGTCGTTTCCGCATTGTCGAGATGGGAGGCCGCCAGCGCCGTGTAGCCGATGATGGCGTTCATCGGCGTGCGGATGTCGTGCGACATATTGTTGAGAAACGCGGTCTTCGCACGGTTGGCATGCTCCGCCACGGCGAGCGCGTCGACGAGAAGCTTTCTGTGGGCCTCCTTTTCGCGTTCCTCGGCGTCGACGTTCAGAAAGGCGAACGCGATGCTCGAAGCCTCCTCATCGATGCCGTCGAACTTGATGAGGACGAGCTCGAGCCACTGGTATTCGCCGTTTCTGCCGAGATTGAGGAATCGGTAGGTGAAGCGCTTGCGGTTGGCTAGAACCTTCTTCAGATAGCTGCGGTTCGTGAAGTTGATCAGATTGTCGCGGAAGTCCGGATGAGAATACGCGCTTACGAG
This sequence comes from Sutterella sp., assembly GCA_017936545.1. GTDB lineage: Bacteria > Pseudomonadota > Gammaproteobacteria > Burkholderiales > Burkholderiaceae_F > Sutterella. Next base: position 2,516 of record JAGBFJ010000063.1, read on the forward strand.
CGTGCGAAACCGCGTGAAGAAGCCTTCGGCGTCACGGACCTCGTCGGGCGAGTGCGGTTCGGGCTGCGCGCCCGGGGTTTCGTAGCGCGAATAGGCGCCCGTGTCGAGATTGACGAAAAAGAGGCGCGAATACTGACTCGCGAGTCCTTCGATGCGCCGGATATCCTCGCGCAGCTGCAGACGCTGCGCCTCATCCCGAGTGTGAAGCTCGTCGATCTTGGTGAGGTCGACCACGTAGGTAACGGCAAGCAGATCGCCCGACATTTCATCGCGGTACATCACGACGTGCTGCTCGGCGAGCATCGGTTCGCCGAGCGAATTTCTCGTGCGGTAGCGGTGCGCCGTATGATCGGCGCCGGACTCAAAGAGCGCCGTCAGATGATCAATGCTGAAAAAGGCGAAGAATGCCGCCTGCTGATCGTCCGAGAGCTGATTGCCCCAGTATTCGATGACGTCCCAGTATCGGCAGTTGTCCGGAAAGCCAATGGCCTCGTTGATGCTGTATTCGACGCCGTCGATCACCTGGTACATCGTGCCCGGCACGATGTTTCGCGTTAGATTGATGTTGTAGTACGCGCCTGCGCTGGCCGAAAGGGCCTGTTCGAGAATGCGGATTTTCTTCTGGTAGGTCGCGATCTGTCGCGCCATCGCTGTTCCCAGCGCCGACGTCGTGTCGTTGGTCATCCCTGAGTCCGGAAATATTGCAGATAAACGTCAATTCTATCCAGACAATCACCGAACGAAAATCGGGAATTACCAAGAGGACAGACTGTTCAAAGCGAATGTCCTCCGAAAGCCGCATGCCTGAGCGGCCGACACGTGTATTCTGCTTCAGTCCGGATTTTCCTCTTTCCGCCGAATTTTCGGCATCGTCGCTTCCCGAGGCATTCTTCGGACGGATCCGGTCCTTCGGCATGAGGCGGCGCGTATCTGGAAGATGACAGGCTTCGCACTCCCTCCGCCGGTTTTCATGATTACAATGGATCCGACAAGAATCTTTAACAGGGAGTACTTCTCGTGCAGAAACGTTTTTGCGAGCTCGTGTCCGCTTTTCTCAAGCATGCGGAAATCGATTGTCCCGTCGTTCCCGGCGAAAACATCGTCACCGTGCCGATGGGTGAATTTTCCGTTCGCATCTGCCTTCTTGAAAAGATCGGCGCCGCCGTCTTCCAGGGGGTTGTGGGCATCGTATCCGAATCCGATCTTCCTGCCGCCGGTGCAGAACTGCTCAGAATGAACAGCCTCTTTCGCGAAACGGGCGGCGCAGCCTACGGTCTGGAAGGCGACGCCGTGACGCTTCAGAGCTTCGTCCTTCTTGAAGGCGTCACCGAGGACGGTTTCGCGGCGCAGGCCGTCTGTTTCCTCGAAGCGTTTGCCGAAGCCGTCGAAACGTTCGATCAGACGCTCGAGCGCGCTCGTGCCGGGGCAGGATCTGCCGCGTCCAAAGAATCGGACGACGCCCTTCTGAACATGATCCGCATCTGATCCCTTCAGGCGCCGTGATCCGACAACGGAGTGTGAGTCATGCCAGTCAGTCTTCAAGCTCTTCAATCCTTTACAGCCGTCAGCGATCCCGACAGTCTGAAGTTCGGCAGCGACAATACGCTTGAGAAGCGAAACGTCTTCGGCAGACTGTTCCGCAGGATCGGCGACGCATTTCTGAGACTCTCGCAGTCCGGCCGTGCATCGATCGCCGCCCGTCAGGACCGCATCTGCGCCGCAATGGAACAGGCGGTGGCTGAAGCCCGCGCCGACGCACAGCCCGACGTCCAGGAACTCAGCGTTCGTCTCGATGCGGCGGCCAAACGTCTTCGCGAGGCTTCGGCCGCCGGCAAGAGCGCAGCACTCACCGACATGCTCACGCGCCTCCGCGGCTATCCCGAATTCCAGCGTCTCCCTGAAGTCTGCCAAAAGGCCCTGGAGGACGGTTTCACCGCCATTGCGAACACGCGGCCGTACAGCTCATGGCGCAGCTCCATGGATACGCTCGGTTCATATTTCATGAACTTCTCAGTCGATCGTCTGAATTTCAATCCCGCGATGGTCCGCTTCGGAAACGACCTGAAAGATGAATTTCTCAAACCGGAGCAGCAGGGAGAAATCGATGCAAACGGCATTCACGATTCCTTCCCGAAGGATACGGTGCGCCGCAGCATCAGATCGATCGGCGACTTTCAGGTCCCGTATAGAGATACGTATCGGAACCTCCCGGCAGGTGCTCCGGTCGCTCCCGAGGATCAGATTCCTTCTCTCTGCGAAGCGCAGCTTCGGGTGCTTGTCGGCGAAGAGCACGCCGAGCTTCTGCCCTTCATCTCGATGATGGCTACTCAGGCCGGCGTTGATTCCGCTGCCCTCAACTTCCCATACATGGCGGGATTGTCTGAAAAGATCAACCAGCTGCTGCTTGACGCCTCGCTCATGCCGCAGATGATGAGACACAGCACTGCCGTCGTTCGGGAAGACAACGATCTGCTTATCACGACATCCTGGCATGCGCCGTTCACCAACAACGGACTGCACGGTGACGGAGCTACGGCTGTGCTGACTCAGGACGGCGAAGTGAGGATGAGAATTCATCTCGCGGCGCTGCCGGAACAGCATGACGTCACGCTGCCCGCGACGGAAGACAAACCGGAAGAAGTGCGGCAGGTGCTGATCCCGCAGTTCTCCATCGATCACGCCGTGGTCCGGTATACGCCCGGGGCCACCGAATGGGCACACGGCTGAGGTCTTCCGGCCCTCTTCTCTCGGCCGACTGAAGGAGAATTCATTTTGGTCTGAAGCCGAAGAAGTGCGCCGGACAAAACACGACCGCCTGCACTGACGAAAAGCGCAGGCGGTTGTTTCTTGCAGGCTCCGGCAGGAAGAAGCGCAGGGAGTTTAGTGCAGAATTTTTTCCTTTTTCTCACGAGAGAAGCCGTTTCCGGGCTGGAATGACTTCGATCGGACCGGCCGAAATGTCGATGACGTGTTCCTCGCATCGGGTAATGATGATGCGCCTTTTCACCGGGAATTCCTTGGTCATTTTCATAAAGGCTTCCGTCTCACGGAATTCGGTATCGCCGAAGACGTCTCCGATAAGAATCTTCGCTTCTGCCGTTTTGCAGAAATGATCTGCTCCCTCCATCCGTTGCGGAGAAAAAATCAGAGTCGGATTATCCACGATTGAGCCGACGAATCAGCCCCTGCCTGAGCAGAGAACACCCTCAGCGTCTTCGCGCAGCCACCGAGTGTTCGACTCAGCCCCGCCTGTGCGGGGAACACCGACTCAACAGCAACATCTCTGTAAACGACAAATGAGCAGTCGGCTACCCGCTCTGACTTCCTCAAACCCTACGTGCAGATAGAAGTTCTTTGC
>JAGBFJ010000008.1 GCA_017936545.1 Sutterella sp.
CAGGATCAAACTCTTTAGTTCAATCTCTGTTTTGTCGCTCTTCGCCGGAATTGAAAGAGAAAGCAGATGCTTTCGTCTTTCGGCTTTCCTTCAAAGCGCGAACTTCGTAAGTATTTTTGAGTGCCTTTTAAGAACTCTTGACTTGCCGATGTTCACACTTATCGGTTCGTTGATTCTGATTTTTAAAGAGCAGTGCCTCATTTGAGGCGCAGAATTGTGAGTTTATACAACTCATCAGTTCTTGTCAAATTTTTGATGAAAGTTTTTATCTTTCATCGTTTCGCCGAGCAGTTCGTTCAGCGAAGGATGTGAATTAAACAGGTTCCGGAAGCGTTTGTCAAGAAACCGGCACAAAATACCATAAACACGGTATCTCACTCATCCGTTTCGCTCTGCTCCGGAAACATCGCCTTGGTAAATCCGAAACTCGACCAGTCGGTCACTCTCATCGGATAGAGAATCCCGCAAAGGTGATCGTATTCATGCTGAACCACTCTCGCGTGGAACCCCTCCGCCGTTCTCTCTATCGGATTGCCTTCAAGATCCACGCCCCGATATCGGATCCGGACATACCGCGAAATCCGCGCTCTCATGCCGGGCACGGACAAACAGCCTTCCCAGCCGTCCTCCTTGTCCTCTCCGAGGTATTCGATTTCCGGATTGATCAGCACCGTTCTCGGCACCGCCGGACGATCCGCCGACTGCGCTTCATTGAGGCCGAAGCAGATGATCCGCAGCGGAACACCGACCTGCGGCGCCGCAATGCCGATACCGCCTTCATCGGCCATGGTGTCCCACATGTCGGCCACTAGCGAACGAACGGCCGGATGATGAACATCTCTGACCGGAAGCGCCTCTTCGCGAAGCACGGGATCGCCCATAATTCTGACCTGCCTGATCATGATTCTGTCTCCTTCACGGCTTCCTTCACAACTTCAACCACGCTGCCGACGGCCCTTCGCAGCACATCCTCGAGCGAAGCAAAATCGATTTCGTCGCGGCAGTCGCCCATGCCGGCGGCATGATTGACCGAGACGCAGATGCCCGCATAGGGAAGATCAAGTTCACGGGCCAGCGCGCATTCCGGATACAGCGTCATTCCGATCATGTCCGCCCCGTCCTGACGATACCGTCTCACTTCAGCGGCGGTTTCCAGCCGGGGTCCCTGCGTGCAGGCATAAACCCCTTCTTTTCGCACCGGCGTTCCGAGACGCTCCGCCGCTTCGATCAGCCGCGCCGACAGCGCCCGATCAAACGGCCACGTCATATCGACATGCTTCATCCCTGCAGCACCGAAGTCATCGTAATAGGAGACGTCCCTGCCCCATGTGTAATCAATCAGCTGATCCGGCACGGCAATCCGTCCCGGCCCCATGTCGGGCGCGCATCCGCCGACAGTCGCCACGGCGATTACGCCTTCGGCCCTGGCTTTTTTCAATGCCCAAAGGTTGGCCCTAGAAGGCACGCGGTGCGGTGCGTATTCATGCCTGACGCCGTGACGGCGCAGAAAGACGACGGGCGTTCCGCCCAGCGTTCCGAAAACAAGCGGCGCCGAAGGCGCTCCGTAAGGCGTTTCCACCGAGACTTCCTCGGCATTTTCAATCACGTCGTTTCCGGTGAAGCCGCTGCCGCCGATCAATGCAAACATCTGTCCGAGACCTTATGAATAACCCGCCGGCCCTTCCGGCGGCATTTCGCCGAAACATTGTACCGTTACAAAAGATGCGGGCCCGCTCTTTCGAACGGGCCCGCATCAGTTCAGAGAACCGTCAGATCATCAGACCCAGCCCTTGGCGCGGAATTCACGCAGCTTGTTGGCAAAATAGGTCATTTCCGCAGGCGTGCCGAGCGAAATGCGGCACCACTGGACGGCAGGCGGGAACGGCCGGCCGACCCAAATGTGCTCGTCGCGCATATGCTGGGCAAAGGGCTTGAGCGGCGCCTTCAGGTCGGCAAACACAAAGTTGGTCTGGCTCGGCAGATGGTGAATCTTAAGCTCGTCAAGAACGTCGTTGAGAATCTTGCGGGCCTTGGCGTTTTCGCTGCGGCTCTTTTCGATGAAGGCCTGGTCCGTCACCTCGGCGAGCGCCGCCTCAATCGAACAGGCATTCATCATGATGTCGTAGGCCACATGATCGCGCATCATCTTGATGACGGCGGGCTGGGCATAAGCGTAGCCCACGCGCATGCCGGCCATGGCGAAGATCTTCGAGAAGGTCTTCAGCACCACGACATTGTCCAGACCTTCGGCGACGAGCTTGGCGCAGGATTCGAACTTCGGATCTTCGACAAATTCCGCATAAGCTTCGTCGATGATGAACATCGTGTTCTGCGGCTTCGAACGGATCCAGGCAAACAGTTCCTTCGAATCGACCACCGTCGAAGTGGGATTGTTAGGATTGACGAAGTAGACGATGGAAGGGCCGTACCAGTCAGCCACCGCCTTCTTCATTGCGCCGATGTCGATCTGCCAGTCGGGTAGCATCGGGCACTTCGTGACGCGGATGTTGTTGCGCTTGGCAACGTCTTCACCGTCGCCGTAGGTCAGTTCGGGAATGACAAGCTGAACGCCGGGCGCAGCGTACGCTTCGATGCCGGCGCGGATACTTTCCGCAGAGCCGTGGCTCAGAAGAATGTTTTCGGGCTTGCCGTCGACGTAGTCGGCCAGTGCGCGGCGGAGTTTTTCAACGCGTGCAAACGGATAGCGAGAGGCCTTGGCAGCGGCGTCGGCAACAGCCTGACGGGCCTTTGCGCTCATCCCGAGCGGATTCTCATTGAAGCTGATGATGATGGGATTGTCTTTCGTCGGGGCCTTGAAGGCAGGCGCCGCTTCGGCAGCCGCAGCCTGACGGCCGACCATGAGGGATCCGGCAGCCGCACCGGCAGCCATGAAGAGGGATCGACGGTTGATGCTCATGTTTTGAACTCCGCAAATGAAAAGAGGCGCTGCAGTCCTGAGGCCGCCGCGTCTCTCCATTATGGAAGTGAGCCTATGCCCCAACGCAGTGCGAAATTCTCCGCATGACGTTTTTTCGCGCGCTGTTTGCGGTCGGGCATACGGCCTCGGTAAGTCCTGCTAGGTAGAATTCCGCTTGAAAGACAAATCAGACGGATATCACGCCAATGACTCTCCCGCAAGGGAAGATAGCCGCCGATCAAAACAGCGCGCCCTGCGCGGGAGCCTCAGCTTCATTCTCGGAAACACTTTCCGCGGACGCCGTTTCTCCGGCCAGCATGGTCCTGAGTTCTTCCTCTCCGATGATCGTGATCCCGAGCGTCTGCGCCTTTTCAAGCTTCGATCCCGCTTCGGCGCCCGCCACCACGAAATCGGTCTTGCGGCTCACCGAACCGGACACTTTGGCGCCCGCCGCGATAAGCATGTCCTTCGCCTGATCGCGGGAAAGCGTCGGAAGCGTCCCCGTCAGCACGAAGGTCTTTCCGGCGACGGCGCTCTGCGACGATGTCTTCGGCTCAACCGCCGGCCACTCGACGCCGGCTGCGACGAGTTCCTCGATCACCCGGCGGTTGTGCGGCTCGCTGAAAAAGGCCCGGATGCTCTGCGCAATAACGCCGCCCACATCCTCCACCTGAATCAGCGCTTCCTCGTCGGCATTCTCGAGCTCAGAGAGCGTTCCGAAATGCTGCGCGAGCGACAGCGCCGTCGCCTCGCCGACATGACGGCATCCGAGCGCAAAGATAAAGCGGCTGAAAGTGGTGTGACGCGCCTTTTCAATGCTGTCGAGCAGATTCTGCGCCGCCTTCGGTCCCATTCTCTTCTGAGGCTTTTCAGTATCGGCCGTCGAATTCAGGACGTCGGTCAGATCCTTGTGACTTAGCTTGAAGATGTCGGCAGGACTCTTCAGAAGGCCTTCATCGACGAGCATGTTGACGATCTTTTCGCCGAGTCCGTCGATGCCCATTGCTCTTCTCGAAGCGAAGTGAACGATGGAGAGCTTCATCTGAGAGGGACAGAAAAGACCGCCCGTGCAGCGGGTGTCCTTTTCCTCTTCGTCCCTGATGGTGGCGGATCCGCAGACCGGACAGACTGCAGGCATCACGAACGGCTCGGCATGTTCGGGACGGCGCTCGTGAAGCACGCGCACCACCTCGGGAATCACGTCGCCGGCACGCCGGACGACGACCGTGTCACCCGCGCGCAGATCGAGTCCAGATATATGGTCCTCGTTGTGAAGCGTAGCGTTCGAAACCGTCACGCCGCCCACGAAGACGGGCTTCAGCCTGGCAACCGGAGTGAGTTTGCCGGTTCTTCCCACCTGAATGTCGATGGCCTCGCAGACGGTGAGCGCCTCTTCGGGCGGGTATTTGTGAGCGCAGGCCCAGCGGGGCTCGCGGGCGATGAAGCCGAGTTCGTTCTGTTCGGCAAAGCTGTCCACCTTGTAGACCACGCCGTCGATATCGAAGGGCAGAGACGGACGCGCCGCCTCGATTTCATCGTGAAACGCCGCCAGTCCGGCCGGACCTTCGACCGTGCGGCGTTCCTTCGCCACGGGAAAGCCCAACTTTTCCAGCCGGTCAAGCATGCCGCTCTGCGTCAGCGCAAACGCCGGATCGGAGACCTCGCCAAGCGCATAGGCATAAAAATGCAGCGTGCGCCGGGCGGTTACCGCAGGATCAAGCTGTCTCAGCGAACCGGCTGCCGCATTTCGCGGATTGACGAAGGTTTTCTGACCCTCCTCGGACTGACGGCAGTTGAGCGCCTCGAAATCCTCTCGGTGCATGATGACCTCACCGCGCACTTCAAGAACGTCGGGAACATCGCCTTCAAGCCGCAGCGGAATCGTGCGGATCGTTCTCACATTGGCGGTGACGTCTTCGCCCGTAGTGCCGTCGCCGCGGGTGGCAGCCTGCACCAGGATGCCCTTTTCATAACGCAGATTCGTCGCCAGACCGTCGAACTTCATTTCGCAGTCGTACCGGACCGCCGGCGCATCGTCGGAGAGACCAAGCTCGTTTCTGACTCGGCGGTCAAACGCATAGGCCCCTTCCGACGAGAAATCCGTTTCCGTATGAATGGACAGCATGGGCCGGGCATGAATCACTTTCGAAAGATCGCTGCGCACCGCGCCGCCGACGCGAAGCGTCGGGGAAGCCGGACTCTTCAGCTCGGGAAAACGAGCTTCGAGCGCAGCGAGTTCGTTGAAGCACCGGTCGTATTCCGCATCGGGCACGCTCGGGCGGTCGAGAACGTAGTACTCATAGTTCCAGCGCTCGAGATTATCGGCCAGCTCCCGCATCCGGGGTGCCGCCTGAGCCGCGGTCATCGTAGCGGCCTGCTTCTCGCCCGAAAAATCGAGCTCGATGTCGTCGGTCGGTTCTGTCATGGTCTTCCTCAGAAAAAAATCCCGCTCGGTCTTGCCGGGCCTCTCGGGCCGAAAGAACGGGCGGGCTTCAGCTTGTGCGGCTGCGCCGGATCAGGCGCTGCGGGAGAAAAGCATTCTGGCCCGGTCGGAACCGGCACGCACGCCGCTTTCGGCCATCTGCGCGGCTCTTGCTTCAATATCGTCCTGCAGAATCAGCGCGCCCGCCGCATCGATCGGCATGCGGCTGCAGTCTACCCAGACGCCTCCGAGCTGATTCGCCAGATGATTCGCGGTCTGGAAGAAGCGCTTGAGATCGCCTCGCGCCAGATTGGCCAGCGGGACGTCGAAGTCAAGCCGCAGCGTGCCGTCGGCATGCGGGCTGAGCGTCAGCGTCATGACGGGCTCGCGCTCGGACGCATCGCCGCAGAATTTCCAGCGGCCGCTGTCGGCCGTAAATCCGGCAGCCAGCGCCGCGGCATTGATGCACTCGTTCGTGAAGGCTTCCCCGCCTTCCACCGGAGAGATCACTACTTCAATCATGCGGTCGTAATACCGGATGAACTGATCGATCTGCTCAGCCGAGGCCAGCGCCTGCTTCATGTCGCAGGAAGTGCGGACATCGACGTCGTTCTGAGCCGCGGTCTGTTCCAGCACCTGATGGAAGCTCGAAGCCGTCACGGCATCAAGCTTCGCAGCCCGGTTGGCCATGACCAGCGTGGCAACCAGATGCACGGCCCGGCCCGGCACAAGATGCGGCGGATAGTAGAGTCCGTCGCCCTCGGATTTGCACCAGAGCTCGACCGGGAGCTTGAGCGAGAGCGCATCGAGTTCCGCCTTCAGCGCATCGATGGCGCCGACGCCGAAACCCTTGCCTTCATAGGGCGTGATGTCGAGCACCCACTGAATGCCGAGGTCCACCGGCGGCTCCTTGCGGCCGACGGGCGACGCGAAGGGATTCGTTTCCGCCTCCCTGCGGGCGGCGTCCTGACGCTCGCGGCTGATGGACGCAGCGGCGGGGGCTTCTTCGGAAGGCAGCTGCTGTTCGGGCACCTGCGCGTCCTTCTCCTCCTCGTCGGCCGACGCATCGAAGGAAGGTTCGGTACGACTGTCTTCCGACGCATCCACCAGCGGATCCTTGGAAATGGACTCCACCTTCAGCGGTTTCTTTCTGCGCACGCTGCGCTCCTCGCGCAGGGAACGCCAAAGGAAAAAAGCGATCACCGCAACGGCGGCGACGATGAGAATGATCTGGGTCTCGCTCATACTGATATAGATCCTGTTGTCGCTTCAGACGACGATTCTGTTGATTGTACGCATTCTCATCCGGCCATGCGCACGGCATTTTCAATGTCGACGCTGACCACGCGGCTGACGCCGGGCTCTTTCATCGTGACGCCGACGAGCGCGCCCGCGAACTCCATCGTGACGCGGTGGTGGGTGATCATCAGAAACTGCGTGCTCTCCGACATACGACGGCAGAGGCCGGCAAGCCTCGCCTGATTGGCCTCGTCGAGCGGCGCATCCACTTCGTCAAGCAGGCAGAAAGGCGCGGGATTGAGCTTGAAAATCGCAAATACAAGCGCCGTCGCCGCCAGAGCCTGCTCTCCGCCCGAGAGAAGCTTCACGCCGGCATTGCGCTTGCCGGGCGGCTGCGCGCGCACCTCAAGCCCTGCCGTCAGAATATCGTCGCTCGTCACGGTCAGCTCGGCAACGCCGCCGCCGAAAAGTTCCGAGAACGTTTCCGCAAAATGCGCATTCACCTCCTCAAAGGTGTCCTTCATGCGTTCGCGGGTTTCGGCATCAATCTTGCGGATGGCGGCCTCAAGCGTGGCGATTCCCTTTTCAAGATCCTCGACCTGCCGCGCCGTAGCCTCAAGCGCCCGCCTTGCCGCTTCCAGATGTTCAAGCGCGGCATGGTTGACGGGGCCGAGCGCCGCGATTTCACTGATGAGCTTCAGCACCCGGGCACGAACGCTCTGCGCCTTCTGGGGACGGGCTGCCGCTTTCTCGCGGAGCGCATCCCGGTCGGCGCCGAGTTCGTCGAGACGGCCGGAAAACTGCTCGCGCAGGCTTTCCTTCATCTGGCGCTCCACTTTTTTGACGCCCAGCGCTTCGGAGAGCGGCACGACCTCCGACTGCAGGACAGCCAGCTCGCGTCTGGCCGATGCAAGCGACTCGCGCTCGGCGTCCCGGCGGCGCCCGGCCTCGAGATGCTTTTCTTCGGCCTCGCCGTATCGGCGGAGCGCTTCGGCAGTCCGGTCGTCGGCCCGAAGGCGTCCGGCCTCCTCCAGCCGGCGCTGCGCATCCGCCCTGCGGGCCTCTTCGGCGGCAATGTCCTTTTCCAGCGAACGCCGGCGCTCTTCGAAGAGCACGGCCGAAGCCCGGAGCTGTCCTGCCCTGACGCGGGCAAGTTCGCTTCGGTGAGAAAGCGCCGTAAAGGCATCCCGCCGGATATGGAGAGCCTCCTCCGCGCGGGTAAGCGTGGACTGAGCGGCGGAAGCCTTTCTCGCAGCCTGCTGCGAAGCCTTTTCCGCTTCATCGGCACGGTCCTGAGCCTCGTAAGCCTCGGCCTGAGCAGCAAGACAGTCTTCTTCAAGCTCCTTTCGGTCCCGTTCCATATCGGCCAGACGCTGCCGGGCTGCCGCCTGCTTTTCAGCCTCGAGCGCACACTGAGCAGCCGCCTTCTGGGCATGGGCTTCAGCAGCACGGACCTCGGCTGCTCGTCGCTTTTCACGAGCCTGTGCATCGGCAAGCGTCGACCGGGCCCGGTTCCTTTCGGTATCGCGCACGCCGAGCTCGTCCTCGAGCCCGAAGAGTGCAGTCCTGACTCGTTCGATTTCCTGACGGCGGGACAGAATCGAGAACGACGGATCCGCCGCGGCCCAGAATTCGAGTCCGGCGGCGCTGACCGTGTCGCCCTCGGGGGTGACGAAGCAGCATCCGGCGGGCAGTCTGCTTCGAAGCCGAAGCGCCGACTGCACATCGGAAATGCAGTACGCTCTGCCCAGCCAGTCCGACAGTGCGCGCGAAAGAGCGGGATCGTCCGAAACAACGAACGACGAAAGAGGAGCAAACTCCCGGCCGTCGATGTCGAGCGAACCGGGCGGCTCGGATGCAGCCGCACCGGCATCCACGAAGACGATAGGCGCCGGCGGCCGTCTGACGGCATAGCCCGACGCCGACTCCAGCATTCTCAGACGTCTTGCCGAAGCCCGCCGACCGAGAAAAGCTTCGGCGGCATTCACCCAGCGGGGATCCGCCGTCACGGCATCCGCCAGCCGGTCGAGGCCGTCAAGCCCCTCTTTCTTCTCGAATTCCGCGAGCTGACCGGATCCTTCGGCACCGGCCTGAACCGCCTCCAGAGCGTCCAGTTTGGCCGCGGCCGCCTTCTGAGCGGAAAGCGAGGAAAAATAGGCTTCGTCGGCAGCGCGCTGCGTCTTTTCTGCCGCCGCAAGCGCCTCCCCGGCTTCCTCATAAAGGGCTCGGGCCTCTTCGGCTGCCGCGGCAGCCTCCTCCCGCACTGCCTCTGCAGCCTCGAGTCGGGCCGGATCGGGTTCCTCAGCCGCCGCGCGCGAAGCGGACACGCGCTCAAGGCGCTTTTTAAGATCCGCGGCACGCCGAAGCGCCGCATCGGCGCCGGCTTCGGCCGTTCTGAATCTGCCTTCGAGCACCGAAGCCGCCGCACGGGCCTCGTCGGCGAGACGTTTTTCAGCGTCGCGCCGGTCCTCGGCCCGGAAGACTTCCTCTTCAGCCGCGGCAGCCTGCTCGGCCGTTTCTTCGCGCTCCTTCTCGAGCGCGGCGATTTCGTCGAGATTGCCTTCGGCCGACTGCCAGACGGCGGCAAGATCCGCTCTCTTAGCCGCGGCGCCTGCCTCGGCCTGGGCAAGATCGGCCTCGGCACGGGTCCTGAGATCCGACAGGCGTCTTGCTTCCGACTCGGCTTCGGTCAGCTGCCTTTCGGCCGCCCGAAGGGCAAGCGCTTCGGCCTGCACGTTTTTTTCCGCTTCTTCGAGTGACGCTTCAAGCTCCGACGTTCGTTCGGCCCCTTTCAGAACCGCCGCCTTACGCTCTTCAATCTCGGCCTCGCTTCGGGCGATGTCCGCGTCAAGCGACTCGACCGTCCGGCGGACTTCGTCGAACTGAATCCAGTACCAGAGTGCTTCGGCTTCATTTCTTTCGCCCGTCAGCGTCTTCCAGCGGCGGGCCAGTTCGGCTTCGCCTTCCAGTCTCGCCGCTTCCTCGGCCTTGACACTCTGCATGTCGCGCACGCGTTCGAGATTCGCACGCGTCTGAGAGAGCAGCGACTCGGTTTCCTTTCTGCGCTCGCGGTAGAGCGAGACGCCGGCCGCTTCCTCGAGATAAACGCGCAGTTCTTCCGGCTTGGCCTTGATGAAGCTCGAAATCATCCCCTGGGAGATGATGGCGTAGCTTCGGGGACCGAGCCCCGTCCCGAGAAAAATCTCCTGAACGTCCCTGCGCCGGACCTGCTGTCCGTTGATGTAGTAGGAGGACTGTCCGAGCGACGTGACGACGCGCTTGACGCTGATTTCGGCATAGTCCGCCCAGGGCCCCTTGATCCGTCCGTCATCGTTGACGAGAATCAGTTCGACGCTCGCACGTCCTAGCGGACGGCGCGACGAAGAACCCGCAAAGATGAGCTCCTTCATCGAACTCGAACCGCGAAGTTCGGATACGCGGGCTTCGCCGAGCACCCAGCGGACCGCATCGATGATGTTCGATTTGCCGCAGCCGTTCGGACCGACAATGCCGACAACCGGCCGCTCAAGCTGAATGAGCGCCGGGTCGGCAAAGCTTTTGAAGCCGGCAAGTCTGATCTGACGAAGCCGCACGGTCCGATGTCCTCCGAAATGAAAGCAGTTCATTGTAGACGAGCGGGCCCGTCGGGTCTTCCTTCAGGCCGAGTTCCGTCGCCCAGTCTTGAAATACAGGACAGCGTCCGGAGCCGTCCGATGATTTTCTGACAACAGTCCGCCTTTCAAAAAATCCGGCGGCAGGCCTTCTCCCGCCGCCGGTCTCTCCCGTTCGGAACTGTTCCGCATCCCAAAAGACCCTCCGTACTAGCACTATCTGCCTATACCAGAGCGATCCTGAAAGTGCTACGCTATCTCAATACGGACGACCCCCGCACGGGACGATCCGAGCCGGCGAGAGAGACTTCCGGCGATCGATCCCGACCCGTCCGATTTTCAGGGAGATACCATTATGAGAAAATCTGCTGCCCTTATCGCCGCTGCCATGCTTCTCGCCGCCGGCGCCGTCTGCGCTTCCACGACGATTCCTCATCCCATTGACAGCTATCCTCCCATCACCGCCGAACAGAACGCCTGTCTGATGTGCCATCAGCTCGCTCAGGGCGACAAGCGCGAAAAGATGCAGATTCCTGTTTCGCATGCTGAAAACGGCAAGATCACGCGCAATCAGTGCACGATGTGCCATCAGCCGGCCGCCAAGTAACAAGCCGGAAGCCTTTTTCGCAAAGGGCGGTTTTCCTTCGGGAATCCCGCCCTTTTGCTTTGCCATCCTCCTCATCCTTTTCATCCTCGGCGGCTCCGTTCTTCAGTTTCCGGCTCGGTCGGCGCCGCGGACTTGTTCGTTATAATGGGCGCAATTTTTTCAACTGCGACAGAACGATCCGTCCGGCCTGACGATCCGAGGGCCGCCGCCCGCCGCCGATCCTGCCGGACGCACCGTCCGAAGAGAATTCCCATGTATGAAATTGCCCCGCTTCTTGATGACCCGATTCATAATCTGAAGACCGTTCGCGACGTATTCCGCTGGGCGATTACGGAGATGGAAAACGCCGATATTTCCTACGGCCACGGCTCTCCCGACAGCTGGGAGGAAGCCTCTTTTCTGATCTGCCGCGGCCTCAAGCTGCCGTTCGACCATTTCGACACGTTCCTCGATGCCGCGCTCACGCACAGCGAACTCAACCGCCTTGTCCACCTTATCGACCGCCGTGTTCACGAAAAGGTACCTTCCGCCTATCTGCTGAAGGAAGCCTGGCTGACCGAACATCAGTTCTATATTGACGAGCGCGCGCTCATCCCGCGTTCCTATATTGCGGAACTGCTTGAAGAGGATCTTGCACCGTGGGTCGAAGACCCGTACGAAGTTGGCAGCGTTCTCGACCTCTGCACGGGCTCGGGCTGCCTCGCCATTCTGGCTCAGGGCACGTTCCCGAATGCCGAAGTGACCGGCTCCGACCTGTCGCCCGACGCACTGGAAGTGGCCAAGATCAACCGCCGCGACTACGGCATGGACGACACGCTTGAACTCGTTCAGGGCGACCTCTTCGAAGGTCTTCCTGGCCGTACGTTCGACATCATTATTTCGAATCCTCCGTACGTGACTGAAGAAAGCATGGACCGTCTGCCGGGCGAATACCGCCACGAGCCCGCCATGGCGCTCGGCGCAGGTCCCGACGGCATGGACGTTGTCCGCCGCATGCTTCCTGAAGCAGCCTCGCACCTCAATGACGGCGGCATGATCATCGTCGAAGTGGGCGACGGCGCCGAAGCCGTCGAAGCGACATTCCCCGGTCTCGAACTGACCTGGCTCACGACGTCGGGCGGCGACGATCAGGTCTTCCTCGTCACCAAGGAAGCCCTCCTCAACTATTTCAACGACTGAGTCATGCTGCGACTGCTTAATCTCGCGCTGACGCGCGGCACCCGCGTCCTCTACCGTCATGCGACGCTGACGGCGAGTCCGGGAGAACGCATCGGTCTGGTCGGTCCGAACGGCTGCGGCAAATCCACGCTTTTCGCCGCCGTTCTCGGAGAACTCTCTCCCGAAGAAGGCGATCTGGAAACGCCGCCGCAGACCCGCATTGCGCACGTCGCCCAGAGCTTCATCGCGGACAATGTCCCGACCATCGAATACGTGCTGTCCGGGCATGCGCCGCTCACGGCCGCCCGGGAAGCGCTGGCCGAAGCGGAAAAGTCGGGCGACGACATGAAGCTCGCGCAGGCCCATGCGGAACTTGCCGAACTGAACGAAGGCGGCATCGTGGCGCAGGCGCGGACCATTCTCGCCGGTCTCGGTTTTTCTCAGCAGGACGCCGACCGTCCGGTCTACGACTTTTCGGGCGGCTGGAGAAACCGCATCGCGCTCGCCCGCGCTCTGATGCGCCCGGCCGATCTGCTTCTTCTGGACGAACCGACCAACCATCTCGACATCGACTCCCTCATCTGGCTTGAAAACTGGCTGAGACATGTCGAGGCGACGGTGCTCATCATTTCGCATGACCGGGAATTCCTGGACCGAAGCGTCGGGACCATCTGGTCGGTCGAAGACGGCACGATCTCGCGATATGCCGGAAATTATTCGCATTATGAAGCTCAGCGCATTGAAAAACTGAAGCTTCAGGACGCTGCCGCCAAGGCCTATGAACGCGAAGCCGCACATCTCACGAGCTTCATCGAACGCTTCCGCGCCAAGGCGACCAAAGCCCGACAGGCACAGTCGCGCATCAAGATGCTTGAAAAGCTTCAGGCAGTCGAACCCGTCCGGGCCAAGCGCGAATGGCGATTTGAATTCCCGAAGCCCGTTCGTCTTCCCGAACACCTCGTCGACACAGAAAATCTGAAGCTCGGCTACGACAGCCGCGTCGTCGTGTCGGGCGTCACCCTCTCCATCCGTTCCGGCGAACGCTACGGCATTCTCGGCGTCAACGGCGCCGGCAAATCCACGCTCGTCAAAGGCATTGTCGGCGATCTTAAGCCGATGGGCGGCGAACTTCGCCGCGGTCAGGGGCTCGAAATCGGCTACTTCGCCCAGCATCAGCTCGATCAGCTCCGCCCCGATGAAACGCCTCTCGAACACATGCGCCGCATGGCGCCCGACGTGCGCGAGCAGGAGCTTCGCGACTTCCTCGGCATCTACCGTTTTTCGGGAGACTTCGCCTCCTCGCCCGTGGGACCGATGTCGGGCGGTGAAAAGGCGCGCCTTGCTCTGGCCCTGCTGGCCTGGAAGAAGCCCAATCTGCTGGTGCTCGACGAACCGACCAATCATCTCGACATGGAAACGCGCGAAGCGCTCACTATGGCGCTTTCAACTTATGAAGGCGCCGTGCTGATCGTCTCGCACGACCGCCATCTGCTTCGCGCCACCACGGAAGCCCTCATTCTGGTTCATGACGGCGCCGTGAAACCCTACGACGGCGACCTCGACGACTACGCGGCGCTCGTTCTCGAACACCGGCGCACGACGGTTGCCGCGGAAAAATCCGCCACCCAGGCTGAAAGAGAACCCGTCGTCAGCAAAAAGGAAGCCCGCCGTCTCGAAGCTCAGGAACGTCAGCGCATCGCTGCCCTGCGCAAGCCTCTTCAGCAGGAGCTCGCCCGCGTTGAAAAGGCGATGGCCGCCAAAAACGAGGAGCTCGAAGCCCTCTCCGCCCGGCTCGCCGACGGCGGCTTCTACACTTCGGCCGACCCCGACGAAGTCGCCCGCGTGCTCAAGGCGCACGGAGAACTAAAGCCGGAAGTGGAGGAACTGGAACTGCGCTGGCTCGAGCTTTCCGAAGCCATTGAAAACGTCTGCTGAGCGCTCTTTTCCGTCATTCAGTGTCGCCGGGGGTTCGGCTTGAGGCCGAACCCCCGTGCTTTTTAAGCGCTTTCGCCTAATACCCATTACCTAACTCGGCAAAGATTGCCGTTCGATTGACGTATTACCTCCGACGACGGGCACCCTCTCGTGCAAAATTACTCTCACCGCACGGTCTACAACGTTTCATTTCCCAATAACAGGACCGTTACGCACACATCGGAGTTCATCATGCAAAAGCGCGTTTTCGTCAAAACCCTCATCGCAGCGGCTGCCGTAGCCGCCACGGGGCTGATCGCCGGTTGCGGCGACAAGGCCGCCGACAAACCCTTCAAGGTCGGCGTGACGGCCGGTCCCCATGCCGCCATCGTGACCGCCTCGGTGGAGGTGGCCAAGAAGAAGGGCCTCAAGGTCGAAGTGGTCGAATTCACGGACTACGTGACGCCCGACAAGGCGCTCAACGACGGTGCGCTTGATGCCGCCGTGTATCAGCATGAACCCTTCCTCAACAACTTCAACCGCCAACAGGGCACCAAGCTCGCGAAGGTTGCCGACGCCGTCGTGCAGCCGATGGGCTTCTACTCCAACGCCATCAAGTCCGTCGAAACGATTCCCGAAGGCGCAAAGATCAGCATCCCGAACGATCCGTCGAACAGCGGACGCGCGCTGCTTCTTCTTCAGGCTTCCGGCGTCATCAAGCTGAAGGAAGGCGTCAAGGGCAATGCCCTCATTTCCGACATCGTCGAGAACCCGAAGAAGCTCAAGATCATCGAACTCGAAGCTGCTCAGCTTCCGCGCAGCCTTTCCGACGTGGACATCGCCGTCATTCCGATGAACTACGTCATCAGCGCCGGTCTTTCTCCGAGCAAGCAGGGCTTCTACTTCGAATCTCTGAAGGCGCCCTTCGCGCTCATCGTGATCGCCGCTCGTGAAAACAACAAGAACGATCCGCGCGTGAAGACCTTCATCGAATCCTACCGTTCCGATGAAGTGAAGGCCTTCGTGATCAAGACCTTCGACGGCGCCGTCCGTCCGTCGTGGTAATCCCGAGCGCTGACTCCGAATGAAACAAAAAGACCTCCGGCTGCCGCCGGAGGTCTTTTTGTCTCTGTCAATGTTTGAATCCGCGCCTATCAGCGGACAGGACGGCTGCGCCCGTCGAATTCGTCCTCATCGGCATCTTCAGGGGATGTATAGAGAAGATCCTCTCCGAAACTCTCGACGGTTTTCCGAATGCGGATGCAGGCCTCGCCCGTATCGAAATCCGCTTCGAGCAGCCGGCGCGCAAGAAGATAGATCGTCTCGGGCTTCACCAGTCCCGACATGACCTCGTCCTCGTTGTATTCGAACGTTGCCTCCCACTCATCAATGAAGCGAAGGAGGCGTTCGCTGTTCTCGGCCATCCATTCGGCCAGCGGCGCAGGAATGCCCTCGCGCTTCAGAGAATCCGCATCGGCGGACGGATTCTCCAAGAAAATGACGCCGGGTTCGGCAATGCGCTGCACGATCATGTAGGTTTCGCCTTCGATCAGCGTATCGGCCGTCGAGGTGACGCGGGAGATGCGCTGGGAACGCGTCCCCTTTAGAACACGGGTGTTTTCGCACATTTTGACATCGATCTCGGCGAGCGCGACGCCCAGGTAGGCGCAGGCTTCGGGCGAAAGCAGATTGAGTTCGAAAGGCCGGGGCTTGACCGTGAGCGTCGTTTCGTCACGATAGGCCTGATCGAAAATTTCGCCTTCCAGACGCACCCGGTCGACAAGCCGGAAGTTGGCCGTCTCGCCGTCATCTTTGGGAGCGACCGTGATCGAAATGGACTGCACCTTCCCCTCCTTCTTCATCTTCCAGATCTGCAGGATGAAAAAGCCCAGGGTCACGATGAAAAAGACCAGCGGAATAAGAATCAGGAGAAGCAGCGTTTTAAGAATCATGACTCGGATCAGAGTGCATAGAAATGAAAAAACGGCCGCAGACCGGAGCCGGCAGCCGTTCCGTGACCTCTGGCGCACCCGGGCCGGTGCGCCGTCACGCGATCATAGCAAATAGCGACAGTTACTTGGCGCCTTCGCCGAACCACTTTTTATAGATCCTGGCATAAGTGCCGTCGGCGCGAATGTCGTCGAGCGCCTTGTCAAGACGTGCACGGAGCTTGTCGTTGCCCTTCTGAACGGCAAAGCCGTAGTTTTCAGCCGCCAGAATGACGGGCACTTCCTTCAGCTTGAGATTCTTCGAAGCCTTCTGGGTAAGGAAGTATTCGTTGACAGGCTTGTCGTTCACCATGGCGTAGCAGCCCTTCTGGTTGATTTCCAGGAAGGCTTCGGCGGCGGAATTGAACGTGCGCAGCTTCACTCCGGGGAGCTTGGACATATAGAGAGAACCCGACGAGCCGATTTCAGCGCAGAGCACCTTGCCTTCAAGATCTTTGGCACCCTTGATGTTGTTGTCGGCGTGCGTCATGATGGAGAGGCCCGATTCATAATAGGGCTTCGTGAAGTCGACCTTGGCGGCGCGCTCCTTCGTGATGGTGAGCGCGGACACGGCCACGTCGATCGAGCCCGCCATCAGCGCGGGCACGAGACCGTCAAGGCCCATCGAGAAAATCTGCGTTTCAAAGCCCGCGCGCTTCGAGACCTCGTCAATGAGGTCGATGTCGAAGCCCACGTACTTGCCGGTGTGCGAATCGAGGAATTCAAAGGGGGGATAGACAGTTTCACTGCCAACCTTGAGAACTTCCGCGCCGGCCTGGGCGCCGAAAAACATCATCGCGGCCGCAGCTGCGGCGGCCAGTTTCTTCATAGACATACCGAAGGTTCCTTTTCCTTGTTTGTACTGGATTGTTCCGGTGTTTCAAAAGTCCCGCGAGAAAAACGTCGGGAGGCTTCTGCCTGCCGGTCCCGGCAGACAGATCCGTTTCCTATTGTAGGAGCCTGCGGCAGAGAAAAAGTCCGTCGTGCCGAAACAGCGTCTAGGGACTTTCCCATGTCGGATTTCCTCACCCGCTACCGCCCTGAGGCGGTAGCGGAACCGATCAAAAGACGCTAGGATCAGACAGATTTCCACAGTTGCGTCTTCTCGGTGCGATGACTCGTTTTCCGCCCTTCAGCTTTCCGTCCCGGCTGCTTTGTGCACTCTGCGCGGTGTTCGCAGCCGGCGCCCATGCGGCTGACATCCGCGTCGGCTTCGTGGATTCCATGGAACCGGGCTTCTTCTCGCAGACCGTGATGCCGACCATGACGTCGGTCGCCCGGGAACGCACCAAAGACACCGTTTCGTCGGTGCGCCTTTCGCCCGTCCTGCCCATCAGCGAAATCCGGCAGCTTCGCCCGGACATCATCATTGCGCCCGCTGCGGTTTACGTCAATGCCGCCACCGAAATCGGCGCTCATGCCATTGCCACCCGCAAAACCACGTTCGCCAGAGATCCCTCCCGCTCCGTCGGCGCCGCCGTCGTCGTGCGGGCCGACCGCTCGGATCTGATGACGCTCGCCGACCTTCGTCACAAGAAGGCCGCTGCAGGCAACCCTGATGCCGTCGAAGGATGGCTCGCATTCGAGCGGGAGCTCATCGAATCGGGCATCGAGCGCAAGCGCTTCTTCAGTCAGGTGAATTTTCTCGGCTTCACGCTGCCCGACGTCATCATGAGCGTGGCTTCGGGCAGAAGCGATGCGGGCATTCTTCCCGCCTGCATGCTCGAGCGCGCAGAAGCGGCCGGCCTGATCGCTCCCGGCGTTCTGCGGGTCATTCATGAAAAATCGGACGACGGCCTGCGGTGCCGTCATTCGACGGCGCTCTATCCCGACATCGTGGTGGCGGCGCTACCCTGGACCGATCCCGCCGTGGTGCGCGACGTCACGCTGGCGCTGCTGAAGCTCCCGGAAAACGAAAGCTACATCTGGCAGGTCGCCAGCAGCTTCGTCAACGTCACCTCGCTCTTTAAGGAACTGCACCTTGGCGCCTGGTCCTATCTCGACAGCTGGACGCCGGCCAATATCTGGCGGCGCTTCGGCGTCTGGATCTGCGGCGTTCTCGGTCTGATCCTTCTCGTCGTGCTGAACGAACTTCGCCTGCACAGTCTGGTACGACGCCGCACGGCGCTTCTCACCGCCGCGCTGGCCGAACGCGACGCCGTCATGAAGCGGGAGGAGGAAGCGAGGCTCAAGCTCAGCAAGCTCGAGCGCATGGGCGCCATCAGTCAGCTCTGCGCCATGATCGCGCACGAACTCAAGCAGCCCATCAACTCGGTCGTCAACTACATGATGATTCTTCGTATCAAGACGCAGGGTTCTCCGCTTGCGGACGACGACATCGTTCAGAAGGCACTCGCCGGCGCCGAAGAGGAATCCCAGCGCATGGCGGCAATCATCGACCGAGTGAGGGGCTATGCCCGGCGGGACGTCAACCGCAGCACCGACGTGAGGCTCGACGAGGCCGCCGCTCGGGCCTTCCGTCACTATTCAAAGAATGCCGCGGGCACATCGCGGCTCGAGATGCGGCCGATGCCCGAGGCGCTCGTCAGCGGCAACGCGCTCGAAATCGAACTGCTCGTCATCAATCTGCTCAAAAATGCCGACCAGGCCGCCTGCGAAAACGCCGGCGCAGTTGTCCGGCTGACGCTCGAGGATGTGCCTGAAGGGTGGCGCCTCACCGTCACCGACAACGGCCCGCCCATCAGCGATTCCGCCTTTGCCCGAATGATGAGTATCAGCGACAGCGTGAAGGAGTACGGCCTGGGGCTCGGGCTCGCCATCGTTCGCAACATCGTCGACGAGCACGGCGCCAAATTGAGTGTTGCAAGGCTCTCGCCGGGCGGCCTGTCAATCTCCGTCACCTTCGATAAACTGAGACCATCCGGCAAAGCAGGACCCGTTTTATGACCGTCAGACCCTTAGTTCGCATCGTGGACGACGATGAAGCGCTCAAGGCTTCTTTCGTCCTTCTTCTTCAGACCATGGGATGGTCAGTCGCATCCTATCCGGACGGACGCAGCTTTCTCGACGAGGACACCCTTGCCGGCCCGGGCTGCGTCGTGCTTGACGTACGCATGCCCGGCATGACCGGACTTGAAGTGCAGGAGGAAATGATCCGCCGCGGATCGGTTCTTCCCGTCATCTTCCTTTCCGCGCACGGCAGCATCTCCATGGCCGTCCACACGCTGCAGCAGGGCGCGGTCGATTTTCTTGAGAAGCCCGTCAAGCCGATGGACCTCGTTCAGAAGATTTCGGCGGCTGTTGCCAAATCCCTTGAAATCTGCGCGGACGAAAGCCGCCGCGCGGCGCTCATCAGACGTTTTGAATCGCTGACGCCGAGAGAGACGGCCATCGTGACCGAAGTCCTGAAGGGCAACGATGCCAACAAGTCGATCGCCAAGCTCCTCGGTCTGGAGGTGAGCACGGTCAAAATGCATCGTGCCAACGCCTTCGTGAAGCTCGACGTGCATTCGCCCGCCGAACTGACCCGACTTGCATTTGAGGCCGGCTGGCATGCAGAGGCGTGACTTTCTCGGGCTGACGTTTTTATCGGCGGTTCTTCCTCCGGCTTTCGCCGCGGAAGAGCCGGCATGGGACGTCATTGTGGCGGGCGCGGGCGGCGCCGGTCTGGCCGCCGCCGTTTCGGCAGCCGAAGCCGGCGCCCGGCGCATCGTCGTCTTTGAAAAAGCCGCCGTCGTCGGAGGACACACCATTCTTGCCTCCGGCTCCGTCAGCGTCGCTGCGGGAAGCAGCGGCGACTCTGCCGCCGAGATGGCCGCTGAAATCGTCGCTTCCGGCGGCGATCCGGTGCTCGCTGACACGCTTGCCAGAGAAAGCGCCGCCCTGCCCGTCTGGCTCGCCGGGATGGGCGTGCGATGGGAGCCGAGACTGTTTCGCGCCGTCGGCTCGCTCGCCGCGCGCAACATGTCGACAGGCTCCATGCGCGGCGGCTTTGAATACGTTCAGGCGCTCAATGCCAGAGCCCGCGCGCTCGGCGTCGAAATCCGTCTCTGCGAACCCGTCCGCAGTCTCATGACGGACGAGGACTGCGTGACGGGCGTCGTCACGGCCGGCTCCGACGGCACGGAACGGTTCCACCGCGGCCGCGCCGTCATTCTCGCAACGGGCGGCTTCGGCGCCAACGTGCCGATGCGCCGCCGCTGGCGTCCCGAACTCGACGCGACATACCGCACGACCGCCGATCCGACCGGCATGCTCGGCGACGGCGCCACCGGAGACGGCATCGACATGGCCGCTGCGATCGGCGCCGGTCTCGCCGACATGGACGCCATGCAGCTCATCCCTTACAACGGCGGGCGAGTGCTCGACTACGCGGGCGGCGAGATCTGGCTCAATGCCGAAGGACGGCGCTTTGTCAGCGAGGATGCAGATTTCCGCGACATCCAGACGGCCATCGAACACCAGCCCGGACGCATGATGTGGGCGCTCACTGACGCCAAATCCCGCAAGGGTGCGGGCATCGGCGCCAAAATGGCCTCCGGCATCGTCAAGACAGCCGACAGCATCGAGGCTCTTGCGCGCGCGATGGAAGTCTCCGAAGACGTGCTGCGAAGCACCCTTGAGCGCTACAACGGCATGGCCACCGACAAGCGCGATCTCGACTTCGGGCGCACAGCCTTCACGCAGACCATCGATACGCCGCCTTTTTACTTCGGCATCGAGCGGCTCGGCATTCACATGACGCTCGGCGGCATCACCGTCGATGAACGCGCCCGCGTGCTCCGCCCTGACGGCCGCATCATTCCCGGTCTCTACGCGGCGGGCGAAACGGCCGGCGGCATTCACGGCCGCAACCGGCTCGGCGGCAACGCCCTGACGGAAGCATTCGTCTTCGGCCGCATTGCAGGAACCGAGGCTGCCAAATACTGATACTTATAAACATCAGTATTAATACTACCGTCCGCGGTGACCTCCGACAGCACGTATCGCAAAATCAGGTCCGCTTCTAACATGACTGCACGGTTTCAGAAAGCCTTAAGGAAACACTGAAGCCGTCAACAATCCCGAATCAGCCGGCGCATCCAACCCCCGCCGGTTCTTCGTGAGCAGCAGAGCCGGTTTTTCGGCCCGGCCGCCCGCCTTTAGGAGAATCAGTCATGAACATGAAGTCAGGCCTCATGGCTGCTGCCCTTGCAGCCGCCCTCAGCTTCGCACTTCCCGCCTCTGCCGTCACGGTCAACGGTCCGCACGCGGCGCTTCCTTGCACGACCTGCCACACGGGCACCCAGATGAAGGCTCCCGCCAAGGACAAGTGCTTCGAATGCCACGGTTCCTACGAACAGATCGCCGAACGCACGGCCAAACTCACCCCCAATCCGCACAGCTCGCACCGCGGTGAAGCCAACTGCACGGCCTGCCACAGCATGCATGCCAAGTCGCGCTTCGAATGCAACGACTGCCACAACTTCAGCATCAAGATGAAGGGAGAATGACAATGACTAAAGAAACGCTTTCCCGCCGTCATTTCCTCGGCGCTGCCGCCGCCACCGCTGCCGCCGGTGCCGCTGCTCCTGCTCTTGCCGCCTCCACGAACGCGCCGGCTCTGCCCGCCAAGTGGGATATTGAAACCGACGTGGTCGTTCTCGGCTGCGGCGGCGCCGGCATGATGGCCGCCTGCCAGGTGGTCGACGCCGGCAAGAAGGTCGAAGTCTTCGACGCCGGCGTGTCGCCCTACCACACCGCCACGAACCTCTGCGGCGGCCTCTTCACCGCCTGCGGCAGCAAGCTGCAGAAGGCCGACCCGTCCATCAAGGACAGCTGGGAAGCCTTTGCCGAAGACATCATGGCCTACGGCAACTACATGAGCCTCAAGGAACCGGTCTACGGCTTCACGAAGCACTCCGGCGAAGCCTTCGACTGGCTGGCCGATCACGGTCTTCCCGCTCATCACCTTGAACCGTATGCCGGTCACACTCACAAGCGCGCTCACCGTCAGGAAACCTTCAAGGGCCGCGACTACATCGACACGCTCGTGAAGCAGCTCGCCGAACGCAAGATCGTCATCCGCCACAAGTGCGGTCTCTCCCGCATCTTCTTTGACCCGGCCGAAAACCGCGTGGTCGGCGTCGAATGCGGCAAGGGCGACAAGAAGGTCACCTGCCGTGCCCGCCTCGGCATCATCATGGCCACGGGCGGCATCACGGGCAGCCCCGAATCGCTTGACCGCTGGGTTCCGAGCGTTGCCGGCAAGGGCGTCGCCATCGGCGGCCCGAACAACGACGGCACGGCCATGATGATCGCTGTGCGCGACGTCGGCGTTCCGCTCTCCCACATGCAGTACATCGCCTCCTATCCGTGCGGCATCGTCGTCAACGGCCGCAACGGCCCGTACTGCCGCTGGTGGTTCATCACCAACAACGGCGGCATCCTGGTGAACAAGAACGGCAAGCGCTTCATCACGGAAAAGGAAGGCATCTGCCACGTGACTCCGCACCTCGCCCACAACCCGGACGGCTGCCACTACGTGCTCGCCGACCAGGCTGGCTGGGAACGCACCCTCACGAAGATCAAGCTGTCCGCCCTCGTCGGTCTGCCCTCCTGGACTGCCGAACGCATTGAAGCCGAATTCAAGGCCGGCAAGAACCTCTGGAAGTGCGACACGATCGAAGAACTCTGCGAAAAATCCGGTGTCAATCTCGAAGGCCTGAAGACTCAGATCGCCACCTGGAACAAGGCCGTCGAAACGAAGAACGACACGCAGTTCGGCCGTACCGACCAGCAGTGGAAGATCGGCAAGGGCCCGTACTACATGATCCGCATGTTCCCGTGGAACAACCTGTCCTGCGGCGGCGTGCGCGTCACCGAACACTTCGAAGTGCTCGGCTGGGACATGAAGCCGGTCAAGGGCTTCTACGCTGCCGGTGAAACGGTGGCCGGTGTCCACGGCGCCTTCTACTGCGGCGGCAACGCCTGCGGTTTCGCCCACACCTCGGGCTACATGGCCGGCAAGTACATCACTGGGTATAAAGAAGCCTGATTACCGGGTACCCTCCTCCCTCTCTCTGCGGCCGAACGTCTATTCCGGCCGTCCGACCGCGGAGAGTTCTTCATAAGAAAAACGGATCGATTCCCTCGGATCGGTCCGTTTTTCTTTCTGCGCCGTGCAAATGCATGAACGGGCCGTCCGGCGAATCCGCCGGTCCCGTTTAGCTGCCGGTATTCCCGTCAGACGTCTGCGGCGCCGAATTCAGCCATTGCGGCAAAACGCCGGCGGCGGCAGAAGCCCCTCAGATAAGTGTCGTGGCGCACGCCGGGAATGAGGTACGGATCGATATCCTCGGCACGGAAGGCAAACACTGCATCGTCATAACCGTCTCCGTCAAGATCGCGGATGTCGCAGTCGATCGGGACGGCGGGGGCCAGCGCCGACGCCTTGGACGAGGTAAAGCCGAGACTCCATAGGACGCTTTCGGGCTCTATCCGCGACGCGTCGAAAGCTTCGCTGCCGAAAACAGCCACTTCGATGAGCTCGGGACCCTGCGCCGAGGTTCTGCGGCGGCCGATCACCCGGCAGACGGGACCGCGGATGTCGTCGAGAATGCCGCGGCAGAGCGCATCGGCCTGCGACTGCGCACGCTCGGAAAACTGCGCGAGCTGCTGCGCCGCCGTTTCCCTGTCCGCCGGCAGGCTGCCGAGAAGCTTCTCAAGTTCGGTCTCAAGTCGAGCCTCCAGCCGCCGCTGCTCGAAAAGGACCCCGGCGTAAAGCGAACGGTCGAAATTCACCAGTTCGGCGATCTCGGCATAAAGGAAATAGCGGAAGGCGGGATTAAACGACAGCCTTTCTGGCTTCACCGAGAAGTGCCGTGCTCGGGCTTCGTCCAAATCCGTCAGCGCCGAATGAGGCGGGAGCCGGCCGGCAAACGGAAACCGGGGAACGAAGAAGCCCGTTTCTACTGGACCCTCGCAGTGCCAGAGAAGCTGCTGCGCCGGATCGGCCGCCGTCTGCATCACCCAGCCTTCGCGGGTGTGGGAGCGGGAAATGTCGCGGGCGCTGACGTGGAAAGCATCCGCAAGACCGTCGCTGCGGGTGAGCCGCGTTTCCGGATCCGTCAGACGAAGTACCCGCATGACGTCGGCGGGCGTCATCGCCGCCGAAGGACGCTGCACTTCGGGATAGTGAAGCTCGTCGCCGTACACCTTTCCGGTGATCGCCTGCCAGCCGATGCGCATGCGCACCGACTTGCCGGGCTCATGCCGATTCTCGTCGCTCTGATAGGCGCGCGCGAAGTCGAAATCGTCCGTTCTTCCGGGCACCGCCGGCACGTAGCGGCCGGTGCGGACCGCATGATCGATCAGATCCGGCGAGGCAATGACGTTCTCACGGTCAGAGGGATCGACGGCGCGGATCGCCAGCATATTGGAAATCAGCATGACGCTGTCGTCGGGCACGCGCCTGGCAACGAAGCGGCGGCCCTTGACGACGTTAAGCACCCAAGCTTCGCGGGCGTCGGCAAAGGTATAGTTGCGAGCCGCGCCGAAGTAGCCGTACTCGGCGATCAGACGGCCGGCCAGTTCGGCGGCTTCCCGGGCGGAGCGGGCTCGCTCGGCTGTCACTCGGCGAAGCAGAAATCCGAGTCCGCCGTCCTTCAGCCCGGCCTCCTCGTCGGAAAGCGCAGCGTCAAAGGAGGTGCCGCCGCCGTTTGAGCAGACGACCAGACCGGCCGAATTGGCCATGCCCTGATCGAAAGAGGAACCCGGCTCGGGCGCGAGCATGTTGGACCAGTAGGTATCGAGCACCGCCGGAACATCGGGGACGGACGCCCTGCCCGGTTCGGCCGTCAGCCGGCTTCCCGGGGCACGGCTGCCGCCCGGCACGATAAACTGCTGCGTAAACGTTCTGCCGCCCGCATCCTCGTTGTGTCCGACGAGAACGGTGCCGGTCGACGACGCCAGACGGCCGACAATCACTGTAGTGCACATGCTGATTGATTTCTTTTTACGAAAGCCTGCGGCACAGGCCGCAAAGCCCATAGTCTAGCGCCGAAGACGACAGTGCACCGAACGAAACCCGGCCTCAGCGGCTCATGCGGCGGGAACCGGCGCTGATTTTCTTTGCTAAATCGGCCGCCTGCGTCATACAATCGTGAAGTCAGCGGATTTTTTCCGACAGTTACCGAGAGTTTCTCAAATGGATGTGATGATCGACAAGGAATGGCTGCACGCGACGCTCAACGATGCCTGCGAAGCGCTGCAGGATGCCATGAGCAAAGTAGCGGAAGGCGATGACGAAGATGCGAAGGAAGTGCTCGAGCACGATCTGGTGCACGTCTATGCCAAGCTCAACTACGCCGTCAATACGGCGCGTCTCGGACCGGCGGCGCTCTCGGCGCTGAGCGAGGACGAACTGATCGCCTGGCCCGCACGCATGCCCTTCCTTACCTACGACGAACTTGACGGCATGCCCGCCGAACCCGGCGAGGAAGCAAACTGACTCAGCCCGGTACAGGACCCGCCGTCCGGCCGTCCTGCGTCAGACCGTCATTTTCCGGCGCGCAGCACTGCGGTCTGCGCGCCGATGTCATATCTGAATCGGCTCAGTCTTCGCCGCGCGCGGGACGCAGCTCGCTCAGGCGCCAGCCCGCAGCAAACATGACGCCGAAATAAAGAACCGCAGCCGCCGCGACCATCACCAGCACGCCGGCGGCGCGAACCGTCCAGGAAAGCGACGTCCATTCAAGAAATGTCTGTCCCCACCAAAGCGCGGCGCCCATGACGGCGGACGCAAGCGCCGTGCGGGCGAGACTCTTCGTCCAGCCCGGAAGCGGCATGTAGATGCCGCGGCGCCTAAGCGTGAGGAGAAGCACCGACGCATTGAAGACGCTCCCCAGACCGACGGAAAGCGCAAGTCCGGCATGAGAGAAGAGCGGCACGGAGACCAGATTCACGAGCTGCACGACGATCAGACTCCAGAACGCTGTCTTCACCGGCGTGCGGATGTCCTTTCGGGCATAGAAGGCGGGCGCCACGATTTTAAGCGCGATGAGACCGATGAGGCCCACCGAATAGCCGACCACGGCAAGCGCGGTCTGCGAGACGTCGGCCGGCGTGAAGTTCTTGCCCTGAAAGAGGAAGGACACGAGTGCTTCGGCCGTGAGCCAGAGACCGACGGCGGCGGGCACGGCCACCAGAACGACAAGACGCAGGCCCCGGTCAAGGAGCAGGTTGTAGCGCACCGTATCGCCTTTGGCAAAGGCGCTCGAAAGTCCGGGAAGGAGCACGGTGCCGAGGGCCACGCCGAGAAGCGCCGTCGGGAATTCCATCAGACGGTCCGCGTAGTTGAGCCAGGTCACCGCGCCGCGGCCGAGATGAGAGGCGATGTTGGTATTGATCAGAATGGAGAGCTGTGCGACGCCGACGCCGAAGAGCGCCGGCACCATCAGTCTGAGCACGCGTCGGACATCGCCGTCGGCGAGACTCGAACGCAGACCCCGGGGGCGAATGCGGATGCCGAGGCGCCGCAGCGCCAGCAGCTGCGTGCCGAGCTGAAGAACGCCGCCGACGATGACGGCAGCGGCCAGCGCCCAGACGGGCTCGTCAAGACGCGGCGCCAGAAGAACCGTAAAGACGATGAAGGAGAGGTTGAGCAGCACCGGCGTCGCCGCAGGCACTGCAAAGCGCTTCCAGGTATTGAGCACTGAAGCGGCGAGCGCCACCAGAGACATGAAGGCGATGTAGGGAAACATGAAGCGCGTCAGCCCCACCGCCAGCGTAAAAGCCTCAGGATCGGCGCGCATGCCGCTGGCAATCAGCCAGACGAGCACGGGCGCCGCCAGCACGCCGAGCGCGCTTGCCGCCAGCACGGCGGCGGCCAGCACGGAAAAAACATGGTTGATGAATTCGCCGGTGCGGTCCTCGCCTCGTTCCTTCACGTCGGCGAGCATCGGCACGAAAGCCTGCTGAAAGGCGCCCTCGGCGAACAGCCGGCGCAGCATGTTGGGAAGTCTGAAGGCGACATAGAAGGCGTCGGTCTCGGCCGTTGCGCCGAAAAAGCGAGCAATCAGCATGTCTCGGATCACGCCCGTGATGCGGCTCACGAGCGTGAGACCCGAAACGGTGGCGGCGGATTTCAGGAGCGACATGGGAGACCTTCCTTCGGATTGCGAAAACGCAAAAAATTCTACTCGAAAACACGCCTTGCGCCCGGAAATTTGATATAGTTGAGGGCTTTTCGGGGCAGTGTAATTCTGCGCCGGCGTTTCCGTGCCTTCTGATGACCCAACCTCAGCTGTGCGAAGGACTCCCGGCTTTACACCAAGCGTCGGAAATTCAATGAATCTTTGGTGTCTCGCGCAACCGCGATGCACTTTCCCCGCCTCAAGCGGAGGTTATGCAGCGGCGTCCGGACAGCGCGTGAAGCGCTTCACGGGAACACCGGGATGGAACATGCTCTCCCTGTCGGGGGCAATCTGGACGCCAACTGTTTAATTTACAGGCAAGGAATTTATAAAAATGGCCAATACCAAGCAAGCTCGCAAGCGCGCCCGCCAGATGGTTGTGCGCAACATGCACCTCTCGGCTCAGCGCAGCCAGTTCCGCACCGCCATCAAGGCCGTGCGCAAGCTCATCGTCGCCGGCGACAAGGCCGCCGCTCAGGAAGCCTTCAAGAAGGCTGAATCCGTGATCGACGCCATGGCTCGCAAGGGCGTTCTCCACGCCAACGCCGCCGCTCGCCACAAGAGCCGTCTCTCCGCTTCCGTCAAGGCCATGGCCTAATCGGTTGTCCGAGCGATAGAAAATCAAAAGCGCACCGTCTGCGACGGTGCGCTTTTTTCATGTCCGGACCGCTGCTGCCTGCCGGTCACCTCGGCGGGATGACGTAGAAGAGAACGGAGAAGAACTGCAGGACCGTTCCGCCGAGAACGAACAGATGCCAGATGGCATGGTTGAACGGAATGCGTTCCCAGAGATAGAAGACGACGCCGAACGAATACACGACGCCGCCTCCCGCGAGAAGCCACAGGCCGGCCGCCGGCAGCGCCGCAGCCAGCGGCTTCATCACCAGCACGACGCACCATCCTAGCAGCAGATAAAGCAGGCAGTTGAGCCATTCTGCCCGTCTGAGGAGCACGGGCTGAAGCACGGCTCCGGTTACTGCAATCGTCCAGACAGCGGCGCAGAGCACCGTGCCCGTCGTTCCCCTAAGCGTGATCAGACAAAACGGCGTGTAGCTGCCGGCAATCATGATGTAGATCGCGCCGTGGTCAAGCATCTGCAGAATCCGCTTGACGCGCAGATTCGGCACCGCGTGATAGAGCGTCGACGCCGTATAGAGAAACACCATGGCCATCCCGAAAACGGCGGCGGCCGCAATCACACCCGCTCTTCCCGACTCTACCGCAGCGAAATACACCAGCACGCCGAGCCCGACCAGGCTCAGCAGCGCTGCAATGCCGTGCGTGACCGCATTTGCGATTTCCTCCGCTTTGGAATACCCGCCCAAAGCCGAAGCCGGTGTCGCTGTTCCCATTTTTCTTCCTCCCTGACAGCGTGCGCTCTTGAAAAGCGCACAAGGGAATTCTCAGGACGGAAGACATCCTGTTACACACCCTCTTTTACGGGTAAACCCTAATTAATGTTTCAGCGTTTTGCTGCTGTAAGACCGGAAAACGTGCAGGCACAGCAACAGCAGAAAACGCTGCCGGAACAGGGTTCGCAGCAGCGTTTTTCAGCTAAGGCATCAGCGGCGCTCTTCAGCCGAGCACGACGGGCTCCATCGCCAGTTCCACGCCGAACATTTCTCTGACACGGCGGCGAATGTCCTCGGCGAGCGCCAGCACTTCTTCTCCCGAGGCTCCTCCCCGATTGACGAGAATGAGAGCATGGTTTTCATAAACGCCGGCATTCCCGCGGACAGCGCCCTTGAAGCCGGCGGCTTCGATCAGCCAGGCCGCAGCGAGCTTCATGCGGCCGCCGCCCAGTTTGTAGTAGACCAGACTCGGATGCTTGGTCAGGAGTTCGCGCCAGTGAACCTTGGAGATGATCGGATTGGTAA
The DNA here is from genome assembly GCA_017936545.1 of Sutterella sp. Taxonomy (GTDB): domain Bacteria; phylum Pseudomonadota; class Gammaproteobacteria; order Burkholderiales; family Burkholderiaceae_F; genus Sutterella. The sequence goes on from JAGBFJ010000008.1 coordinate 28,869, forward strand.
AGAAGGATCCGGCATTGCCGAGACGGGCAGGATCAGGCAGCTTGCGGCTGCGCACCGCACGGACGGCATCTGAAAGCGCCGCCGGCGTCAGCGTCACGGCGGTCAGTCCCCGTGCGGCAATTTCCGCATCGAGATCCCGGTATCCCGTTACCGGATACCAGCGGGCGGGCAGATGCAGCAGTGCCGAGAGCACGACGAGACCCTCGCCCGCGGGCGTCTTCAGAATGCTGTGACGATAAGCAAAGTCGCACTCCTCCGTGCTGAGCTCGCGGACCTCGCCGGCCTTGGAATCCCAGACCGTGACGGACTGGAGCCGCTCGGCGAGTTCCACGCCGTAGGCGCCGATGTTCTGAACAACCGCGCCGCCCACGGTGCCCGGCACGGCGGAAAGGTTTTCCAGCCCTCCGAGTCCTTCGGCGACGGTCATCTTCACGATGTCGTCGAAAATTTCACCGGCGCCGCACCGGACGAGAGTACCGCCGTCGGGAGCCGGCTTTTTTTCAATGCCTTTGATCGCGATGCGGATGACCAGCCCGGGCACGCGGCTCATGGCCACTGTATTGGCGCCGGCGCCGAGAAACCGAACGGGAAGACCGCTCTCAGCGGCATGGGCGAGAAGCTCCTTCAGCGATTCAAGCGACGATGCTTCGGCGTACGCCTCGGCCGTCGCACGGGTGCCGAAGGTGGTGAGGCCGTCAAGCGGCCGATCACGGAAAATCTGGACTGTCATGTTGTTCGGCGGCTGTCGCGAGCCGCCCTTTGGAGTTGTTCTGCCCTCATTATAGGGAGGGCCCGCGTCCGAACCTTCCATGCATACAGTCTGTTAAGATGTTTACTTTGTGCGCCGGCGGACAGGCTGCCGGCTTTTTTCCATTTACTCTGCAGGAAACGAAAATGCCGTCTTTTGACGTTGAAGTTAAGTGTGATGCCGTCGAACTCCGCAATGCCGTGGACCAGGCCAAAAAGGAAATCGGCACGCGCTACGACTTCCGCGGCACGGCCGCCTCGGTCGATCAGAAGGATCTCGAACTCTATCTCATCGCCGAAAGCGACTTTCAGCTCCGTCAGGTCCGCGATGTTCTGATCGCCAAACTCGCCAAGCGCGGCATCGACGTGCGCTTTCTCGATGAATCGAAGAACCCCGAAAAGATCGGCGGCGACAAGCTGAAGCAGACCATCGTCGTGAAGGAAGGCGTCTCCCGCGAACTCGGCAAAACCGTTCAGACGATCATCAAGAACGCCAAGGCCCTCAAGCTGACCGCCGCCATTCAGGGCGACATCGTGCGCGTGTCGGGCGCCAAGCGCGACGCCCTGCAGGAAGCGATCGCGCTTCTCAAGAAGGAAGTGAAGGACGTCCCGCTCTCCTTTACGAACTTCCGCGCCTGATCCTTCGGGCCGAAGCAGAAAAAGGACGCCGAAAGGCGTCCTTTTTTCGTTTTAAATCAATTGAATCTATCAGAGCGCAGCCAAACGGGCGCGGACCTTGGCCTCAATGGCTTCGGACGTCAGCCCCAGCATCTCCAAGAGCTCGGCCTGCGTGCCCTGCTCGATGAACTCGTCGGGCAGACCGAAGCGCATCACCGGACAGGAGACGCCGGCGTCGGCAAGCACTTCCAGCACCGCGCTGCAGGCGCCTCCCATCAGCACGCCTTCTTCAGCGCAGACAAGAAGATCATGCGTCCGGGCAGACTCGATCACCGCTTCGGCATCAATCGGCTTCACGAAGCGCATGTCGATGAGCGTGCCGCCGAGCTTTTCCGCTGCGGGGCGAAGCACATTGGTCATCGTGCCGAAACCGAGGAATGCCGTGCGGCTGCCTTCGAGCAGTCTGCGGGCCTTGCCGACGGGCACGGTCTCGGCATCGGCCGTTACTGGCACGCCGGGTCCCTTGCCGCGGGGATAGCGCACCGCCGCGGGAGAATTCATCGAGAATGCCGTATTGAGCATCAGGCGGCATTCGTTTTCGTCCGACGGCGCCATGACAGTCATATTGGGTACCGTGCGAAGCAGCGACAGATCGAAGAAGCCGTGATGAGTCGCACCGTCCGCGCCGACCAGGCCGCCGCGGTCGACGGCGAACACCACCGGGAGATTCTGAAGCGCCACGTCGTGGATCAGTTGATCAATTGCGCGCTGAAGGAAAGTCGAATAGATCGCCACGACGGGCTTGATGCCCTCGCAGGCAAGACCCGCCGCGTAGGTGACGGCATGCTGTTCAGCAATCGCCACGTCGCGGTAGCGCTCGGGAAAACGCTTTTCAAACTCAACCAGACCCGAACCCTCGCGCATGGCGGGCGTGATACCGTAAAGTCGGCTGTCGCGGGCAGCCGTATCGCAGAGCCAGCGGCCGAAGATTTCGGTATAGGTTGGCTTCGAGGACGGCTTGGACGCAAGTCCGACCGCCGGATCAAACGTGCCGACGCCGTGATAAGCGGTGGGGTTGCGCTCGGCAGGCGCATAGCCCTTCCCCTTCTGCGTCGCCACGTGAAGCACGCAGGGCGCATTAAGACCGCGCAGATTGCGCAGCACTTCGACAAGTCCCACCACGTCGTGGCCGTCGACCGGACCGTAGTAGTTGAGATCGAAGCTCGAGAAGATGCCGGAAGGAGGACTGACAAAGTTGATGGCCTGACGCTCCATGCGCTTGGCGATGTCCCAGAGGCCGGGCACCGGCTTGAGCATTCGCTTGGAAATTTCCCGGGCGCAGGTATAGGCTCGCGTCGACACGATCTTGGCGAGATGATTGGACAGGGCGCCGGCCGGCGGTGAAATCGAGCAGTCGTTGTCGTTGAGGATGATCAGAAGCTTCACCCCATCCTTCCAGACGCCGGCATCGTTGAGCGCCTCGATGGCCATGCCGCCGGTCAGCGCGCCGTCGCCGATCACGGCGATGTGCCAGCGGTCGCTCTTGTCTTCAAGACGGGCCGCGATCGCCATGCCGAGGGCGGCGGAAATCGAATGGACGAGTGCGCGGTGCCGAAGGCGTCGTAGGGCGACTCCGTTCTCTTCGGAAAGCCTGAAATACCGTTGAGCTGGCGCAGACCCTTCATGGCCTCCCGGCGTCCGGTCAGGATCTTGTGCGCATAGGCTTGATGACCGACGTCCCATATCAGACGGTCTTCGGGCGTATTGAAGACCATATGAATGGCAATCGCGAGCTCGGTGGCGCCGAGAGAGCTCGAAAGGTGACCGCCCGTCTTCGAGACGGAATCCACCATGAACGCGCGAATTTCGCCCGCGAGTTCAGGAAGCCGGTGCACATCAAGTCTTCGGAGGTCGGCCGGCGAGCTGATGGTGTCGAGAATCGGGTACTGCGTCACTGGGAAGCCTTCAGTCAGAATAGGAATCCGCCGTCCGCGAAAGACCGCGGACGGCAGTCAAAATTTTAGCGTTTAATGCGAACGTTCGACGACAAAATCCGCGATCTGTCTGAGACGCAAAAGCGCGTCATCCGACACGGCCGGATCGCCTGCGACAAGGCCGAGAGCCTCGTATGCCCGATCGTGGAGCGCCCTGGCGCGCTCCCGTGCGCCGTCGAGCCCCAGAAGCGACACCCAGGTGGGCTTGTCGTCCTTTTCATCCTTGCCGGGCGTCTTGCCGAGCGTAGCCGCATCCTGCGTGCAGTCGAGAATGTCGTCGACCACCTGGAAAGCCACGCCGAGCGCATCGGCATAGGCGGCAAGACCCGCTCTGGCGGCGGGACCGAGCTTCTCCCATCCGCCCGACTGCGCGCCCATCAGCACGGCGGCGAGAATGAGCGCGCCGGTCTTCATCGCCTGCATGCGCAGGAGTTCGGCTTCGCCGGGCGCGGCTCCGACCATCGCCAGATCGAGCGCCTGACCGCCGCACATGCCGCGCACGCCGGCCGCCCGGGCCAGCGTCGCCGTCAGACGCTTCGCCGTTTCGGCATCCTCGACGCCGGCCAGCACCGTAAAAGCTTCGGTCTGCAGCGCATCCCCGGCCAGCATCGCCGTCGCCTCGCCGTAGCGAACGTGCACCGTCGGCTTGCCACGGCGCAGCGTGTCGTTATCCATGCAGGGCATGTCGTCGTGCACCAGCGAATAGCCGTGAATCATTTCAAGCGCCAGCGCCGCTCGGTCGAGCACCGCGCCGGAGGCGCCCGTCACGTCGCCCGCCGCATAGCAGAGGAGAGCACGGATGCGCTTGCCGCCGCCGAGCACCGCATAGCGCATAGCGCCGATCAGCATCTTGGGCTCGCGGCCCGTCTTCGGCATCTCGGCATCCGCATACCATTCAAAGTGCTTTGCACGCTCCCTGCTCCAGAGCTCGAAGCTCGGAATGTCGGATTCAGTCATTTGCATTCATTCCTGTTGGAAGCCGGTTCTCAGAAACCGGCATCGTCAGCTTCGCGTTCGGCCGTCCCGCGAAGCTCCTCAATGGTGGCTCTGGCTTCTTCGAGTTCGCGGCGGCAGCGCCTGAGAAGCTCGGTGCCCCGAGCATAGCCGGCGACGCTTTCCTTGAGCGTCGCCTGACCGGAAGCCATGGCGCCCGTGAGAGCTTCCAGCTCTTCGAGGGCTTCTTCAAAAGAGAGTTCTTCGACGGGTTTGAGTTCAGTCATCGTCAGCCTCCCGCTTTCCTGCCGGCCCGCACGCGGTCGCCGGCCGGACCGCCGGATCGGATTCAAAATGTTCCGCATAAAAATCATTTTCGCCGAAAAGCGCCGCCGGACGCCCCCGGCGCCGCTTCCGGCGCATGACTTATGCATTTTACCCAAGCGTTCCTGAACCGCACCTTAGCGTTTATGTTGCTGTACGATAGTCGTTTTCCATTCTGCGGCAGGTGCGCGCCGAGCCGGACATGACCAAAAGCCTCTGGATGCTTCTCGCATCATTTCTCTTTGCCCTGATGGCCGTCTTCACCAAGCTCGGCGCCTCGGACTTCGGCATTTTCGAGCTTGTCTTCTACCGCTCGCTCTGCGGCGTTAGCTGCATCCTGGTCTGGAGCCGTTTCAGGCACATGCGGCTCGCCACCGCGAACGTCAGGTCGCACTTTCTGAGAAGTTTTCTGGGGACGTTTGCGCTGACGATCTGGACCTTTTCGCTAGCGCATCTGCCGCTCGGAACCTCGATGACGCTCAACTACACGAGTCCGCTCTTCATGACGCTGATCGTGATCGGGCTCGCCCTCCGTCAGAAGAAGGCTGTGAGCCTCAGAACCGCCGCCGCGGTCTTCCTGGGCTTTTTCGGCGTCACTCTGGTGCTTAATCCGGAGCTCCGATCGGGACAGGAGCTCCCTGCGCTCGTCGGCCTCTGCTCCGGTCTCTTTTCCGCGCTCGCCTATTTTCAGATCAAGCAGCTTTCCGCCATGCGCGAACCCGAATGGCGCATCGTCTTCTACTTCACGCTCTTCGGCACGGTGTGGGGACTGGCCGGCCAGTATCTGGCCGAGGGACACTACACGCCGCTCACGGCCGACAACGTGCCCGCTCTGCTTGGCATGGGACTCTGCGCGACGGGAGCTCAGCTCGCCATGACCCGCTCCTGGGGTTCCGACAATCTTCTCCTGACGAGCGCCTTTCAGTATTCCGCCATCATCTTCGCCGCGCTCTTCGGGCTGGCCGTCTTTGACGATCCGATCACGCCGGGCGCGGCAGCCGGCATTGCCGTCATTATTTTTGCCGGCGTCTGGGCGACGCTTCTCAATCGGCGGCCGAAAGGCTGAGTCCGCCGCTCTCAGCCGTGCCGGTGGATCTCGGCATGCGGGGCGGTCTCCCCGGCTTCACTGCCGTGATCATGCCCGTGGCCGTGATCGGTGCCGAGAATGGCCACGCTGAGAAGCACGCCCGCCGCAAAGAGCGCAAGCTGCCTCAGACCCGCGGCGCGGCCGCCGTGGTCGTGAAAGACTTCAGGCAGAAGACTGTGGAGCGTAATAAACAGGAAGGAGGCGGCCGACACGACAAGCGCATAGGGGAGCATTTCCTGACTGACGCTGACCGCACCCCAGCCGGCCAGACCGCCGACGACAGCCATCGCGGCCGCCGCTGAACACCAGCCGAGCGCCTGACCCGCCTTCATGCCGGCGTTCTTCAGAATCACCATGTAGCCGGTCGCCTGGGGAATCTCATGACAGACGACGGCGAGCGCAACGAGCCAACCGGCTCGGCCGTTCATCATGAAGGTGCTGGCAATCAGAACGCCGTCGACGAAATTGTGCATGCCGGCGCCCGCCATCATCGCCAGCGCCGCCGAACGGGATCGGGCTTCGGCCGCCCCTGCGCCGTGCGCGTGTCCGCCGTGCCTCACCGCCCGTTCGAGCACCAGAAAAAGAAAAACCGTCGCGAGCATCGCCATGCCGAGTCCGTGCGCCTCGGCCGTCTCGCTCTCAAACGCTTCCGGAATCAGATGCGTGAGCGCCACCGTCGTCAGCAGACCGCAGGCGACGGCCAGCAGCTCCTCCGACATGCGTGCGAGCCAGCGGTACGACAGCACCACGGCCACGCAGAGCGCCAGCACCCGCGTCATCACGTTCGCGCCGAGAATTTCAAAAAGAATGTCCATATTCCGAAAAATCCGTGCGGCGCAGAGCGCCGCCAAAAAGTGCGCTCATTGTACAGCCCGGTCTTCCTCTTTCTCACGGCAGATCCGACAATATAGAAACGATCTATCGAAATTCGGAGTCAGGATAGTCAAACAATATCAATTCATCGCTTGATATATATCAATTTGTAAAGATCCTTTCCCATATTTTTCAGAACCGCCTTGTTTTTCGAGCAATTCTTTGACTTCTTACCTAAGGGTTTACCCATGGTTTTGTATAAGAGCCATATGAATAGAATCGTTTCAAGACAGGCTGAAGCCTGTTTTCGTCGGCATGCCCGCCGCTTTTCTCGGTCTGCCGGCAGCAAACACAATAAGTAACTACAGCTAGGGGTGGAGATCATGTCCTCCAAAATGAAAATCAGTCTGGCCTGGCAGATGATGATCGGTCTGGCGCTCGGCGTTATCGTCGGCGCGATCGTTGATTCCTCGTTCGCGCAGACCTGGCTTCAGCCGCTCGGCACCCTCTTCATTCGTCTGATCCGAATGGTGGTGGTGCCTCTCGTTCTGGCGACGATTATTGCCGGCGCAGCCGGTATTTCCGATACGTCCAAGCTCGGACGCGTGGCCGGCAAGGTGCTTCTCATCTATGCCATCACGACGGCCATCGCCGTGGCCAGCGGCCTCTTCTTCGCCGGCGTGATCCATCCCGGTCTCGGTCTCGACCTCTCGACCGAAGGCCTCAAGGCCAAGGAAGTTGTTGCTCCGCCGCTCGTTCAGACGCTGCTCAACATCGTGCCGATCAACCCGATGGAAGCCATGTCGAAGGGCGCCATGCTCCAGATCATCTTCTTCGCGGTGATCTTCGGCTTTGCGCTGTCCGGCCTCGGTGAACGCGGTAAGCCCGTGCTTCACTTCTTCGAAATCGTCGGCGACGTCATGATCCGCGTCACGCACATGGTCATGCTCTACGCCCCGATCGGTGTGTTCGGCCTTATGTCGTACACGGTCAGCCGTCACGGTCTTTCCGTCCTGCTTCCGCTCGGCGCGCTCATCCTCACGGCCTTCATCGCCACGCTCGTCTTCGTGGTGGTGATCCTGATCCCGATGGTCCGCTTCATCACGGGTATCCCGGTCATGACCTTCCTGAAGGGCATCGCCGAACCGTGGCTCGTCGCCTTCACGACCTGCTCGTCCGCCGCTGCGCTTCCGGCCAACCTGAACGCCGCCCGCCGTCTCGGTTCCACGAAGGCCATCGCCTCGTTCTCGATCCCGCTCGGCAACACGATCAACATGAACGGCACCGCCATCTACATGGGCGTGTGCGCGATCTTCGCTGCTGAAGTCTACGGTCTGCCGCTCTCGATGGCCGACCAGCTCACCATCGTTCTGATGGGCGTTCTTGCCGCCATCGGCACCGCCGGTGTCCCGGGTGCCGGCCTCATCATGACGACGATCATCTTCACGCAGGTCGGTATTCCGCTCGAAGCCGTTGCTCTGATTGCCGGCGTCGACCGTATTCTCGACATGATCCGTACGTCGGTCAACGTGGTCGGCGACGTGGCTTCCGCCATCACCGTCACGAAGCTCGAAGGCGACATGAATTCCGAACCCTTCGTCGAAGGTCAGGATTAATTCAGCCCGCTAACTGACTCATACAGCAAAGCCCCCGAAGGCGTCGGCTTCGGGGGCTTTCTCTTTTTCGATTCCGTCAGAACGCCGGCCCGGCGCACGCAGCCGGCCGACAGTCCTTACTTCACGAGGCGGATCTTTTCCGCATCGATGCGAAGCTCTTCAAAGGGCACGAAGTACGCACGGCCGAGAACTTCGTACGTGTCTTCCTTCGTGATCGTCATGCGGGAATGCAGTTCGCGGGGAAGCGTGACCTGAATAGTGCCGGTGGCGTCCTTGAGCTCATAGACGTCCGCATCCGTCGTCTTGACGAGATGACCCGTCAGCAGGACGAATTCGTCCGCCTTGACGTTTTTCTGCGCCGCAGCGACAGTTTCAAAGGAGATGAAGGCGTGGTTGACCGTGACCTCCGCCTGTGCCGCCGCCATCACGGCGGTGAGGGCGGCGCCGAGGATGAATTTTCCGAACATTTTGATTCTTCCGTTGTTATGACCTACCGGACAAGCGTTCTTCAGGTGAACGTCTTTTTTCCAGAAGCCGGGATTTTGAGCCCAAACAAATGTAACGGCGTGAAAAACCCTTTGCCTTGGCGCAAAAAGGCCGCATTTTTTCTCGCCCCCGAATGCCGAAGGTTAAGAAAAACGGCGTTTTGCGACTTCCTGCGCCTGCTGTGCTATCGTTCTCTGCATTTCAGACATACCGCCGCACGCCTCACTGCGGCAGACATCAAATACGGAGAACTCATGTCGAAAAAGCTGCTTGCGGCGCTGCCCTGCGCCGCCCTTCTCGCCGCCTGCACCGTCACCGACGGAACGCCCGCCGGCAAGGCTCCCGATCTTGCGGGCCGCTCTCTGATGTGGGCCGAAGGCGCCAATGAAGACTGCGAAGTGCCGCCCAACATCGAATTCGGCGCCGACGGACGCATTTCCGGCATGGCCGGCTGCAACCGCATGCTGGGCACCTGGGCGCTCGACGGAAAGAAGATCGACCTTTCGAAGCTCGGCGCCACGCGCCGCATGTGCGGTCCGAAGATCATGGCCGTCGAAGACGCCTTCTTCCAGCGTCTCGGACGCACCGTCTTCATGACGGCCGACGGCGACAAGGTCCTCTGCTGGGATGCCGAAGGCAAACTCGTCATGACGCTTGTTCCGGAAGCCGCCGGCACCTGCCAGTAAGCGTCAAATCCGGTCTTTGAAAAAGCCTCCGACGGCATCGCTGCCTCGGAGGCTTTCGTCTTTTCGGAACACCCGGGCGAGCCTCAGTGCGCTTCCTCCCAGCTGGCGCCGACGCCGACTTCCGCCAGCAGCGGTACGGCAAGATCCGCCGCCTCCGCCATCAGACGGGGCACTTCGGTCTTCACCAGTTCCGCCTCGTCGGCAGGCACTTCGAGAATCAGTTCGTCGTGAACCTGAAGGATGAGCTTCGTGCGAAGCCCCTTCTCGGCAAGCCAGCGGTCGACGCTGATCATCGCCTTCTTGATGAGGTCGGCGGCCGTTCCCTGCATCGGCGCATTGATGGCCGCGCGTTCGGCAGCCGCCTGCGCCGGCTTTTTGGAACTTGCAATTTCAGGAATCCAGAGCCGGCGGCCGAAGACCGTCTCCACGTAGCCGCGCTCGTGCGCCTCGGCGCGCTTTTCCTCCATGTAGCGCCGGACGCCGGGATAACGCGTGAAATAGGCGTCGATGTACTGAGCGGCCACCCGGCGGTCGATGCCGAGATTCTGCGCCAGACCGAAGGCGCTCATGCCGTAGATCAGACCGAAGTTGATGACCTTGGCCATGCGGCGTTCGTCGGGCGTCACGTCTTCGGGCGCACGGCCGAACACTTCGGCCGCCGTCGCACGGTGAATGTCCTCGCCGCGGGCGAAGGCATTGAGAAGGCCCGGATCCTTCGAGAGGTGCGCCATGATGCGAAGCTCGATCTGCGAATAGTCAGCAGAGATGATGACGCATCCCTCTTCGGCGACGAAGGACTCGCGGATCTGACGGCCTTCGGCCGTGCGCACGGGAATGTTCTGCAGGTTCGGATCCGAGCTTGCAAGACGTCCCGTGACGGCGATGGCCTGACCGAAGGTCGTGTGCACGCGGCCGTCCTTCGGATCCGCCATGCGGGGCAGCTTGTCCAGATAGGTGCTCTTCAGCTTCGTCAGACGGCGGTGTTCGAGAATCACCTTCGGGAGCGGATAATCAAGAGCAAGCTCCGTCAGAACTTCTTCGTCGGTCGACGGCGTGCCGGAGCTCGTCTTCTTGACGACCGGAATTCCGAGTTCGGTAAAGAGCACCTGAGCGAGCTGCTTCGGACTCGACAGATTGAAGTCGTGCCCGGCAAGCTTTACGGCTTCGCGGCCGAGCTCGTCGACGCGCACGCCGAGTGCTTCGCCCTGCTGAGCCAGACGGAAGGCATCGATCGCCACGCCGGCATCCTCCATTCGGGCCAGCACGCCGAGAAGCGGCTGTTCGAACTCGCCGTAGATCACGGAGAGCGAGGGATCATCCTCCAGCCGAGACAGAAGGACGGAGGAAAGGGCACGGACGGACGAGGCTTCCTCGGCCATGAGCTTTAGCACAGACGCCGGATCGCCCTCCGAGGCGGACACCGCCTTGGCACCGCGGCCGAACACGTCCTCCCGGGTCGGAATAGGACGGGAAAGATTTCGCATCACCAGAGGCTTCAGGTCGTGCTTCAGGTGCGCCTCGAGCACGTAGCTCATCAGCATCGTGTCGTCGAGCCGGCCGCGCATCGTCACGCCCTGGGAACGGAAGACGTGCCATAGGGTCTTGGCATCGTGCGCGACCTTGCCGGCCTCGCTTTCGAGCCATGGCTTCAGCGCCTCGAGCACGAGCTCCGCGCTCATCGCCCCCGAACAGTGAACGGCAAACACGTCCTTGGGCGTCAGCGCGATGCCGAGCGCAACCAGCCTGGCATGGCGCGGATCTCCGTCCCAGACGGCGGAAAGGCCGACGGGAAGACGGCGGTCTTCGTCAAGCAGCCGGTCCGCCAGCGCACGAAGGTCACCTTCGGAGGCGATCTCCGCAAAAGGCAGATCGTCGGGTGGCGTCAGCACCGACACGGTCTGCTTGATGACGTTGGGCGCAGGCGGCTCCTTCCCTTCGGCGCTCTTTTCGGGCGCAGTCGGCCGGCCGCCGACTGGTTCGCCGAAAAGACTGGCCTGCGGACCATCGGCACGGGCGGTTTCCGTCTGCACGTCGGGCGTCAGTCCGCCCGGCGCGGCGCGCTTGAGCGTCGCCGGCGACATCTCCCAGCGGCGGCAGAATTCCGAGACGGCGCGCATGGACGCCGGTGCAACGACCAGCTTTTCCGGCTCAGTGCCTTCGGGCAGCTCGCACGTGCGGCAGATCGTCACCAGCCGGCGGGCGTCGTCCAGAAATGCCAGACCGGCGCGCAGATTTTCACCGATCTTGCCGCCGACATCAAAGGCATGCTCGCGAACGCCGTCGAGCGAACCGTATTCGGAAATCCACTTCGCCGCCGTCTTGGGCCCGCACTTCTCAATGCCGGGCACGTTGTCCACCTTGTCGCCCATCAGCGAAAGGAAGTCGATCATGCGTTCGGGCGGCACGCCGTACTTTTCAATCACGCCGTCGCGGTCGTAGAACTTCGTGTTCATCGTGTTGAGAAGCACGATGTCGTCGTCGACGAGCTGCGCCATGTCCTTGTCGCCCGTCGCGATGATGATCTTCATGCCGGCCGCGCGGGCCTTTTCGGCGATCGTCGCGATCACGTCGTCGGCCTCCACGCCCGAGACAGAAATCAGCGGCCAGCCGAGATCGCGGAGCGCCTTCTGGAGCGGCTCGATCTGCACGCGCAGATCGTCCGGCATCGGCGGACGGTTGGTCTTGTAAGCGGGATACATCTCGTGGCGGAAGGTCTTCCCCGGCGCGTCGAAGATGATGGCCGCCAGATCGGGCCTCGCCAGATTCCAGACCTTGCCGAGCATGCCGAAAAAGCCTCTCATGGCTCCCGTCGGCTCGCCGCCGCTCGTGCGCAGATCAGGGAGCCCGTGAAAGGCGCGAAAGAGATAGTTGGAGCCGTCGATGAGAAGAAGCTTGGACATGTGAAGGACCGTTCGAACACAAAAATCAGAGTGCCCTAAGCATAGCCCAAAACCGCCGTCCCAAACGCCGGTCCCTGCGGATGCCCGACCGCCTCAAACGGGCGTCCCGGCGTGGGGGAAAGCGCCCCGGAAGCGTTCGGAATTCATTCGTCCGAATCCGTCACGGCCGGCGGTTCCGCCCATTTTTTCCCGCCTCCCGGAGCGTCCGGCGTGGCACAATAGACTCAGAGAGAACCGCCCGTCCGGCGCCCTGAACCGCCTGCGGGCGAAGGAGTGACACATGAAAACGAACGTTCTGACCGCCCTCTGTCTGACGGCTTTTGCCGCTGCCGCGCTCGCCTCGCCGCTCGAAGCGCCGCCTCCCTATGCCGGCGACGTCAAGCCCGCGCCTGCTGCCGCCGAACCTGCGCCCAGAGCGCAGGCCCCCCGTCCGCGCGAAGGCAATCCACTGCTGCCGAGCGAACAGGACATGAAGAAGGCCCGCGAAGAGCGCGAACACGGCAAGATCCCGCCGAAATACGAGAAGCAGACCAAGATCGAAGCCGTGCGCGACCAGAACAACCACGTCACCGAATACGTCGTGACGCCCGGAAGCACGCAGATTCCGTACCGCATTGAAAACCAGGCGGACCGTCCGATCGACTCCACGCCGGGCGGCAATTCGAAGAGCACGCTCGGAACCACCAAATTCATCGAGATCGGATGGTAAGATAGCGCTCCTTCCTTTTTCGTCGATCTGATTCCGATATGGCTCAGCCCGTTACGGCCGCGAGCGGCTGGCGCTGGTTCCTCGAGGGCGTCCGCGCCCTCAGGATGCAGCCCCTGGCGCTCACCGGCATTGTTGTTTTTTATATTCTTATCAGCGGCCTGCTCTCGAGCATGCCCTTCATCGGCACGATGGCCGCGGCCGTCTGGATGCCGTTCGGCGCCGTGCTCGTCGGCTTTGCTGCGCGCGACACGCTCGCGGGCCGCACGCCCGTCTACGGCACCTTCGTCGCCGCCTTCCGCAAGCAGGGAATGCGCCTTCGCCTCATCGGCACCGGTCTCATCAGCGCGGCCTGCATGGAAGTAATCATGCTCATCTTCCAGCTCCTCTCGAAAGCGTCGATCGCCCAGTGGGAAATCAGCGAAAAGGGGATCAGCATCAGCTCCGTCGTCGACAATCTGCCGGTGACGGGCCTCATCGTGTCCGTCGTGCTGTACGTGCCGCTTCTGATGGCCACGCTCTTTGCGCCGCTCCTTATTGCGGACGCCGGTCAGGGCATCGGCAAGAGCTTCTTCTATTCCTTCTTCGGCATTCTGAGAAAGTTCGCCGCCTGCTTCACGGCGGGCGCGGTCATCATGGGCGTCACGGCGATCTCGGGCTTTGCGGTCAACGCGCTCTTCTTCTCGCTCGGCATCGGAAGCTCGTTCGCCTATGCGGCCCCGCTCTTCGTCGTCGTGCTGTCGACGATTTCTCAGGCGATGGTCTGGCCGATGTACCGGGATCTTTTCGGCGTGAAGAATCTTTTCGACACGCTCGACTGAGCGCAGAAAGCACCTTCAGAGGGCGGCCCGCCGGCCGCCCTTTCTCCTTCTTTATCCCGCTAGTCTTCGAAAAGCGAGGGCTCCGAGGCATGCCTCAGCGACTCGGCGGGCGAACTCACGGTGAGGCCGAGCAGACGGATGCCGCGCGACGGAATCGCGACACCGGCCAGCAGCTTTTCGGCATCGTTCAGAATCTGAACCGCGTCGCGGTAGGGCCTTTCAGAAGTCATGCTCCGCGTCCGGGTCGTGAAGTCGAAGCTTCGAACCTTGAGCGTAAGAGTGCAGCCGGAAAAATCCGCCTTATCGAGACGCACCAACAGTTCGTCGGCCAAACTGCGGAGCACGGCGACGATTTCGCCCGCACCCCGCAGATCCCGGCTGAAGGTCTCCTCGCAGCCGACGCTCTTGCGTTCGCGCACGGCCCTGACCGGACGGCGGTCGATGCCCCGCACAAACTGATAAAGCGTCCAGCCGAAGGTTCCGAAATGCCGTCGCAGTTCGGAAAGCGGCATGGCTCTGAGCTCGGGCGCGCGGTAGATCCCGAGCTCGTGAAGTCTGGCGGCCGTCGCCGGTCCGACGCCCCAGAAGAGCTCGACGGGCAGCCGGTCGATGAATTCCAGCGCGCGGTCCGGATGGATCGTGCAGAGTCCGTCGGGCTTACGCCAGTCGGATGCAATTTTGGCGAGAAACTTGTTGTAGGACACGCCGGCACTCGCCACGAGACCGAGTTCCGTGCGGATGTCGTGCTTGATGGCACGGGCGACGTCGACGCCGAGCGCCAGTCCGGCCTTGTTGACGGTGACGTCGAGAAATGCCTCGTCAAGGCTGATGGGCTCGATGATGTCGGTATAGCGCCGGAAGATTGCGTGGATGCTTCTGGAAACCGCCTTGTAATGGCTCATCCGGCCTTCGACAAAGATCAGACCGGGACAGAGTTCTCTGGCGCGGGCGCTCGGCATGGCGCTTCTGACGCCGAAGCGCCTTGCTTCATAGCTGGCGGTTGCAACGACGCCGCGGCCTTCGGCATGACCGACTGCGATCGGTCTGCCGCGAAGTTCGGGGCGGTCGCGCTGCTCGACGGACGCATAGAAGGCGTCCATGTCGATATGGACCACCTTTCTTGAGACGTCGCGAACGAGCATCAGTCCTTCGTCCTCATTCGGAACGGGACCGCCCGATGCGGACGCTGCGCTGCCGGCGCATGGATTCTTTTCGGTCATGCGGGCATTTTACTGGGCGGACGCAGAACGCACATCGGGGCTCACAGTGCAATCTGATCGGCGGGACGGCGCTGAAACCAGCTGAAAAGGACTACAATTCAAGTTTCACCCGTTTCGGGTCACCCAACTTAGACAGGAGTCTCTTCTAATGCCCCACGTTGTATGTGAAGCCTGCATTGGCTGCAAGCGTACGGACTGTGTCGACGTCTGCCCGGTGGACTGCTTCCGCGAAGGGCCGAATTTTCTCGTGATCGACCCCGATGAATGCATCGACTGCGCCGTCTGCATCCCCGAATGCCCTGAAGCGGCCATCTATGCCGAAGAGGACGTGCCTGAAGATCAGCAGGAATTCATCGCGCTCAACGCCGAGCTCGCCCGCGAATGGCCGTCGATCACCCGCCGCAAGCCCGCTCCCGATGATGCGGATCAGTGGCGCGGTGTCAAGGGCAAGATCCAGTTCCTCAAGCGCTGACCGGCCGTCCGCCGTCAGCCGCCCGCTGCGGCTTCGCACCGCAGTTCATGCCGTTCTGAAAGAGGTTCGCCCGTAGGAGCGGACCTCTTTTTTAATGCCAGAGACTATGCAGACGATCACGCTTCTTGAAAACCACTCCGCAGCACCCGGACAGCATCTGCTCACGTTCACCCGTCCCGAAGGCTGGCCCTTCCGGGCCGGACAGTTCGCGCGGCTCGGTCTGTCCGAATCCGGGAGCGAACCGATTTTTCGCGCCTATTCGATCGCAGGCGCGCCGGACGAACCCGTCCTCCGTTTTCTCGTGAAGCACGTTGAAGGCGGCGCGCTTTCGCCCCGCCTCACCTCGCTCCGGAAAGGCAGCGAAGTGCTTCTGGACGGCGATGCGCAGGGCAATCTGCTCCCTGAACGCATTCCGGGCGGCAGCGATCTCTGGCTTTTCGCGACCGGTTCCGGACTTGCGCCCTTCCTCTCCCTGCTCTCGGACCGTAGCGCCCGCTCGGCCTGGTCCCGCACGGTGCTCGTGATCGGCGCGCGCACTCTGGCGGAAACGGAAGGCCTGAAGGCGCTGGCTCAGGAGCGTGCCGCCGAAGGCGACCTGACTCTGACCGCCGCCTCACGCGAAGACGGGCCGCTGACGGGACGTCTTCCGGCGCTTTTCGAATCGGGCGCTCTGGAAGCCGCCGCCGGTCTTGCGATCTCGCCAGAGGCATCGCGCGTGCTGCTCTGCGGCAACCCCGACTTCATCAAAGCCATGCGGGCCCTCTTCAAGGCCCGGGGCATGGTTTCGCCGCGCTTCGGCAAACCCGGCCAGCTTCTCGTGGAATCTCTCTGGTAAGGAAGCTTCATCCATGACCTCCGTCAGCGACATCGACGATCTTCTTCCTCAGACCCAGTGCCGCCAGTGCGGCTTCGACGGCTGTCTCGCCTATGCGCGCGCCATCGCCGAAGAGGGTGCGCCCATCAACCGCTGCGCGCCGGGCGGCGCAGCCGGCATCGCCCGTCTCGCCGCCGCCACCGGCCGGCCCGTTCTGCCGCTCGACCCTGAATTCGGCCGGGAGCTGCCCTTTGCCGTCGCCCGCATCCGGGCCGAAGAATGCATCGGCTGCGCCTGGTGCGTGCGCGCCTGCCCGACGGGCGCGATCTGCGGCGCCCCGAAGCATCTGCACGGCGTGCTCGAAGACGACTGCACGGGCTGCGCGCTCTGCCTGCCCGCCTGTCCGATGGACTGCATCGTGATGGTCGAAAACGGCCGGGAATGGACGCTTGAAGACGCTCATCGCGCCCGGGCTCTGGCTGAGCGCATGAAAAAACGCCGCGCCGAAGACGACGCCCGCGAAAAGGCCCGGCTCGACGCCATCCGCAGCGAACAGCGTCAGCTTGAACCCGGCGCCAAAAGCGCGCTCATCGCCGACATCATGACCCGGGCCCGCGAAGCCAACCGCTCGGGCGGACGCTGAACACCTCAGGAGACTGCACATGATCCGCAAAGCCGACCGCGCCGCCTTCATGGCCGCGCTTGCTGCCGAACATCCGAACCCGAAGAGCGAACTCAACTACACGACGCCCTACGAGCTGCTGGTCGCCGTCGTGCTGTCCGCTCAGGCCACCGACAAGGGCGTCAACCTCGCCACGGCCAAGCTTTTCCCGGTCGCCAATACGGCCGCCGCGGTGGCCGCGCTCGGTGTCGACGGCCTCATTCCCTACATCCGCACGATCGGCCTCTACAAGAACAAGGCCAAGAACGTGATCGCGCTCTCGGAGATTCTTCGCGACAAGTATGCAGGCGAAGTGCCGCAGACCTTCGACGAACTGGTGGCGCTGCCGGGCGTCGGCCGCAAAACCGCCAACGTCGTGCTCAACGTCGCCTTCGGCCAGCCTACTATTGCCGTTGACACACATATTTTCCGCGTCTGCAACCGGACAGGCTTTGCTGCCGGAAAGACGCCCGACGAGGTCGAAGAGAAACTCCTGAAGGTGGTTCCGCCCGAGTTTCTCCACAACGCGCATCACTGGATTCTTCTTCACGGACGCTACTGTTGCAAAGCCCGCAGTCCGGAATGCGAGCGCTGTCCGGTCGCAAGGTGGTGCCGCGCACCCGAGAAGACCGCCCGGCTCGCCGACTTCGGTTCGCCTGCAAAAGACGCTCCTGAGGCAGCTAGCTAATTCACCCTAACGGCCATGACTTAGGAAGAGGCCGCCCGAGAAATCCGGGCGGCCTTTCTGCATTCGGAAGCTGATGCGGAACGCTCCGACGTACAATCAAAAGATTACCGCCTTCGGGAAAGTGCGCCGCGCCTTTCCGAAGGCCTGCCCTGAACATACGAAAAACACAGGAAATACAGAAAATGTCTGAGTGCTGCGAATCGAAGAAGTGCCCCACCCCTACATGGAGCCGCATCGGCAAACCCAAGGGAAGCTCCGTCATCGGTGAAATTCTTGCGCTCGCCAACCGCCCTGAAGTGATCAGCTTCGCCGGCGGTCTTCCTTCTCCCGAAGGCTTCCCCGTCAAGGCGATTGAAGACGCCTCCGACTGGGTCATGGAAAACAAGGCCCGCGTTGCGCTGCAGTATTCGGGCGTCGACGGCATGCTTGAACTGCGTCAGGCGATTGCCGAGATCGAAACGAAGGGAGGCGTTCCGACCATGCCCGACGAAGTGCTGATCGTTTCGGGCTCGCAGCAGGCCCTCGACATGATCGCCCGCGTCTTCACGGATCCGGGTTCCAAGGTGCTG
Organism: Sutterella sp.; assembly: GCA_017936545.1. GTDB lineage: Bacteria > Pseudomonadota > Gammaproteobacteria > Burkholderiales > Burkholderiaceae_F > Sutterella. Next base: position 47,024 of record JAGBFJ010000008.1, read on the forward strand.
GTCGAAACGCCGACCTACATGGGCGCGCTCTATGCCTTCGAACTCTGCCAGCCTGAATTCGTGAGCCTGCCGACGGACGACGAAGGTCTCAATCCCGACCTCATCGACGACCGCGTCAAGGGCGCCCGCTTTGCCTACGTGATGCCGACCTTCCAGAACCCGACCGGCCGCACGATCGGCGAAGAACGCCGCCGCAAGCTTGCTGAAAAGGCCCGCGAATACGACTTCTGGCTCATTGAAGACAATCCCTACGGCGAACTCTACTATGCCGAAAAGCCGCCGGTTTCTCTGCGCGCCTTTGCGCCGGAACGCACGCTTCGCCTCGGCACGATGAGCAAGGTGCTCGCCCCGGGCTTCCGTCTCGGCTATATCGCCGGCCCGAAGCACGTGATCGACGCCTTCAAGCAGATCAAGACCTCGATGGACCTTCATACGAGCACGTTCACGCAGCTCATCACGGCCCGCGTGCTCAACGAAGGCCTCTTCAAGGAACATCTCCCGGCCGTCCGCAAGCTCTATGCCGAAAAGGCCCAGGTGATGCTCGACAGTCTGGAACTGTACATGCCTAAGCATCCCGAAATCAGCTGGACGAAGCCGACGGGCGGCATGTTCATCTGGCTCAACCTCCCCAAGGGTCTCGATTCGGCTGACCTGATGAAGAAGGTGCTCGCTTCAGACGTGCCGGTCGGCTTCGTGCCGGGCTCCGCCTTCTACACGAGCGATCCCGAAGTGAACCACTGCCGTCTTTCCTTCGTGACCGTGCCGTCCGAAAAGATCCGCGCCGGCATCAAGTCGCTGGCCGAAGCACTGAAGACGTTCATCTGATGAAACAGGTCTGCGGGCGGTTCGGCTGACGCCGCCCGCCTGCCGGCAGATATGACAGGGCCGCTTCTTCCGTCCGGGAGAAGCGGCCTTTTTGTCTTCGGAGCGTCAGGCGGCGTGCCGCGCCTCGCTCTTCAGTTCCAGCGTCACGCGGGTGCCGCCGATCGGCGAGGCGCGTTCCACCTTCACTTCCGCGCCGATGCGCTTGGCGCGTTCGGCCATGATCGAAAGGCCCACGTGCTGGCCCTTGCGCTCGGCCACCAGCTTGTCGTCGATGCCGACGCCGTCGTCGATGATACTGACGCGAAGATCGGCATTGTTTTCAATGCGGATGTCGACGTTTTCGGCATGCGAGTGCTTGCGAACGTTGGAAAGCGCTTCCTGAATGATGAAGATCACCTGCAGCTTCTGCCTCGGAGTGAGTTCCGGTCCGCGGCCCGTCACGCGCAGGCGAGCGAGCACGTGGCTCTGACCTTCGAAGCGGCTGATCACGGTGCGCACGCCCTCGATGAAGCCTTCCTTGTGAATGCGCTCGCGGAAGTTGAGCAGCAGCTCGCGCACGTCTTCATAGCATTCCTGCACGCCCGTCTGAATGGCGGCAAGCGATTCGTCGCGAAGCGCGCGGTCGTCGTTCTTGATGGCGTCGGTCAGGAACTGCACCTGCAGATTAAGGAAGGAGAGCGCTTGGGCGATGGAGTCGTGCAGCCCCTGCGCCAGCAGCTGGCGTTCCTGCACCACGGCGTACTGCCGGTCTCGCTCGATGAGGCTGCTGTTTTCAATGGCGACACCGAGATGGGTCGAGAAGCTTTCGAGAAGCCGCACGAGCTGCGTCGTCAGATGCGGGCTCGAACGGAAGTAGAGCGTAAAGACGCCGATGTCGCCCGAGGCCGAACGGATCTGGAAGCTGTAGGCGGAAAGGAAGCCCGCCTTCACGAGCACGGGCGCAAGCGCGTCGTCGACTTCGTCGAGGCTGAAGCACACCGGATAGCTCTTTTCCAGCACCGAGCAGAGCTGGGTTTCGTCATGCATCGCGCTGTCGTTGACCGCCTTGACAAGCTCCGCGGAGAGCCCCGTCGCGGAGACGAGCTGCATGGTGTCTTCCTTGGCGTTGAGGAGCTGCACCGTGCAGGCGTCGGCGGCGGTATGCCGCATAATCCGGGTCACGAAGCCGTCGATCATGTCGTCGAGATCGCGCTGCTGCGCAAAATACGACGTCATTTCATAGAGCTGGGCGAGATGGCTGTTCTTTTCCTCCACGGAGGCCGTCTTCTCCGCCACCTTCTGCTCGAGATTGTCGTAGGAATCCTTCAGACGCCCGGCCATGTGGTTGAAGCCGGCAGCGATTTCGCCGATTTCGTCTTCGCCGCAGTTGGCGATGCGGGCGCTCAGGTCGCCGGCGGAAAGCCGGTTGATGCCTTCGCCGAGGCGCTCAAGCGGACGCACGACCCAGCGAAGCAGCAGTCCCATGATCGCGAAAAGACTGCCGATCGCGAGCACGATGAGCAGGCCCTGCAGATAGCGGAGCTGCCAGAGATAGTAGCCGCGGTAGTCTTCAATCTGATCCGAGAAGGAGGAGAGCTGCTCCACGAAGGCGTTCACGCGGGGCATCGACACCGAGCCGCCCATCGCGCGGGCGTGCTCGATGTCAGGCAGAAGATTGCGGTTCCACTGCAGCTCAATTCCTTGGAACGACTCATGGATGTCCTTGGTCGGCGGCAGGCTGAGAGGCTTCCAGCGGTCGCCCCGTCTGAGCAGCTCGAGATTCTGCGAAATCGCCGCCACCTCGGAGGCGAAGTCCGCCTCCGGATAGACGGGCTGCGCAAAGAGCGCCGTACGGAAGGTGTGGTAGCGCAGGTCGCCCACTGTCTTCGACGCGGCGGCGCTCGCTTCGAGCTGCCAGTTGAGCGACATCGTGTAGCCGATCGACACCACGATGAAGCTCACCCAGAGGAGCGTCAGAAGAAGCAGTCTCGCCGAAAGACTCTTGAAGCATCTTGAAAATGAGTGAGCCACGCCGGCCTCCTACAGTTCAGAGCAGTCTCGGGGTTTCGTCCTCGAGTTCGATGACCAGTCCGCCGCCCAAGCCGGCGGCGCCGTCGGCCGCATCTGCGGCCGGCAGCGGCGCAATCGTCTCGACGCGCCAGGAGAGCGCCAGCTGGCGGCCCTTGTGGCGCGGTGCAGCACGAATTCGCCGAAGGACTTGCGCTGGGTGATCTGCACCTCGCGCGCCTTGCCGCCGCGGCCCGTGCCGCTCGCCGTCAGACCCCGGGCGTCGACCAGCTTCGCGTCAAGAAGCTTTTCGCCCTCCTCGAGCTTGATGAGCGAGACGCCCATGCCGCCGTTGGGCAGACGGCGCAGTTCTTCGGCCGGGAAGACGAGGAGCCGGCCCTTCTGCGACAGACAGGCGCAGAGACTGCGCTGCGGCAGTCCTTCGAGCGGCGCAATGAGCGACTCGCCCTCGCTCAGTCTCACGAAGGTGCGGCCGATGCGCTGCGAACTCTTGATGTCGCCTTCGCGGCAGATGAAGCCCATGCCGTCGGTCGTTGCAAGCACGACGTCGCGGTCGTCATGACCCGCAAATATGCCGACAAAGCGCTTCGAGGCCTTGTCGAGATCGAAGATCGAAGTCACGGGCAGACCGTCGCCGCGGCCGCCCGGAATGGCCGACACCTTCATGGTGTAGACGCGGCCGGTTTCGGTGAGGAAGCTGATGTCGTCGACCGAACGGCATTCGATCGCCCGGTCGAACGCATCGCCCACCTTGTAGCTGAGCATCGTGCAGTCGTGGCCGTGACCCTGGCGCGTGCGCAGGAAGCCCTTCTTCGACAGCACCACCGTGACGGGTTCGTCGGCCACGGGCTGCTCGGCCTGCACGACCTCGGCTTCCTCGATGAGCGTGCGGCGTTGGTCGCCGTAGGCCTTGGCCGCCTGTTCGATTTCACGGGCCACGGTGCGGCGAAGCACCTGTTCGCTACCGAGAATGCGCTCGAGTCCGTTCTTTTCACGGGTCAGTTCGGCGAGTTCCTTTTCGATGGCGATCGCCGCCAGACGAGCGAGCTGGCGTAGGCGGATTTCGAGAATATCGTCGGTCTGGCGTTCGGTCAGCGGGAATTCCGCCATGAGAGCGGCCTTCGGATCGTCGCTCGTGCGGATGATCTCGATCACGCGGTCGAGATTGAGCAGCACCAGCGAGCGGCCTTCGAGCACGTGGATGCGGTCGTTCACCTTTTCAAGGCGCGCCGCCGTGCGGCGGCGGACGGCTTCCAGACGGAAGGCGATCCATTCGCGGATGATGTCGAGCAGTCCCTTCTGACGGGGCTTGCCGTCGATGCCGAGCATCACCAGATTGACCGAGACGTTCGACTCCATCGACGTCTGGGCGAGCAGCGCGGAGACGAAGGTCTGGCGGTCGATGCGGCTCGTCTTCGGCTCGAAGACAAGACGCACCGGACAGCCTTCGCCCGATTCGTCGCGCACGCGGTCGAGCAGCGCCAGCATGGCGCTCTTGGCCTGCTGCTGCTTTGCCGAAATGCCCTTCTTGTCCTTTTTCCCCTTCGGATTGGTGATCGCCTCGATCTGGTTGAGCACGTCCTGGGAGCTAGATGCGGGCGGCAGTTCGTCGACGACGAGCTGCCACTGACCGCGGGCCATTTCCTCGAAGTGATAGCGGGCGCGCACGATGAGCTTGCCGCGGCCCGTGCGGTAGATGTCGCGGATCACGCTGCGCGGACTGATGATCTGACCGCCGCAGGGAAAGTCCGGAGCGGGGAGCACGGAAAGCACTTCGTCAAGCGTCGCTTCGGGCTTGTCGATGAGAAGCACGCAGGCCGCGGCCACTTCCTTCAGATTGTGCGAAGGAATGTCGGTCGCCATGCCGACCGCGATGCCCGACGAGCCGTTCAGAAGAACGAAGGGCAGCTTCGCCGGCAGCACCACGGGCTCCTTGAAGTTGCCGTCGTAGTTGGGCGTAAAGTCGATGGCTCCGGTGTCCACTTCGTCAAGAAGCAGTTCGGCGATCGGCATCAGACGGGCTTCGGTATAACGCATGGCGGCCTGAGAGTCGCCGTCACGGCTGCCGAAGTTGCCTTCGCCGTCGATGAGCGGATAGCGCAGCGAGAAGCTCTGCGCCATGCGAACGAGCGCGTCGTAGACCGACTGGTCGCCGTGCGGATGGTATTTGCCGAGAACGTCGCCCACCACGCGGGCGGACTTCACGGCCTTCGCGCCGGCCTTGACGCCCATGCGCTCCATGTCGATGAGAATGCGGCGCTGCACCGGCTTCTGACCGTCGGACACATCCGGAAGCGCACGGCTTTTCACCACCGACATCGCGTACTCGAGATAGGCCCTGCTCGCATAGCGCGCGAGCGTCAGACGGCCGTCCTCCTCCACGTCGCCGGTCATGACGTCTTCGACGTGAGAAACCAGCCCGCCGGAACCGCCGTCGGCTTCGCCGGCCTGCTCCTCGGGAACGCTCTCTTCCTCAGTCTCAGCCTCGTCCTCCGCTTCGCCTTCATCGGGAAGCGGCGCTTCGGGAAGCTCTGCCGCGGCCGCGGCTTCATCGACCTTCGTCTCAGCCGGCTCTGCCGCCGGCTTCTCCTCAGAGGATTCGGCCGTCTCGCCGGCCGTCATCCGGCGGACCGCCGGATCGTCCTCGTACACGAGACCGATGTCGCCGAAAAGACCGCCGTCTTCGATTGCTTCGGGCTTCATGCCCGCCTTCTTTCTTGCCATCACTCACCCCGTCAAACGTCGGTCTCGGCACGGTCGCCGTATTCTTCCATCCAGAGCTTGCGCCCGCCCGCACCCTTCTGCGCCATCAGAAGATTCATGATCTCTTCGGTCACGGCTTCGGTGACGCCGCCGAGCGACACGGGAAGCAGTCTGCGCGTATCGGGATGAAGAGTCGTTTCGGCGAGCTGCTGCGCCTTCATTTCGCCCAGACCTTTGAAGCGGGAGATCGTGAGCTTGTCTTCATCGAGCCCTTCCTTGCGCAGAGACGCCAACGTGCGCTGCAGCTCTCTGTCGTCCAGGCAATAGATCTTGCGCTCCGCCTTTCTGCCCTTCTTGGGAACGTCGACGCGGTAGAGCGGCGGCATCGAGACATAGACGTGCCCGAGTTCGATGAGCTTCGGGAAATGCCGGTAAAAGAGCGTGAGGAGCAGCACCTGAATATGGCTTCCGTCCACGTCCGCGTCCGACAGAATGCAGATCTTGCCGTAGCGCAGTCCCTTGAGATCGGGATCCCCTTCGGCGGGATGCGGATCGACGCCGATGGCGACGGCGATGTCGTGCACGGTGTCGGAACTGAAGAGCTTGTCCGTATCCACTTCCCAGGTATTCAGAATCTTTCCGCGAAGCGGCAGAATCGCCTGGAATTCCTTGTTGCGGCCCGCCTTGGCGGAACCGCCGGCCGAGTCGCCTTCCACGATGAAGAGCTCGTTGCGGGTGATGTCGTCGGACTCGCAGTCGGTGAGCTTGCCGGGCAGCACCGCGACGCTCGAAGACTTCTTCTTTTCGTACTTCGTCGCCTGACGCTGACGCGCCTGCGCCTGAGACACGATGAGCTCGGCGAGCTTCTTTCCTTCTTCGATATGGTCGTTGAGCCAGTACTCGAACTGCGGTCGCACGAAGCCGCTCACGAGCTTCATGGCGTCGCGGCTCGTCAGCTTTTCCTTGGTCTGGCCCTGGAACTGCGGATCGAGCGACTTGGTCGACAGCACGAAGTTGGCGCGCGAAAAGACGTCTTCGGAGAGAATCTTGACGTTTTTCGTCTGCAGACCGTAGGCCTGCATGAAGGCCAGCATCGCCTGATAAAGACCGTCCTTGAGGCCGGCCTCGTGCGTGCCGCCCTGCGGGGTCGGAATCAGATTCACGTAGCTTTCGCGCGAGAGCGGACCCTCCGTCGTCCAGATGACGACCCAGGATGCGCCTTCGCCGGCCGAAAAGCCTTCGGTCGCCTCCGTGGCGAAGCCCTCGGCTTCAAAAGCGGGAATAACAGGTTCGGCAGCCACTTCAGAGAGAAGATATTCGCGAAGACCGCCTTCATACTTCCAGCGCTGCTCGGATCCCGTCTTTTCATTGCGGTAGACCACCTCGCAGCCCGGCAGCAGAACGGCCTTCGAGCGAAGAAGACGGATGAGCGCGGCTTCCGGAATCACGCCGCTGTCGAAATACTTCGGATCGGGCCGGGCCGTCACGCGGGTGCCGGTCTGAGACTTGGGCCGGGGCGAACGGCGGGACGTCAGAGGTTCGGCAACCTCACCCTCTTCAAAGGCGATGAAGCTTTCCTCGCCGTCGCGCCAGACGGTCACCTCCAGACGGGTCGAGAGGGCGTTCGTCACCGAAACGCCCACGCCGTGCAGGCCGCCCGCAAAGGAATACGGTCCGGAGCCGTCCGACTTCGCGAACTTGCCGCCCGCGTGCAAACGCGTGAAGACGAGTTCGACCACGGGCACCTTTTCTTCAGGATGAAGTCCAGTCGGAATGCCGCGGCCGTTGTCTTCCACCGTCACTGCGCCGTCCTCGTGCATCGTCACCGAAATCCGGCTGCCGAAGCCCGCCAGCACTTCGTCGGTGGCATTGTCCACCACCTCCTGGATGATGTGCAGGGGATTGTCGGTGAGCGTGTACATCCCCGGGCGCTGCCGAACGGGCTCGAGCCCCTTGAGCACCCTGATGGAGGAGACGCCGTATTCCTCGCTTTTGCCGTTAACCTTCGCCATATGTAATTTAAATGCGGTCTCTGCCGTTCAAACACAAAGCGGCCGCTGGCTCACATATGCCCCGGCCGAATCTATAGATTTTAGCCGATGAGGAAAAAATTCCCCCGCCTCGCTTTCTGAGGAATCTTCGGCCGGGATGAACGCGGACGCAAGACTGCGCAGATCCCGGTTCCTGCGGTGCATCAGCCGCAGCCGTCATCGTCGCCGTCCTGATCCGGCAGTCCCGGGACATCGTTCCGGAGAGAAAGCGGCGGCCGTCCGCCGTTACTCAAAGCGCCTCATGCAGAAGAAAAACCCGACGGATAAACGTTCATCTGCGTGCCTTCAGCCGCGCAGAGGCATTCGCCGCTGAATTTCTACACCTTTCGGCGTAGTCGGCATACGTCTAACGAATTCTGATTTTCAGTCTTTCGACCATTGTGAGGACGGGATCGCTCACGTAGACTTCCCTCATCGGCTGAAGCGCCCCGGGCAAAGCAGAAAACCCGGTCAGTTTTCGTCTGAGCCTTTCCCTTCGGGCAGCAGCTGATGTTTTTCTCTGAGTAGGTCTAGAGAGAGTTTCGGTACCGCAGCGCATCGCCTGCGGGATCGGAATTAATGGGGGGAAATGCGCGGCAGACGTCAAGTCGGTCGCGCATTTCTATTTCGGGGCCCGGTTTTCAGCGAAGATGCTCGTGCGGCATGAAGCCGTGCATGAGCACCAGCCGCCGTCCGTCCTTTTCCACGATGCCCTGAGCAATCAGCGCCGACACCGCCTTGCTCACCATGCCGCGCTCGGCATGCACGATCTGCGAGATTTCCGTCACCGTGATGTCCCAGGGCAGCGCCGCGCTGCGCCGTCGAGCCTGACGCCTGCCGCCTGTGCCAGAACCTCGATCGCCAGGAGCACGCGGTCGGGCACGGTGCACAGATCGTTGACGAGCACGCCTTCGAGCTGACACTCGGCTTTGGCGATGCAGCTTCTCATCACCGCCTGCTCTCTTTCGCGTTCGGCCGACACCCATGCCCTGAAAACCGGCGCAGGCACGGAAAATCCTGATACTTCCGCCAACGCAACGGCGGTTATCTCCATGCGCTCGCCGAGGTGTCCCATCGAGCGCACCCCGCCCAGCAGCGTGCGCCGGCCGAAAAGCCCGATGAAGCGCGGCATGTCGCCGCCCGTCGTCGGAAACGTTGCGCAGAGTCCCTCTTCGATCCAGAAAATGCGCGGATCCTTTCCGAAGTTGATGAGCTCACGTCTTTCGAGACGGAAGGCCGCACCGTGCTCCCTGAAAAAGTCGCCCGCTTCCGGAAGGTCTTCCGACATCAGCCAGGGACGTCTGCCGTAGACCGGCACATAATCGGCTCTCTTCATGCGTTTTCCTATCCGGTTATGCAACTTTTACAGTTTAATCAGGTCGTATTCGAAAGAAAATCCCGTTCTTCATACGGCAAAGGCGCCCGGCCGGAAACCGAGCGCCTTTTCTCTTTGCTGAATCAATCGCTGTCCTTTTCAGACAGCCTGATTACCGCTTATTTGCCCTGCTGAATGCGCGCGATGGCATGTTCGGCCGCCACGCGGCCCGACGTCATGGCGAAGGACGACGCGGAGCCTTCGCAGCGAAGGTCGTAGCTCGAGTCGTAGAGACCGCCGATGTCCTGACCGATCACGTAGAGGTTCGGGATGACGTCGCCCTGCGGATTCTTCGCTTCGAAGTCCGGCGTCACGGTCACGCCGCCCAGCGTCAGGAAGAAGGCGCGGATGGCCTTAAGGGCGTAGTACGGGCCCTTCTGAAGGTTGAACTTGACGAGATGTTCGGGCTTGCGGCCGAATTCGGGATCGTGGCCCTTTTCGGCATAGCCGTTCACCTTCGTCATCGTGTCGCGCAGGTTGGCGGGCGGCACGCCGATCTGCTGAGCAAGCTCTTCGATCGTGTCAGCCTTGAAGGCCCAGCCGCGCTGCTGACCGATTTCCCAGGTCTTCGGCAGGGCCTTGAGCGGCGTACCGGCGAGCACGATGGCGTTGAAGGGAAGCACGGCACCCTGATTGATCAGACGGTCCATCATGGCCTGATCGAAGATCGTGTAGGAGACGCCGCCCGCGCTCGTCATGGCGTTGTAGACGTCGACGAACACGGAACCGCGGGATTCATTGAAGAAGCGGCGTCCGGTATGGTCGACCCAGAGCCACGGCTGAGCCAGCGCGCAGCGGCCCTGCTTGAGTTCGTCCGGACCGGAGAACTGATTGATCGGCGGCGTATCCGGAAGGTACGGCGCATTGCCGGCCACGGCATGCATGCCGGCCACGCCGGCGCCGACGAGGCGGGCCATGTTGATGCCGTCGCCCGTGCGGCCGTCGACGACCGGGCTGCGAAGCCAGATCGGTTCGACCATGCCGAGCGCGGAGGAATCGAAGACGTACTGGGCCAGCATTTCCTTGTTGGCCGCGAAGCCGCCCGTGGCGATGATCACCTTGCGGGCATGAATGATGAGCTTGTCGCCCTTGGCGTCCGTTGCTTCGACGCCGGCGACGCGGCCGTTTTCAACGATGAGCTTGGTGGCGCGGGTCTTCGTGAGAAGAATGCCGCCCTTTTCGCGAATGTGCTTGATCCAGCGCTTTTCAACTTCGGCCGTGCCGCCCTTGAAGAGATGCCAGCACATCAATGACTCTTCCTTCGGATACATCGTGCGGATGCCGCGCATTTCGACGCCGAGATCGGCGATTTCATCGATCGTGCGGGTGGATTCCTCAATCAGACGGCGAAGAACGGCCGGGTCGGCGCGGTAGTGATGGAACTGCAGCGCGGCGTCGAGCACCTGCTGCGCGGTCGTCTTGATGCCGTGCGCCTTCTGATAGCGCGTGTTGATGCCGAGCGAACCTTCGGGCATGATGCCTGCGCCGCCGAGGAAGGGCAGCTTTTCAAGCACCACGGGCTTGCAGCTCTTGTTCACGGCGGCATAAGCGGCGGCCAGACCGCCGAGACCGCCGCCCACGATGACGAGGTCGGTCTTCTGTTCCTTGACGGCGGCCATGACTTCGGGCACGGAGCCCATTGCAGCCGCGGCGGCGGCCGTTCCGAGAAGCTGACGGCGATTGAGTTTCATGATGTGTCTCCTTTTCGGTCGAGGCCGTCTCGTCGGGTTCGGACGGCCTTCGGTTGGGTTGTCGGAAGCTATGATGACGTTCTTTCGCGCCGCCGTCTGTGCGAATTCACACAGCTGAAAATAAAAAAACGGAGCCCGGACCACCCTGTCCGCACTCCGTTTTCCGCCGGCCCCGAAGGGCCGGACTTCTTAAAAAGCAGCAGATCAAGCCATCGCAGCGAACTGTTCGCCGGCGATCATGCCGAACGTGAGGGCATCGATCACGGCCACCGTGCCGAGACGGGAGGCGCCGTGCACGCCGCCGGTGATTTCACCGCCGGCGAATAGGCCCTTGATCGGCTGATGCGTCGTGCCGGAGATGACCTGAGCCTTGTCGTTGATCATCAGACCGCCGCAGGTGTGGTGGATCTTCGGGCAGCATTCGATGCCGTAGAACGGGGCCTTCGAAACGTCGAGACCGTTGTTGAAGGTCAGGATGCGCTTGAAGTCTTCGTCGTTGTTGGCCTTGACGAAGCCGTTGAAGCGCTTCACTTCGGCGAGGAATGCATCCTTCTTGATGCCGAAATGATCGGCGAGTTCTTCGAGCGTGTTGAACTTCTTGACCGTGCCCATTTCAAGCGGGAGCTTCACGAAGGACGGGTTGATGGCCTTGACGATCGCATCGTCGCAGACGGCGATCGGGTAGTTTTCGTCCGTGCCGATCACCTTGAAGAGGGCGTCGGACTTGATCTTGCGGCCGGCATGTTCGTCCATGAAGCGCTTGACGGTCTTGCGGTCGACGACGAGGCCGAGGTCCATGCAGGCATGGTTCGTGAAGTTCACGGACACGCCGAAGCCCTTTTCACGCGGGTTGCAGTAGGGCAGGAACTGGAGCCAGCAGAGCTGAACCGGAGAGGCGCCGATGCCGAGAGCCTTGACGAGCACGCCGGCCGTAGCGCCCGGCTGGTTCGTGGAGTCGGTCGTCGGAACAACGCGCGGGTCCTGGGCCTGACGGAACCAGATGTCGCGGGAGAAGCCGCCGGCGGCGAGCATCACTCCCTTCTTCGCACGGATGGTCTTCTTCTTGCCGCTCTTGTTTTCGAGGTCGTCGGAGACTAGCTTGGCGTCGAAGCGATACTTTTCACGGCAGACGATGCCGGCAACGGAGCCGTCGCCGTGCATGATGAAGTCGTCGAACTTGCAGCGCGTGCGGATCACGACGTTCTTGATCTTCTTGAGCTCTTCGTGCATCGGGCGGATGTAGCCGGAACCCGTGCCGGCCTTGATTTCATAGGAACGCGGAACCGTGTGGCCGCCTTCGAAGAGCATCTTGTTGGGCACGAATTCGCAGCCGCAGTCGACGACCATCTTGATCGTGTCGTTGCAGCGGTCGGCGATGGTAGCGAGCAGATTCGGATGGTTGATGCCGAGGCCGTCCTTGAGGCAGTCGGCAATGAAGAGTTCCTTGCTGTCCTTGATGCCCTGGGCCTTCTGGACGGGGTTCACCGGGCAGGCCACGTTGCCGCCGCAGATGGCGGAGTTGCCGCCGACCGTCACCATCTTTTCGATCATCAGGACCTTGAGACCGGCGCGGCCGGCCTTGAGAGCGCAGGCCATGCCGGCGAAGCCGGAGCCCACGATCACGACGTCGAATTCTTCGTCGTACTTGGAGACGGAGGAAGCGGGAATGCCGGCATTGGCGGCGGCAGCCGTCATCATGGCGGCGGAAGCGGCGACGGCGGACTTCAGAAAGCCGCGGCGGCTCGTATCAACAGTGGTCATTTTTCACCTCGATGAGTTGGTATTCGTTTCGATCCGGGCTTCACGCTCTGCCCGGCCGACGGCGAAATTCTCGTTCCCGAAGCACTTTCCCCACCACAGACCAAAGTATGTTTTTCAACTATTCCCCGGTATGTATCCGCCGGAGAATGCGCGTGCTAGCATGCTTGACACAATCTGACGGCTGCCTCAGATCCGGCGGCCGATCCTGTTTTTCTTTTTATTGAGACTCGCCATGAAGACAGTCCAAGCTCTTCTCGCCGCCCTTGCGCTGACCGCGCTTCTTTCGGGCACCGCTTCCGCCGCCGATCCGAAGGTCGGCGCAGACCGCCACGTCGCCATGGGCCTGCAGTGCGAAACCTGCCACGGTCCCGACAAGGCCAATCCTCAGGAACCCACGCTGCAGACCTGCACGCAGTGCCACAACATCAAGGCGCTCGTTGAAAAGACGAAGAACATCAAGCCGGCCAATCCCCACGTGTCTCCGCACTATCAGGACCAACTCGACTGCATCAACTGCCACGTGATGCACGGCAAGACGGAAAACTTCTGCGACCAGTGCCATCAGTTCGGCTTCAAGGTGCCCTGATCCGATTTCTATCTGATTCATCCTCAAGACATTTCAGCCTTCTTTCCGCACGGAGAGAAGGCTCTTTTTATATTCCTCCTCCCTCATTCGGGGTATCCGCTACAATAAATCCACTATAAAAATTTTCTTTCTCTGGAGTCATGCATGGGCAAGCTTTACATGGGCTTTGACGCCGGCACGCAAAGCGTCAAGGTCGCGGTCTACGACGAAGAGTTCCGCTGCCTCACGAGCCACAGTCTGCCGACCCATCTCAGCTATCCGAATCCGGGCTGGGTGGAAATGAGCGCCGACGAGTTCCTCAGCATCACCGTTGCTTCCATGAAGGCCTGCACAGATTCGCTGCGTGAAATGGGCCGGGATCCCGCCGACGTCTGCGCCGTCATGGGAGACGGCATCATCTGCGGCATCGTCGGCGTGAACGAAGCGGGCGACGCCGTCACCCCCTACATCAACTATCTCGACAGCCGCACGACTCCCGACGTCGAAGCCATCAACGCCATGGGGCTCGAGATCTGGGGACGCGAAACCGGCAACCCCGTCGCCTCGCCGATGTTCCCCGCAATGTTCGCCCGCTGGTTCCTGAAGGAAAACGAGGCCTTCCGCCGCGAAGGCGTGAAGTTCGTGCACAACGCGCCCTACATCCTGATGCATCTCGCCGGCCTCAAGGGCGAGGACGCCTTCATCGACTGGGGCGCCATGTCCGGCTGGGGCTTCGGCTTCGACGTTCAGAAAAAGACCTGGTCGGACGAACAGCTCGGCATTCTCGGCATCGACCGCCGCTACATGCCGCGCATCGTGAAGCCCTGGGACCGCATCGGCGGTCTGTCGCCGGCCATGGCCGAGCGGACAGGCCTCAAGGCGGGCATTCCGATTCTTGGCGGCGCGGGCGACACCATGCAGTCGATGCTCGGTTCGGGCATCGTCGAAGCCAATCAGGGCGTCGACGTCGCGGGCACCTGCGCGATGTTCTGCGTTTCCACCAAGGGCATCATTCCCGAACTGTCGAAGCCCGGCACGGGTCTCATCTTCAATTCCGGCACCCTCCCCGACACCTACTTCTACTGGGGCTTCGTGCGCACGGGCGGCCTGTCGCTTCGCTGGTTCAAGGATCAGATCTGTCAGAAGGCCGACGATCCGCGCTACTACGGTCCGCTTTCCGAAGGTGCGGCCAAGGTGCCCGCAGGCAGCAACGGCGTGCTCTTCCTGCCGTATCTGACGGGCGGCTCCGGCGAAGAGAAGGAAGCGAGCGGATGCTTCCTCAACATGACCATGGACGACGATCAGTTCGTCATGTGGCGCGCAGTGCTTGAAGCCATCGGCTACGACTACATGGGTCTTGCCGACAGCTACCGCGCGGCGGGCGTCGGCCTCAGCCGCATCACCGTCACCGAAGGCGGCAGCCGAGACGGTCTCTGGAATCAGATCAAGAGCCACATGCTCGGCGCGGACATCGTCCGCTTCAAGAATGCGGGCGGCGCGGTGCTGACCAACTGCATCATCGCCTCCTACGCGGTCGGCGACACCGAGGACGTGAAGGGCACCCTTGCCGCCAACATCGTCCGCGATGCCGAGTACCATCCCGATCCGGCGCTCACCGCCCGCTATCGCCGGCTCTTCGACATGCGCAACACGCTCGTCAGAAGCGATATGAAGGCGGCCTTCAGCCGCCTCGTCAAGATGCGCGACGTCGAATAACCTGCTTCTTCAGCTCAGCAGAAAACGCGTCCTCCGGCCGTCGGGGACGCGTTTTTCGTCTGCTGTGCTCAGCGGATTCAGCGCGAGCAAATGACGCGCAAGCAAAAGGGCGCCTCTTTGATGGAGACGCCCTTTCGTCTGACTATTCAGAAGACTCAGTCTTCCTTCTTCGTGCCGGCGATGAAGTCCTTCTTCAGCATTTCTTCGCCGAGCTTTTCGCGAAGCGCGGAGAGATAGCCGCGGCGGTCGGCTTCACCGTAGATCGTCGCAAACTCGCGGGTGAGCGACTGGATTTCGCCGTCGGTCGGCGTCTTCACCTTATTGCCCTTCACGAAGGCGATGATGTAGGCACCGCCCTTGACCGGCATGCCAGTGTAGGCCGGCAGCGTGTCGGCGGGCACGGCCACCATGCGGTCGACGAGTTCGGCCGGATGACCGAGCATGCGCTGACGCGACACCCAGACCGGGGTGCTGAAGCCGTCGAGGCTCTTCGACTGACGGACTTCGGCGAGCTTCTTCTCACCGTCGGCCTTGGCAAGCGCGGAAGCCTTCTCAAGACGCAGACCGTCTTCGATCGAGGCCTTGACTTCTTCAAACGGACGCACGGCCGTCGGAACGTGCTTCACTACGCGGGCGGCGATCAGCATGTTCGGACCCACTTCGATAGCGGACGTATTGCGCTTTTCCTTCAGGCATTCGTCGCCGTAGAGACTGTCGAGCACGTGGTCGTTGAAGAGACGGCGCAGCTCGGGATCGGCGGAAGCCTGACGGGTGATGCCGTCGGCCGTCTTCACCGTCAGACCGAACTTGTCGGCGGCGGGCTGCAGGCTGTCGGCCTGTTCGTAAATCGTGTTCGTGAAGTCTTCGGCCTTTTCGGCAAACTCGCGCATGGCCATCTGATTGATGTAGTCGGCTTCGATTTCAGCGCGGACCTCTTCAAACGGACGGACATGCTGGTTGCGGATGTCGGTCACGCGGATGATGTGCCAGCCGAATTCGCTTTCGACCGGACCGACGATGCCGTCCTTCGGCACGGAGAACACGGCGTCCTCAAAAGGCTTCACCATGGCGCCGCGGCCGAAGTAGCTGAGGTCGCCGCCGTCGGCGGCGGAGCCCGCGTCAGCGGAATGCTCGGCGGCAAGACGTGCGAAGTCTTCGGGCTTGGCCTTCGCCTGAGCGAGGATCTCTTCAGCCTTCTTCTTCGAAGCGGCCTTGTCTTCGCCGAAAGAAATCAGGATGTGGCTCGCGCGGCGTTCTTCCGGCACGTTCCAGCGGTTCTTGTTCTGTTCGTAGTAGCCGCGGACGTCTTCGTCGTTGAGCTTCACGGACTTCTTGAAGTCGTCGGGCGAGAAGGTCACGTATTCGACGTTGACGTGCTCTTCAGCCATGAATTCCTTCTTGTGGCCGTCGTAGTAGGCCTGCACTTCCTCCGGCGTCACCTTCACGTCGCCGAGATAGCGGTCGACGTTGAAGATCAGCGTCTGGACTTCGCGCTCTTCCGTCAGGATGCGGTGCAGACGTTCGACGATGACGGGCGGCACGGGATAGGTGGCGGTCACGCCCGTCAGCAGCGTTTCCTTCGCGAGGTCCTGACGGACTTCATAGACGAACTGCTGGTCGCTCTTGCCCTGGCTCTGCAGGAAGCGCTGATAGAGTTCAGGCGAGAACTTGCCGTTTTCCTTCAGCGCGTCGGCATTCTTGATGAGCGCCACGGCCTGGGCTTCGCTCACGCCGATGTAGGCCTTGGCCACCGTCTGGGAAACGGCCGCCTCGTCAAGCAGCGAACGCAGAATGGCTTCGCGGCCTTCGGGCGAATCGAGCATGCCGGCACGGAACTGATCGCCCATCTGCTGGCGCAGACGTTCGAGCTGCTCGCGCTTCGCACGGTCGAACATTTCGGGCGAAATCGAGACGTCCCCGACCTTGGCGATCGAATTGTCGGCCTGCGTCATGCGGTTGTAGCTATAGATACCGGTCACGACGAAGCTCGGGATAATCAGCACCATGGCGATAAACATCAGCCAGCGCTTATGGTTACGAAATGCCTGAAGCATGGTCTTCCCTATTGTTGTCCGCCTGGGCCCTCACACGGACGGCCGTCGGCGCGCATTTTTCTGATTGTCTTTTTCAGAGCAAAAAAAAGGCGAACCCTAAGGCTCGCCTTTTTCGAATCTGCTGGCGGAGTGGACGGGACTCGAACCCGCGACCCCCGGCGTGACAGGCCGGTATTCTAACCAACTGAACTACCACTCCGCGCTTGTCTGTGCATTGCACAAGGCTCAAACCTAAGTTCGATATTCTACCGAAGTTTAATTGCTTAGGGCTTCAGCCTTTTGAAAAACCCGACGCAGATTGCAATCGGATATTTCTGAAATCTGTTGGCGGAGTGGACGGGACTCGAACCCGCGACCCCCGGCGTGACAGGCCGGTATTCTAACCAACTGAACTACCAC
>JAGBFJ010000064.1 GCA_017936545.1 Sutterella sp.
CTCGGGAGCAATGCGGCTTGAGGAAAAGAGCCGTTTTCGCCGGGAAAACGGCCGCTGGCTCTACGTCGACGGCAGCTTCGACTGACAGGCTTTCCCCCCATCCGAACCGAGCCGCTCCCTGTGAGCGGCTTTTTTCAACATTCTGAATCCGACCGATCACTTCATGACCGACCTTCGCCCCGAAGACTGGCGCCTCAGCGTGGCGCCGATGCTCGACTGGACCGACCGACACTGCCGGTATTTTCATCGCCTTCTGACGGCCCGCACGCGCCTCTATACCGAAATGGTGACAACGGGCGCCGTCATTTTCGGCGACCGCGAGCGTCTTCTCGGCTTTTCTCCGGCGGAGCATCCCGTGGCGCTGCAGCTTGGCGGCTCCGATCCTTCCGATCTGGCCGAAAGCGTCCGAATTGCTTCGGCATACGGGTACGACGAGTTCAATCTCAATTGCGGCTGTCCCTCCGAGCGCGTGCAGAAAGGGAGCTTCGGTGCTTGTCTGATGCTCGAACCGGAAACCGTAGCGGCCTGCGTGCGCGCCATGATGAGCGAGACCGACCGTCCGGTTTCAGTCAAGCACCGCATCGGCGTCGACGACCGTTCCGACTACGGCTTCGTGCGCGACTTCGTCGGCACCGTTTACGATGCCGGATGCCGCGTCTTCATCGTGCATACGCGTGCGGCATGGCTCAAGGGACTTTCGCCCAAGGAAAACCGCGAGGTGCCCCCGCTGGTCCGCGAAACGGCGTTCGCCCTCAAAAAGGATTTTCCCGATACGGTGATGGTGATCAACGGCGCCGTGCCGGACCTGGGCACGGCCGGCGAACTGATCGCCGCCGGCATGGACGGCGTGATGATCGGCCGTGCGGCCTATCAGAATCCCTGGATGCTCGCTCAGGCTGACGAAACGATTTACGGCGAGCCGCACGACTGCTCCCGGCTCGGCGTCATCCGGGCCATGACCGACTATCTGAAGAAGAACTTCCCAGGCGACATCAATGCCGTGCGAGCCGCAGCGCGCCACATGAACGGACTGACGCAGGGCCTGCCCGGTGCCCGGCGATGGCGGCAGGTGCTGTCCGATCCGTCGGCGATCAGAACCTTCGGTCCCGAGCTGATGGCGCATGCCTGGCAGGAAGCCTTCGGAGACGACTGAGCTGTTTCGGTATACCGATGGTGTCGAAAGCATAAGCCGACTTAAGAAAAACGCCTGTATCCGATTGGGATGCAGGCGTTTTCATTTGCTACGCTCTTGAACTACTTGGCGGCGGCAGGCTTTGCTTTGGGCCTGGCGGCGGGCTTCTTTTTGGCGGGCGTGCGCTTGGCGGCAGCGGCCTGTTCTTTACGGGCCTGAAGCGCGCGGGCGCGGCGCGTGACGTCGCTTTCATTGGCCTTTTCCCAGGCGGCGCGCTTCGGCTTGGCCGTGCGGATGGCAGCTTCAATCGCTTCCGCGGCGGTCTTGTTGAAACGGTACTGCGCATCGCGGATTCTGGCGTTCTTCAGCCAGAGACCGGCCGGAATTACCTTGCGGCGGTCGTTTTCTTCAGGAACGATTTCTTCGGCGAACGCCGTGAGGATCTTTCCGCGGTTGTGCGTGAGGAGACCGATGCTGAGCGGATCGGTCGAACGCGGGAAGGTCAGCGTCAGCGCGCGCGTGCCGTTGACGTAGCGAAGATGCCAGTCGGCCTGGGCGGAAGGGGATTCTTCGGCCTTGTTGCAGAAGATGGTGCCCTTCTTGGTGCGGTAGACGAGCACCTTGCCCTTCTGTTCGGCTTCGACCGGACGGGACTGCTTGTTCTTGCGGACTGTCTTCTTCACGATCGGCGCTTCAAAACGCAGACCGAGCGGCGTGACGTTTTCGCCGGGAAGAACGCGCAGACAGTAGGGCGTTTCCTTGGTGAAGCGCTTCGAGAAGGCTTCGATGGTGTCGGATCCCGTGAAGGCGCTTGCGCTCGCAGCCAGAAGTTCGTCCTGCTCCACCCAGAGCGTGGCGGCATAAGCGATCGAACCGGCGGGGAATTTCTCCTCTCCCATGAAGAGCGCGGCGTTCGAGGGCATGTTGAGGCGGTTTCGCAGGTAGTCGCGGATTTCTTCGCCCGATACGTCGTAGGCTTCGAGCGAAACATGCAGTTCGAGTCCCTGATCGTTGTCGAATTCGATGACGACATGATCGCGTTCGGGACGCAGACCCGAAGGGACTTCGGGCGGCATGCGGCGGCCGCGGCGCAGAACGCCGACTGCGCCGGCACCCCAGGAAAAGCCGTGGGGCTTGCCGAAGGGATAGTTTTCAACCACGGGGTAGCGGTTGTTTTTGCGGATGCTGTCGGTGATGCGGAACTGAGCGCCGCTGTCGTCGTCAAAGTACCAGAGACCGTCGCCCTTGAAGGCGTCGACGGTCGGCATGACGATGCTCCTAACGCGGGGCGAAGCGGGCTTGGCGCGCGGGCCGATGTTCGTGAAGGTTGCCGGTGCGGCGGGATCCTCAGCGGGAACGTCGGTGCCGGCGCAGCCTGTGAGCCACAGCAGCATGGCGGCGCCGCCCGTGCCGAGCAGCAGGCGGCGGGAAATCTCTGCGGACATGGTTGACCTCGTCAGTCGGGTGTATGTGTCGATCCGACATCATACGCCATCGAACCGCAGATCTTTGTAACCGGATTCGTCTCCGGGCTCACGGACGGGAAGGCGACCAGCGCCTGGCCTGCAGCTGACGCGCGGCCATGTCGGCGGTTTCAAGGAGCGCGTCAAAGAGCGGCGTTTCCCAGTGCGAGGCCGGCAGCCGCGTGCGCGTGAGCGCTGTTTCGGCTTCCGACATGAACCGGCCGTGCCAGGCGCCGTCAAGCCGACGCCAGTACGCGCGGATGGCCGGACCGGCGGTGAGCAGGGCGTCGGCGGACGGGATGGCGTCCGACTTGCTGCCGTTGACGTCGGCAAGCGCCGGCATCAGATTCCAGAGGTCGTTGGAGTGAAAGCGGGCCCAGGGCAGCACGTGGTCGACGGCAAGCTTCAGCTTTGTCAGAGGACGGCCGGTCCAGACGCAGCAGAGATCGCCCTTTTCGGCAAGCGCAGCGTAGAGCCCGCGCGCCGCCGCCGTGTCCCGGATATCTTCGGCAGGGAGCAGTCTCGCCGCAATATCGCCGGCCGTCATGGCGTCCTTCAGACCGAACTTGGTTTCGAATTTGGCCGACAGCCTGGCCCAGTCCAGTATGACGGAATCTTCCAGCCAGGGCGCGACGCGGTTGAGTTCCAGCCAGAGTTCCGCTGGGAAGCTGACCGTGCCGAACGCCGTCAGCAGCTGCCGCCGGTCCGTGAGAGGAACGGCATGCGGCCGGCGCGTGCCGCTGCTGCTTGTAAAGATCGGCCTGCCGCCTTCATCCGTGGTGTAGACGTAGGGACCGCGGTTGAGCGTATAAACCGTTTCGCAGAACAGTTCGGCGGCGAGCTGAGCATCGGGCGAGTGACCGCCGCCGGCCATGAGCGAGGAAAAAACGGTGCGGTTTCCGGCGCAGCGCTGCCAGAGCTGCTCAAGCTGAGCTTCAAAGCGAAGCGCGCGGGCGCCGCCGATCTGTTTGGGCATGCGGGTGCCGGAACGAAGCTGCCAGTAGTAGCCGATCACTTTGTCGGCAATGATCCCGGCCGGCAGCACGGCTTCTCCGTCGCGGAAGCTGACCAGTCTCGGCATCGTGCGGTTGATGTCGCACAGGGCCCGCAGAACGGCGAGCTTGTAGGTGGAGGTCTTTTTGTCGTTTTCGATGATGGCGCGCAGCCGCTTCATGGCCCGGTCGCTGCCGTCCGCGCGCAGAAAGACAAGGGAGACCCATCGGCATTCATAGCCCGGCGACCCGGAGACCGATTCGGATTCGCAGACTTTGCGAAAGCCCATGCGCTCAAACAGCGCGACGTAGTCGAGGGCTTCCCTTGCCTGGACGAAGCGGTCGGCGTCTCCCTTATGGTCGAGCGGCACGACGGCGATGACGGCCGAGTTCTCGCCCGCCGCCCTGTCGATGAAGGCGGCGGTCTCATAGAGCTCATGGTCCGTGAGATGCTGAAGCAGACCGCAGGTGTAGACGGCGTCGAACGGCGAAGCCGCGAGGGTGTCGGCGGCTGCCGGGTCGGGCGGCATCACGGCTTGGATCCAGTCGATGCCGGCGCTCTCCGGCGTGCAGGTTCGAGCCAGAGTCAGGAGCGGTTCGCTGCCGTCGCAGGCTGTTACCGATGCGCCGAGTCCCGCCATGAAGCGGGCATCGCGCCCTGAACCGCATCCGAGTTCCAGCACCCGGCTTCCCGAGCCGATCCATCGCGTCAGAAGCGCCCGGAGGTCGGGCGCATCAATCGCCTCGTAGCGTTTGAAGAATTCGTTCGCGCGGGTGCGGTAGGCCTCTGGCATCGGCATGAAGAATCTCAGAGTCTGACGACGCGGCCCGGGTTGAGCCGGTTATCGGGATCAAAAGCGAGCTTGAGCGAGCGCATGGCGGCGATTTCTTGCGGCGCCTTGAGGCGGACAAGTTCATCGGTTTTAAGACTCCCCACGCCGTGTTCGGCGGCAATGGAGCCGCCGGCGGCGCTCACGCGGTCGTGCACCAGACGGTGAATGGCTTCTTCGTGCGGGAAGGCAGCTGCCTTCGGGCCGACATTGAAGTGAAGATTGCCGTCGCCGTAATGCCCGAATATCGACGGCTCGACGCCGGGGAAGGCGGCTTTGAGAGCGGCGGAGGTATCGCGGATGAAGCCGACCAGTCCGGAGCGGGGCACGCTGATGTCGTGCTTGACGTTGCCGCCGAGCCGCTTGACGGCGGGCGGGATGGTTTCACGGCAGCGCCAGAACGCTTCTCGGTCGGCGTCGCTCTGAGAGACCGCGGCGTCGGTCAGGGTGCCGTTTTCAATGAGGGGCATCAGTGCTTCTTCAAGCGCGGCGGGATCGCCTTCGGCCGACTTCCAGTCCGAGACGTCGAAAAGCACCTGCCAGTCGGCGGCGGCGATCGGGGGCTCCAGTCCGGCGGCTTCTCTGAGGGATTCGAGCGGCGTGCGGCCGATCAGTTCGAAAGCCGTCAGTCCGGGACCGAAGACCGATTCGAGCGTCGAAAATAGCGTTTCAACGGCCTCGAGACCGGCGAGCGATGTCCACCCGGAAATGATGCTTCGGGGTTCGGGTTCGAGCGTCAGCACGGCCTCGGTGATGATGCCCAGCGTGCCTTCCGAGCCGATGAAGAGTTCCTTCAGCGAATAGCCCGCGTTGTCCTTTCTCAGACTGCGCATCAGGTCGAGCACTTCGCCCGAGGCGAGAACGATCTTCAGGCCGAGCACCATGCGGCGCGCCGAACCGTAGCGAAGGACGTGAACGCCGCCCGCATTGGTGGCAATGACTCCTCCGATCTGACAGGAGCCTTCGGCGGCGAGAGAGAGCGGAAAGAGCCGATGATGTTCTGCCGCGGCTTCCTGAACGGCCTGCAGAACGGCGCCGGCTTCGACGGTCACGGTGTTGTTGACCGGATCGACGCTGAGAATGCGCCTCATGCGGCCCGTCTGAAGAATCAGCGTGGAGGAGGCTTCCTCCTCCGACAGACCGGGCTCGGGCGTTGCTCCTCCCACGTTGCTGGTATTGCCGCCCTGAGCAATGACCGTCAGACCGGCTTCGGCGGCCGCCTTCATCACGGCGGCGGTTTCAGCGGTCGAACCCGGGCGGACGACCGCAAAGGCCGCACCCTGGCGGCGGCCTCTGCCGTCGAGCGCCGCGGCGCGCACTTCGGAAGGATCGGTGATGACATTGGCGGCGCCGACAATGCGGCGCAGTGCTTCAATAAGCTCGGCGGAGAAAGGCATGATGAATATGAACGTGCCGCCCGGCGGACGGCTTTGCAGTAATCATAGCCCGTGCGACGGGGCTATCCCGGGCCGCGGGAGCAATGTCACGGAAGATGAAAAAGAGAAGGGCGGATGAACTGTGCCGGTTCATCCGCCCGCTCTGTCAGACCCCCGAACGACTGTGCCGGAGATAAGCACTTTTTTCATCGAGCAAACTGCCCGTCCAAGCTGGGCAGCGGCTGAGAACCCGAGGACGACCCCCTGTCCTGCTGCCGGGTTCTTTGTCTGTCGTTCGTTGCTGTGCATATTAATGCAAATGAGAACCGTTCGCAATAACGCTTCAGCCGCGGTGGAACGGAAGTTTGATTTTAGTCAATATGTGACGGGATCTGCTGCGGCGCAGGCAAAGCGGGCGGACAAAAAATGCCGTCCCGTGAGGGACGGCATGCCGTGTCTCGGAGGACTGATTACTTCAACGCTTCGAAAACGTTCGCGGTGATGTCGGTGATGGCGCCGAGGCCGGAGACAGCGCGGTACTGCGGAGCAGCGGCGTCGCCCGATTCGGCGAGTTCGCGGTAGAAGCCGACGAGCGCTTCGGTCTGGTTGTGATAGACCTCGAGGCGGTGCTTCACGACTTCTTCGCGGTCATCGTCGCGCTGGATCAGCGGATCGCCTGTGATGTCGTCCTTGCCTTCGACCTTCGGCGGGTTGTACACGATGTGGTACGTGCGGCCGGAAATCGGATCGACGCGGCGGCCGGACATGCGGGTGACGATTTCTTCGTCGGGAACCTGAATTTCGAGCACGAAGTCGATCGGAATGCCGGCATCCTT
Organism: Sutterella sp.; assembly: GCA_017936545.1. Taxonomy (GTDB): domain Bacteria; phylum Pseudomonadota; class Gammaproteobacteria; order Burkholderiales; family Burkholderiaceae_F; genus Sutterella. Next base: position 6,630 of record JAGBFJ010000064.1, read on the forward strand.
CAGGGCCTGAGCCTGAGGAATGGTGCGCGGGAAGCCGTCGAAGAGAGCGCCGTTGGCGGCGTCGGGCTGAGCAAGGCGGTCCTTCACGAGGCCGATGATGATGTCGTCGGAGACAAGCTGGCCCTTGTCCATCACAGCCTTGGCGGCCAGACCGAGCGGCGTGCCAGCCTTGACGGCCGCGCGAAGCATGTCGCCGGTGGAAATCTGGGGAATGCCGAACTTTTCGCAGATGAACTTGGCCTGAGTGCCCTTGCCGGCACCGGGAGGCCCGATCAGAATCAGACGCATAGGATTGCTCCGTTGAGAAGTGAATGAAAAAACCGCGTTGTTCCTTCGAACCGGCGCCGTTCGGGGGTACGGACGGAAAAGGGCGGCGGGAGGAGCCTGCGGCTTGATTGACAGCGAAAATTGTAGCCTGAATGACGGAGAAAAGGGCTGCCGGGCCTTGGCGGTAGCCAAAGCCGGGAGTATCGAAATCCCAAGTGCAGCAGGGAGAAAGGGGCTGTGCAGGGGGTTGGTTCAAAACCGTCGGATTCCTGCCGGGTGTGTCCGAAATGACAAAAAACCGCTCCGGCCTCGTCGAAAGGCGTCGGAGCGGGATCGGGAAGCTCGGCCGGAAGACTCGGATCGTCAGACGCGTTCGGCGGCGTAGACGGCACGCACGCGTTCAAGGTCTTCGGCAGTGTCCACGCCGGCGGGAAGCGCCGCGTCAAGCACCATGACGGCGATCTTCTCGCCGTAGTAAAGGGCGCGGAGCTGCTCGAGGCTTTCGATTTTTTCCAGCGGTGCCTGAGGCAGCGTCGGGAAGCGTTTCAGAAAACCGGCACGGTAGGCGTAGAGGCCCAGATGATGAAGCGGCGCAAAGCCTTCGGGAAGCGAAGCCTGCGTTTCGCGGAAATGATCTCGGGGCCAGGGAACCGGCGCGCGCGAGAAGGTGATGGCGGTGCCCCGCTCGTCGAGGACGACCTTGACGACGTTCGGATTCAGAAAGCTTTCGACGTCGTGGATCGTATGCGCGGCGGTTGCCATGGCGCAGTCGGGGCGGGATTCGAGCAGGGCCGCCACGTCTCTGATCACGCCGACGGGCATCAGAGGTTCGTCTCCCTGCAGATTCACGACAATGTCGTCGTCGGCCAGCCCGAGCTTGCGGGCGGCTTCGGAAAGACGGTCTGTCCCCGTCGGATGATCGGGGCTTGTCATGATGACGTTGAGACCTGCCTGACGGCAGGGGCCGGCGACGCTTTCGTCGTCAAGGGCCACGGCGACGCGTTCGGCGCCGCTCTGCAGCGCGCGCTCGGCGACGCGGACGATCATGGGCTTGCCGCCTATGTCGGCAAGAGGCTTGTTCGGAAGGCGGGTCGACTTGAGGCGCGCCGGATTGATGACGGTAAAGGACATGCGGTATCGGGCCTGTGGAACGGGTTCAGCGGCGGGCGGGAGAAAGCTTTTCCGCGGCCGCACAGTAGTGTTCGGCTTCTGATTCGGTGAGTTCGCGCGCTTCGGAGCGGATCATGGCGGGGATGCCGCTGCGGATTTCGAAGGCGAGGCGGCAGCGCGGGCAGATGAGCTCGCGGCGTTCGGAGCTGCTCTGAAGGAGCGGGCCTTTGCAGACCGGACAGACCAGAATGTCGGAGAGTTTGGCGGGCATGGCGTTTGTGCCTGAACGGGATGAAAAGACTATTGTAGTCTGAGGCCGTGCGCGCTGTGAAAAGTCCGGAGCCGGAGCTGAAAAAGAAGAGCGAAGTCCGTCGGACTCCCCTCTTCACTTGATCTGCCTTCGGCCGGTCAGAGACGTCTGTCGGCCCGGGGCGCCGGCGGCTTGGCGAGACACACTTGGAAATGCGCGCCTTTCTCGGACGGCAGTGCTTGGATCTGCCAGCCCAGACGGCGGCAGATGCGCATGGCGATAGAGAGACCGAGCCCCGCGCCGTCGCCCGTCGCTGAGCTGCCTCTCATGCCGGCGTCGAAAATATGCGGAATCTCGTCGGGCGAGAGTCCCGGACCGGTGTCCTTCACCTCGAAGCCCTCTGCCGTTTCGATGATGGCGACCGAGCCTTCGGCGGTATAGCTCACGGCATTCTTGACAAGGTTGCCGACCACCGTGCCGAGCAGAAGCGGGGAATAGGTGCCGGGGCAGCTGCCGTTTTTTTCCAGACGCAGTTCAAGTCCTTTTTCTGCGGCAAAGGGTTCCCAGGTTTCGTATGTGCCGCGCAGAACGCCGTCAAGCGTGTCGGGTTCGCTCTGCCGGCTCTTGTCGGAGAGTCTGGCGAAGGCAAGAAACAGCGTCACCAGCTCCCGCATCGTGACCGACGCGCGCCTCACGCGCTCGAGCTGTTTGCTCTGCTCGGGCGTCAGCGTCGTCATTTCGAGCAGTTCGACGCCGGTTTCGATGACCGTCAGCGGCGTTCTCAGCTCATGGCTCACGTCGCCGGTAAAGGCTTTTTCACGTTCGAGCGCTTCGTGAAGGCGTTTCAGCGCCTGATCGCAGATTCTGGCCAGTTCGCCCACTTCATCGTCCGCGGGCGTAACGGAGAGCGGCCGGTAGACGGGAGAGGCGCTGGCCTGCCGCACGGCGGCGGAAAGCTCCTTCACGGGCTTCATGATGTTTTTCGAAAGCCACCAGCCCGCCAGAAGTCCGAGCGCAAAGACGGCGATCACCGAAATGATCACGATGCGCTGAAAGCTGCGTTCGACTTCCTCGAACCCCTGCTGATCACGGGTGAGAATCAGCGGTTCGCCGCGCCAGGTGCTCCGAAAGACGAAGAGTTCCGCCTCGTCGGTGACTTCGGAATAGCCGAGAGGACCGTGCTTTAGGTAGGACGGCGGCGGGGGCAGCGGCTCGGCGCCGTAGAGATGCGTATCGGCGGGCAGCGTCGGAGTGATGTTCTTGTCAAGATCGTACCGGGCGCCCGCCAGGGCATCTTCCAGAAAGCTGGCGAGAAGATGCGATTCGGTGAATTCCATCGACTGATGCAGCGCCACGGCGTAAAAGCCGGCCACGAAAGTGACGAGGAGCGCAAAGCTCACCATGATGCGCTGAACCAGGCTGCGGGGTTTTTCCGCGCGGCCCGGTCTGCGAAGCCTGTCTGTCTGTCGGATGTTCATAGACTTGCCGCGAGGAAGCCTTCGCCTTCAGGCGAGGAGGAATCGCGGTTTCCTCCTTTCGTATTTCAGTCAGATAGTTGTTTTTCTTTTCAGTCAGCCGGAGCACCGGAGCGGGGTTCGGCGATCGACCAGCCGAGTCCCGGATGCGTGCGGATGAGAGGCACGCCGAAAGGCTTGTCCACGGCCTGCCGAAGCAGATAGAGGTTCGATCGGAGACTGTCCGAGGTCGGCGGCGAACCGTTCCAGACGACGGTTTCAAGGCGGCTGCGGCCGACGATGGCAGGACTTTTCTGCATGAGTTCGCGAAGAAGCTGAAGACAGGTGGGATTGAGACGGATGTCGCGGCCTTCTCGGGTGACCGCCATGGTTTTGAGATTGAGCGTCAGCGGTCCCACGGCGAGCGCATCGGCCGAGGCGCCGTTGGCACGCCTCAGTAGCGCTTCGACCCGTGCGGCAAGCTCTCGAAGGGAGAAGGGCTTGACCAGATAGTCGTCCGCGCCGTTCATCAGTCCGTCGACGCGGTCGTCGACCGTATCGCGGGCGGTCAGCATCAGAATCGGGAGGCGCGATCCTGATTCGCGAAGCGTCTTCGTCACGGTGATGCCGTCCGTGTCGGGAAGCCCGATGTCGAGAATCAGCAGATCGAAGGGGGAGGCGCCGAGACGAGCCAGTGCGTCGCCGCCCGTCGGGGACGTTTCCACTGACCAGCCGGGGCGAAGCGACAGATAGTCTCTGACGTTGGCCAGAATGTCGAGATTGTCGTCGACCACCAGAATGCGTGCGCTCACCGGAATCTTCCTCCTCTGTGTTGTTCCGAACCTGAGTCTGCATCAGCTTTAAGCCGTGCGCCATACCCGACGACCATGCTTTTTGCGCGCCATCATTCTCTTTGACGCGTTTTTGACGCCGCTTTTACGCAGTTTTGATCCCGTAAAAAGACAATGAACTGCATGATGGGGGTTGGCGTCCGAAGAAAAGTCGATGCATGCCGCTCATCTTTCGGGAGTGCGCATGTTCAATTTCTTTGCTGTCGGAAACAGTCTGCGGACGTCGCGGACGGTGTTTGCCGCGGCGTCGCTGCTGACGGCTCTGTGGTGGGTCTGTGTTTTCGACTATCCGTTCTGGCGGCAGATGCATGCCGGCAAGCTGGCGGAGCTCGGCAGTCATCTGATGCCGACGATCTATTTCGGAGCGCTCTTTTTCTGTCTTGCGATCGCCGTCATCTGTCTGCTCTCGCTGCTGCCGGGGCGGCTTTTTCGGATTCTCCTTCTGCTTCTCAATCTGTCTGGGGCGGTGACCTTCACGGTCGCGATGCTGTACGGCGTTCTGATGACGCCCGACATGGTGAGAAACTTCATCGCCACCGATGTGCGCGAAGCCGCAGGCTACTGGTCCTTCGGCACGCTGACGGTGTTTCTCTGCGCGTTTCTTCCGCCGTTGGCGGGAACGTATTTTCTGCATCGTCCGGCTTCGGTCGGGCGGCTGACTGCGGCTGGCGCAGCTCTGGCGGCGCTGCTCGCGGCCGCGGGTCTGGTCTTCGGAGGCTTTCAGACCGCCGCCACCGTCATCCGCGGCGACAGATCGATCCGCTATCAGATTGCGCCCTACAGTCTGATTTATTCGGGCATCCGCATGCTTACGAAGGATGAGAGTCCCGACGGTCCGAGAGAGCGCATCATCGTTGATCCGAATCCGGTGATGACCGTCAGACCGGAAAAGCCCGTTCTCTTCGTCGTTGTCATCGGCGAAACCACGCGTTCGGCCAGCTGGGGCCTCGCCGGCTACGGTCGGGATACGACGCCCGAGCTGCGCAAGGAAAACGTGCTGAATTTTCCCGAGGTCGAGGCCTGCGGGACGAGCACCGACGTGTCGCTGCCCTGCATGCTGAGCCGCGTCGGCCGGTCGGACTACAGCCGAAAGCGCATTCTCGCTGAGGAATCGCTCCCGGCACTGCTGGCGCGTGCCGGCTTCGACGTCAGCTGGATCGACAATCAGGCGGGCTGCAAGGGAACCTGCGAAGGCGTGAGAAAAGCGCCGCCGGAGAAAACGGCGGCGCTGTGCGGCAAGAGCGGATGCTACGACGAGGTGCTGATCGCCGAAACGCGGAAGGCGCTCGCCGAGGCGAAGCCCGGCCGTCCGGCCGTGCTTTTCCTGCACATGATGGGCCAGCACGGTCCCGCCTACTGGGAAAGGACGCCGGAACACCTGAAGGTCTGGGGACCGGAGTGCCGCAGCGCCGATCTGAGCCGGTGCACGTCCGAGAGCATCGCAGCCGCCTACGACAACAGCGTGCGCTATACCGACCGGGTGCTCGCGGATCTCATTCGGACGCTGAAGTCCCGGACCGAGGCCGACACGGCGCTCGTCTTCGTGTCCGACCACGGCGAGAGTCTCGGCGAGGAGGGGCTGTATCTACACGGCGCGCCTTTTCTTATTGCGCCCGGCGTCCAGAAGACCGTCCCCATGGTCATGTGGTTTTCCGAAGGCTTTGCCGGGGATTTCAGCATTGATCGGGCGGCGCTCAGGGGGCGCGCGGCAAAGGGCGGCATCACGCACGAGCATCTGTTTTCCACCGTGCTGGGCCTGCTGCGCGTGAAATCCTCCGCGGCCAGAAGGGCATTTGATCTGACGGCTCGGCGTCCTTAAGGGTTCGGTGCGCCCGCCGCCCGCCGTTTATCGGGTAAGGAAGCCATGGCCGAAAACAGAAAGGCCCCGCCGAAGCGGAGCCTTTCGGATGAGGAACAGAGCCGGAATCAGTCGGCGTTCTTCAGTTCGTCGATGCGGCGGGAGCGGATGGCCTTGTCGGCTTCGCGGGCGCGGCGGTCGATGAGGTCGATCAGATAGGAGTCGAGCTGAACTTCGAGTCCCACCACCCACAGACGCTCGTCCTTGGAGAGGATCGGGTCGTGCTGGCACTTCACGGCATCCTTGCCGGTAATGAAGATGATGTCCTTCTTCAGACCGGTGAAGGGATTGGGCTTGAAGTCGAAGTGGTCGCCGAGCGGCATTTCCTCCGCTTCGATGTCGTGGGCGCGGATCATCGCGAAGAAGCGGCCGGGAGCGGCGATGCCGGCAGCAGCCAGCGGACGGAGTCCCTTTTCGCGGATCATGTCCGACAGCGCGTCGATGGTGGACGTGCGGCCGGTCGCAAGCTGCGTGCAGGTGCCGAAGCAGCTCGAAGCGGCGAATCGCGGCGTGCGGCTTTCAACAACGGCTTCGTTCGTGGTGTTGAGCACGATGGCGTCGACCGTATCCAGACGGGAAGGAGGCTCGCGGAGCGGTCCGGCGGGGAGCACCCAGCCGTTGCCGAGGCCGCGGGCCCCGACTACGGCGATTTCCACGTCGCGGGCGAGCCCCGCATGCTGCAGTCCGTCGTCGCTGACGATGAGGTTCACTTCGGGATGGGCTTCAAGAAGCTTCATGCCGGCGAGATAACGCTGGGTGCCCACGGCGACGGGCACACCCGTTTCGCGGCGGATCAGCAGGGGTTCGTCGCCGATGTCGACGGCGGCGCTGCTCGGTTCGACCAGAGACACCGACGAATCCTTGCGGCCGTAGCCGCGGGAAATAATGCCGGGACGCCAGCCGCGCGCCTGCAGTTCCTTGACGAGCGCAATGGTGACGGGAGTCTTGCCGGTGCCGCCCACATAGATGTTCCCGACAACGACGACGGGAACGGGCAGGTGATTGGGCACCGTTCTTTCGCGGCGGGAACGGCTCGCGGCCATGAAGGCAAGAGACAGAGGAGAAAGGAGCCACGAAACGGGGCCGCGGACGGACCACTGGCGGTGGGCCCAGGCTTCAAGACGGGCGCGCAGAGTCATACGTTCGCCTCCCGAATGCACCGGGTGTGCTCAGAACGGGGGAAGAACCGGCAGAAAGCCGGGAGATCAGTAGAAAACGACGATCGTGGGGGTTTGTCGGACATAACCGTGAAAAAGAATACGCAGTAAAAGTGCGCAGGGCTCTCCATCATAACGGTTTGACGGGCGTCTTGTGTGTCCTGCGGCCGATTTTTTCTGTTGCGGAACATGTCCGCCGCACGTCCGGAGTTATCCCCAAAACTGTGGATAACTTGGTGGATAAGTTCGGGGGTTTTTGCACGGATCCCTCTCTTCGGCGATGACGGGGGACAATCGTCTGAAAAACCCTTCGTAAAAAATTTATTGAATAACAATGTATTGTTGGCATTTGAGGTTAATTTTATGATCTCTTTCTCGGGGGAAGAGGCGAATTTTTCACGGCGGATTGAGATGTGGATAAATTGGACGGTGTTTTGATGCATCCTCTTGACATTTAGTCCGAAATCTGCATATCTCAGGGAAACCGAGGCGCTGTTCCCGTACGCTTTTCCCCACAACTTGTGAACAGACCTGTGGATAACTTTGGGAGAACCTGATTAACCCCGTGCCGGTGAAGGATTTTTCAGGATCTGCCTAATTTTTGTGCAAAAGGGGCAAAACGGGGATATCCCTCCTCTGCTCCCGTTCGGGATCAATCGCCAGAAGTTCGTCCGCGAAGACGGATTGCGCTACACTCAGTCGGCCTGAGGGGCGGTTTGTTGTCCACAGAGTTATCCACAGGGTCTTCCATGCCAGAATCCAGTATTTTCGACGACTATCCCGACTATCTCTTCGGTGAAGCGCCGGCAGTGAGACGCCCCGCATCCCGATGCCCGGAGAGAACGCCGAGGACGTCGTCCGCGCGGCCTGCCGGACGTCCGGACGTCATGCCCGTTTCAGCCGCCGTCGAGCAGCTTCGCGGCGTGGTCTCGAACATGCTGGGCGGCTTCTGGATTTCAGGCGAAGTCAGCAACCTTTCCCGTCCGGCGTCGGGTCACGTGTACTTCACGCTCAAGGACGGCGAAGCGCAGCTGCGGTGCGTGTATTTCGCCATGAGCGCAAGACGCCATCCGGCGTTCTTTCGGATCGGCGAAAAAATCGAGGTGACGGGACGCGCGGACATTTACGCCAGAGGCGGCGAGCTGCAGCTGCGCATCAGCGACTGGCGTCTGGCCGGGGCGGGCGAACTCTACGAAGCGTACCTGCGTCTCAAGTCGAAGCTGGCTGCCGAAGGGCTTTTCGATGCGGCGCTGAAAAAACGGCTGCCGTTTTTCATCCGGCGCGCCGTCGTTGTCACGAGTCCTCAGGCGGCTGCGCTGCAGGACGTGATCCGGGCGGTCTCCCGGCGCATGCCCTGGGTGCGGCTCAGTCTTTCGCCGGCCTTCGTGCAGGGCGCGGAGGCGCCCGAATCGCTGATTGCAGCGCTGAGGCTGGCGGACCGAGCAGGCGCCGATGCGGTGCTTCTGGTGAGGGGCGGCGGTTCCTTCGAGGATCTGATGTGCTTCAGCGATGAGCGGCTGGTGCGTGCGATTCGGGCGATGAAGACGCCCGTGCTTGCCGGAATCGGCCATGAGTCCGACGAAACGCTCGCCAGCCTGGCGGCCGACGTCTGTGCTTCAACGCCGACGGCGGCGGCCGAACATCTCGGACGGGATGCGGGCTGGTGGCATTCCCTGCTGACGGGCTTTGAGCAGCAGCTCGAAGCGGGTCTGGAAAGACGGCTCGGCGATGCGGAACAGTCGCTCGATGCCGCGCAGCGGCGGCTTGAGCCTTTTGCCGACGTGCCGCTTCGCTTTGCGTCGAGGCTGTCGAGAAGCGGCGCTCTGCTGGAGAAGCTTGCCTCGGCGCTTCTTGCCGAGGCGGATGAGAGGCTCGGGCGCGCGGGACGCACGCTGGTGAGTCCGGAGGCGGCGCTTGAGGCGAAATCCCGCCGGCTGGAGAATGCGTCGGCGGCGCTGACGAGTGCGCTGAGCAGGACCATGCGCCTGCGCGGCGACGAGCTGATTCGCAGCGCTTCCCGGCTTGAGGCGGCCGTTCTCGGATCCGTGAGCTTTCAGGCGGGACGTCTGCATGCGGCTGAGCGTCACCTGCCGGCACCCGGAACGCTGCTGCTTCCCGCTGTCAGGCGGCTTGAAGCGGCTTCTCACGCTCTTTCCGCGCTGGATCCCGACCGGCCGCTGAGGCAGGGATACGTTCGGGTCGAGCGGGCCGGACTTGCGGTGACGAGCGCCGCCGAAGCGCTGCCCGGCGATGCGGTCGAACTCGTGTTTGCCGACGGCAGGCGCACGGCCGACATCCGGCAGTAGGTCCCGCCCGTCTTGACCGCAGTCCGTTCGCTAGGCTTTCTCAGCGGTGTTTTCAGACATTTCACGAGCCCGTCTTCTTACCGCGACAGCCTGAGGCGCATGGCTGACGGGCCTTTGTGCTATGGTGTGCAGACTGATATTTTTCAAGGGTAACCCATGGGATCCGACACGTCCTTCGGCACGTCAGTCTCGAGCAGCGCTCGGGAGCAGCTGCAGCAAAAACGCGAGCAGCTCTGGATGGTCGTCATGCTCAACGACGACTACACCCCCTTTGACTGGGTGATTGACATTCTGATTCGGGTATTCGGGCGGCCGCACGACGAGGCGATCGCCGTGACGAAGTCCGTTCACTGCACGGGACGCGGCGTGGCCGGCGTCTATCAGCGGGCCAAGGCGCTTCGTCTGGCCGCGCTGGCCGTGCGTCTGGCCCGCGAGGCGGGACATCCCTTTACCTGCATTGCCGAACCCTTCATTCCCGAAGAGGATGACGGCGGCAGCATCAGCATTTAAGTATGACCAAGATTCAATTTGACAGTAATCTGCTGCCGGTGCTTGACGCGGCGGCGGCCCGGTCCGCTCACTGCGGACTCGGCGCGGTGCCCTTCATCGCCTTTTTCGACTCGCTGCTGACGGTGCCGAGCTACATGTCGCTCGTGCTGCAGCTGACTCACTGCGACGCCGCAGCCGTGAAGGCCGCGGTCCGCGCGGCCGCCGAGAAGGCGCTACCGGGGTTCGGCGAAGATGCGCCGGCTATTGCCGACGATGAGAAGATCGAGCTCGATCAGCGCGTGGTGTCCGTGCTGCTCAATGCGGCGCTTCACACCTACGGTTGCCGCCGGGAGAACGGCATCATCGACTTCATCGATATTCTGGCGGCGGCGCTTTCGGCGCTCGAGTCGAGCCGTTCGCCGCTGGCGAAGACGCTTTCGGACGCCGGTCTTTCCGGTCTTGCCGTCAAGCTGATCGACCGGGAGGCCCATGAAAAGGACGGTCTGATCGACGGACTCAAGCTCACCGGGTGCGACCTTCTGGAAGACGACCTGCGCGAAATGACGGGCGAAACCGACGGGCTTCAGAGCGAGAACGATGAAGACGAGGAAACTTCCGAAGACAGCACGTCGGAAGGTATTCCCGCCGAGGATATGGAGGAATACCGCGAGGCGATGAAGAAGGCGCTCGAGAACTTCAGAAACGGTCCGATCGGCGAAATGATCCGCGAGATCGCGCAGCGGCAGGGCGGAGAAGGTCAGATTTCCGCGTCCTTCATCATGGACAAGAACGGCAATTTCGTTCAGGCGGGAGAGTCCGCCGAGGCACTTCGCGGGCTTTTGGGCGGACGTCCGGCGGACGGCGGCGAGGAGCGGAAGGATCCGGGTCCTTCGCGTGCTGAAAAGGCGCTTCTGAAGATGACTCGGGATCTCACCGAGGCGGCCCGCCGCGGTGAAATCGATCCGCTGATCGGCCGGGACAAGGAGCTCGAGCGCATCTACGAAATTCTCTGCTGCCGCCGCAAGAACAAACCGCTCATCATCGGTGAAACGGGCAGCGGCAAGACGGCGCTCGTCGAAGGTCTTGCGCTTCGCATCGTGAAGGGCGAAGTGCCGCCCTTCCTTCGCAGCGCCCGCATCTTCGCGCTCAACAGTTCTTCGCTGGCGAGCCGCTACAAGGGTGTCTTCGGAGAACGGCTTTCGCAGGTGGCCGAGGCCGCCCGCGAGGTGCCGGGAGCCATTCTCTTCATCGATGATATTCATGCGCTCGTCGACGGCAGAGACGAAGGCGGTATGGAGCAGCTCAACGCGCTGCAGCGTCTGGTGAGCGACGAGTCGATCCGCGTCATCGCTTCGACGAGCTTCAAGCCCTGGCGCAGCAATCTCAGCCAGAACGCCGCGATTGCCCGGCGTCTTCAGCCTGTCGAACTCACGCCGGTGACGGAGGAGGATGCCAAGCGGATCCTTCACGGCATTGCGCCTCAGTACGAGCAGTATCACGGCGTGCGTTTTGCGCCGGGCGTCGTGGACCGCGCGGTGACGCTGTCGAACCGCTACATCGTCGACCGGGCGCTTCCTGACAAGGCTGTCGACGTGCTCGACGAACTCGCCGCTTCCGCGCGCATGCGCCGCGAGCCCGGGGAAACCGAACCGGCAGAAGTGAACGCCGATGCGCTTCCCTCCATCATCGCGCGCATGGCCAGAGTGCCGGTCGAACAGGTGGGCCGCGAGGAAGGCGAGGATCTTGCCAAGCTCGACACCCGCCTCAAGAGCGCCGTGTTCGGTCAGGATGCCGCCATCAGCGCCGTGGTCTCCGCCATCAAGATGTCGCGCTCCGGGCTCGGCAGCCCCGAGCGTCCCGTAGGCTCATTCCTCTTTACCGGACCGACGGGCGTCGGCAAGACCGAGGTGGCAAGGCAGCTCTCCGAAGCGCTCTCGGTGCCGCTTCTTCGCTTTGACATGTCGGAATATTCCGAAGCGCATACCGTGAGCCGCCTGATCGGCGCGCCGGCGGGCTACGTGGGCTACAACGAAGGCGGTCTGCTTACGGAACAGGTGACCAAGCATCCGTATGCGGTCGTGCTTCTCGATGAAATCGAAAAGGCGCATTCCCAGCTCTTCAATCTGCTTCTGCAGGTGATGGACCACGGCAAGCTCACAGATGCGTCGGGCCGCGAGGCGGACTTTCGCAACGTGATTCTGATCATGACGAGCAACGTGGGCGCCCGGGCGCTCGAGAAGAACACCATCGGCTTCGGCGGCGACTCGCAGTCGGGCAGCGAGGATGCGGCGCTCAAGCAGGTGTTTACGCCTGAATTCCGCAACCGTCTCGACGCTATCGTGCGCTTCGCGCCGCTGTCTCACGACACGCTGGCTTCCGTGGTCTCGAAGTTCCTCGGCGAACTCACCGCGCAGCTCAAGGGCCGCAGCGTGGAGCCCGAATATACGCCGGCCTTCCGCGCATGGCTGGCCGAAAAGGGCTACGACCCGCATATGGGCGCCCGTCCGATGCGCCGTCTGATCGCCGACGAAGTGCGCCGTCCGCTTGCGGACGAGCTTCTCTTCGGACGCCTGAAGTCGGGCGGCCGCGTGGTCTTTGACGTGGAAAAGACGGCGGACGGTACCGTGAAGGTGCTGATGCGGGTGCCCGAGGGCGACTAAAATTTCTTGATGTGCAGACCCGTGTCCGGGCATTCCGTTTCGGGCGGGTCCGCTTTGAGGAGATGGACATGGCTGACGATGCCGAACTCTGCCGCGACATTCAGATGAAACTTCCCGACGAAATCTGGATGCTGGATCCGCTCGAACGCTACCGACGGGGCGCCGTCTGGACGGACGACTTTGCCCGCATGGACGGACGCACGTATCTTTTCGGCGTCGTCGAGGTGCCGCTCGCCTACGAGGACGACTGCTTCACCTGGGGCTGCTGGATCGAGGTGGACCGCTCGCTGCACGACGCGTATCTGGAAGCCTTCCGCACGCCGACGGCCGACCGTCTGACGGGTGAAGGCCTCCTCGCCAACGACATTCCCGGCTATGAAGATGCCATGGGCGCGCGCGTCAGCGTGGTCTTTGCGTCTGACCGCCGACCGGCTTTTGCGGTGGATGCTTCAACAAGTCTTGGTATGGACCAGAAGAACGGTCTGACGCTCGAAGATCACCGTGAGCTCGACGATATTCTCTTCGGCGACGACGAAGAGGACGACGAAGGCTGCGAAGAGGATTTCGGCAGCGAACGCGGCGTCTGAATGCCGGTCATGATCTGACGAAAAAGAGCCTGAAGACGGCGGTCTTCAGGCTCTTTTGCAATCCGGAGACAATGACGTCGCTGATCAGGCGCGGCCCGTGGAGCCGAAGCCGCCTTCGCCTCGGGAGGAGGCGTCGAACTGATCGACGACGTTGAATTCCGCCTGGACGACCGGCACGATGACGAGCTGGGCAAGGCGTTCGAACGGTTCGAGCGTAAAGGGTTCGCTGCCGCGGTTCCAGGTCGAAATCATGAGTTCGCCCTGATAGTCGCTGTCGATGAGGCCCACCAGGTTGCCGAGGACGATGCCCTTTTTGTGACCGAGGCCGGAGCGGGGAAGGATCAGAGCGGCGTAGCCCGGATCGGCGACGTGAATCGCCAGGCCGGTATGAACAAGCACCGTTTCTCCCGGCTGAATCACCACGGGTTCGTCAAGGAGAGCGCGCAGGTCAAGGCCGGCGGAGCCGGGCGTGGCATAGGCGGGCATGCGCTTGCGCATGCGTTCGTCAAGGATTCTGACGTCGATCTTCATGGAATGTCCTTAATTTTTAGTAAGAATTTGGGATGCGCGTCGAATGATTTCATCGGCAACGTCGCGCTTGGGTGCAGGACCGAAAGCCTCGGCCGAGTCAGGCGTGACGAAGAGAACGCTGTTCTCGGCGCCGCCGAGCGCCTCGCGCGCGATGTTGCCGACGATGAGCGAGGCGCCTTTTCTCTGGCATTTGTCGCGGGCATAGGCTTCGAGATTTTCGGCTTCCGCGGCGAAGCCGATCGTGATCTTCACGTCGCCGCGCTCTCCGACCATGCGAAGGATATCGACATTTTCCTCAAACTGCAGTTCGGGGAGTCTGCCGTCCGTTTTCTTGATCTTTCCGGCTCTGGCATTCGTTACTCGCCAGTCAGCGACCGCTGCGACGCCGATGAAGAGATCCGCGCCCCGGCCCTCAAGCGTCCCGGCGACGGCCGCGGCCATGTCGGCCGCGGTCACTGCATCGATGCGTTTGACGCCGGCTGGCGTCGGGAGCGGGCAGGGACCGGCGATCAGTGTGACGTCGGCGCCCGCATCGCGTGCGGCGCGCGCCACGTCGAAGCCCTGACGGCCCGAACTGCGGTTCGTGATGCCGCGCACGTCGTCAATCGGCTCGAAGGTCGGTCCCGCGGTCACGACGACGCGGCGGCCTTCAAGGGATTTGGGCACGGTGAGTCCGTCCATCAGATCGAGGACTTCCGAGGGTTCGAGCATGCGTCCGGCACCGACGTCGCCGCAGGCCTGAAAGCCGGAAGCGGGACCGGCAAAGAAGCAGCCGTCGCGCCGGAGCGTCTCAACGTTGCGCTGATTAGCGGGATTGTCCCACATGAAGCGGTTCATGGCGGGCACGAAGAGGACGGGCTGACGGCGGGCAGCGATGAGTGTTGAGACCAGATCGTCCGCAATGCCGTGCGCGGCCTTGGCGATGATGTTGGCCGTGGCGGGCATCACGACGAGCAGATCCGACGACTGATTGAGGCCGATGTGCGGCATGGCGCCCTGAGGACCCGGCGCCCATTCTGTCATGGCGACGGGATGACCCGACAGCGCCTCGAAGGTGACGGGACCGACGAAGGCGGCGGCGTGCTCGGTCATGGCGACGTGCACGTCGGAGCCTGTTTTTTTAAGAGCGCGGACGAATTCGCAGCATTTGTAGGCGGCGATGCCGCCGGTGACGGCTAGCGTGATGCGGCTGAAGCGCGGCATGGCGAGATTCCGAAAAAGAGACTGCCCGGAAGATCGGGCTTCCGGGCAGTTTACATCAGGCTTCAGCTTTTCTTCTTTCGGGAGAAGAGGCTGAAGAGACCGACGGCGCGGGATCGAAGGTCTGGATTGTCGGGAGCGGCGGGCGCCGGATCGGGACGATCGGACGGTTCGGACGGGACCTGCGACGGTTCGGATTTGTTCGATTCGGGCGCTTCATCGGACTGTTCCGGAGCAGGCGCGGGAGCAGAAGCGGCAGCTTCCGGGGAGACCGTATCGGATCGGGTCTCATTGTCCGCTGCGGCTGCCGGCGCCGCTTCGGGCCCGGCTTCGGCATCGGATGCTGCGGCGGATGCCGCGGCTTGTGCACGGGCAAGCTCTTCGGCGGCGACCTGTTCGCGGACGGATTCGGCGTCGTCAAGCTGGGCCGTCACCTGCTTCTTGATATGACGTTCGATCACGGTGCCGAGCGGAGCGCCTTCCCCGGATGCCTGTTCCAGATCGCCCGCCACCGAGGCCGCGGCGGCCGTCACGGTGCTGACGAAGCGAACGCTCGAGAAGCCTGGAACGTCCACCCAGATGCCGGGATCGGGTGCGACGATCGTGATGGCGATGTCGTTCTTGAGGGTTCTGGCCACTTCGGCCACTCGAAGCGACTCGGTCGAATTGTCGAGAATCATCAGCATCTGAGCATTCATCAGATGCGCGCTCACCAGCGTCTGCGGGTCGGTCGGATTGCCCACGATCACCGAGATGCCGGCTTCGGAAAGCATCGTTGCCGTTTCGTGATCCTGCAGCACGGCCACGAGAGGCAGTCCGCGTGCGTTCAGTTCGGGCATCAGCGCCTTCATCAGCGCGCCTTCGCCCGTGACGACGATCTGATTGGAAAGGTGCTTCGTGTTGGTTTCCTGCGGAAGCGTCTCGAAGGGTGCTTCGCGCATAGCCGCCTTGCGGGCCCAGGCCCAGCGGGAGGTCAGCTGCTTCTTCATTTCAGGAATGAGCGAGAAGACCACCGGATTGAGCGCAATCGAGAGAATGGCCGCGCCGACGATCAGATTCACCGCATAGTCGTCGGCCAGACCGAGCTCCTTGGCCTGCGCAACGAGAATGAAGGAGAATTCGCCGATCTGCGCGAGCGAGGCGCTGACCGTCACCGCCGTGTGGAGCGGATACTTCAGCATGTGCACGAGACCGAATGCCGCCATGGCCTTGCCCACCATGATGATGAGCAGCACCGTGAGAACCTGCAGAGGCGCCTCGATGATGATGTGCCAGTCGAAGAGCATGCCCACGCCGACGAAGAAGAGCACGCAGAAGGCGTCCTGCAGCGGCAGCGACTCGGTGGCAGCGCGGTGGGCGAAGCTCGACTCGCGCATCACCATGCCGGCGAAGAAGGCGCCGAGCGCAAAGCTCACGTTGAAGATGGCCGAAGCGCCGTAGGCAACGCCGACGGCGGCAGCCAGCACAAAGAGCGTGAAGAGCTCTCTCGAACCCGTGCGGGCGACCTGCGTCATCGCCCAGGGGAGCACGCGGCGTCCCACCACCAGCATCACGGCGATGAAGGCCGCGACGTTGCCGATCGTCCAGGCGATCTGAATCAGAATGTCCTTGCCGGTGACGACCGCACCCGTTCCGCCAGCCGAGCTGCCCGTCAGAAGTCCGGCAAGCGGCGGCAGCAGCACGAGGATCAGCACGGTGGCAATGTCTTCGACCACCAGCCAGCCGACGGCGATCTGACCGTCCATCGACTGCAGAATGCCTCGGACTTCAAGAGCTTTGAGAAGCACGACCGTCGAGGCGCAGGAAAGGCACATGCCGAGCACCAGCGCGTCGCCCCAGTGCCAGCCCCAGAAGAAGTGGGCGGCGACCCCGCCGAGCAAGGTGGCGATGAACATCTGCAGCACGGCGCCGGGGACGGCGATGCCTTTGACCTTCAGGAGGTCCTTCATCGAGAAGTGGAGGCCGACGCCGAACATCAGCAGCATGACGCCGAGCTCCGAGAGCTGATTGGCCAGAGCAGGATCGGCGAAGACGCCGGGCGTGTATTTGCCGGCCGCAATGCCGGCGAGCAGATAGCCGACAAGCGCCGGCGCCTTGAAGAAGCGTTCGGCGGCGAAGCCGAGTACCAGCGCTAGGCTGAAGGCGATGACGAGCGTGGAAATAAGAGGCAGAGAATGTTCCATAACATCGGTGCGCGGGTCAGGCGCGGAAAGGAGTCGGCGACGGAGAAAGTAGGGGAAACTTCCTCGGGATAATCCCCAATTGTACTCATGTATATGGAATGGTGCAGTCCGATAGGCAGAAAAAATGAAGTCGGGAAGACGCCTGCAGGAGTGTCATTTTCAGGCGTCGGATGAAGAAGTCTTTCGACAGACTTCGGACCTTCAGAGGAACCTTCGGGATTAAGCTTGCGGTACCGTCGGCAGGCCTCGGAAGCCCGCCGGAATTCTTCCCTGTTTTAAAAGGAACTCTCCCATGGACAAGGCTCTTTTTGACGAAATGATCGCGACGCGGCGCCGCATCCACCGCCGGCCCGAAGAAGGCTGGACGGAATTTGAAACGAACTGGCTCGTGGTGGAGCGTCTTCGTGAAATCGGCGGCTTTGACATCCTGCTCGGCACGAAGGTGGTGAATCCCGAAGCCGTGATGGGCCGCAGCGAAAAGCTCGTGAAGGAAGCGATTGAACGCGCGCTGGCTAACGGCGTGCCGCAGAGCTTCATCGATGAAACCGAAGGCTATACGGGCTGCGTGGCCGTGCTCGATACGGGCCGTCCCGGTCCGACGACGGCATTCCGCTGCGACATGGACTGCGTGATCGTCTCCGAAACAGCGGATCCCGCCCATGTGCCCAATGCCGAGGGCTTTGCTTCCGAACGACCGGGCTTCATGCATGCCTGCGGTCACGACGCTCATACCGCCGTCGGTCTGGCCGTAGCGCGCTGGCTGGCCGAACATCGGGACGAGCTCTGCGGCCGCTTCAAGCTGGTCTTCCAGCCCGCTGAAGAAGGCGTCCGCGGCGGCGGCGCCATTGCCGCCTCGGGCGTGCTCGACGACGTCGATCAGCTGATCGGCGGTCATGTCGGCACCTTTGCCCGTCTCGGCGAAGTGGGTCTCTGCCATACGGGCTTCCTGGCGAGCACCAAGCTCGACATTTATTTCGAGGGCACGCCTTCGCATGCCGGCGCCGATCCGCACAAGGGCCGCAGCGCGCTGATGGCCGCCTGCGCGACCGCCATGATGATGCAGGGCATTCCGCGTCACGGCGAGGGCACGACCCGCGTGAGCGTCGGCCGTCTGGTGGCCGGCGAGGGCCGCAACGTGACGCCGGTGCATGCCTTCATGCAGGCGGAAGTCCGCGGTTCGAGCGGCGAGATCAACCAGTACATGGTCGACGCCGTTGAAAACATCGTGAAGGGCAACGCCGTGGCCTACGGCGTGAAGGGCCGCATTGAAAAGGCCGGCGAAGCGACGACGCTCGACGACTGTCCCGAACTTCTCGACGTGATCCGCAGCGTAGCCGGCGGAATCGACGGCGTGAAGCGGGTCTTCGACGAAAGCCGCCCGTCGGGCTCCGAAGACTGCACGATGCTGATCCGCCGCGTGAAGGAACACGGCGGCCGCGGCACGTACTTCCTCTTCGGCTGCAACCAGAACGGCCATCACCGCGCGGACTTCGATATTCAGGACACCGAATCCCTGCCGGTGGCCTTCGAGGTCTTCACGGGCGTGGCGAAGAAGCTGAACGGTCTCGCCGCCTGACGATTCCGATGATGCGTGCGTCCTTCGGGCGCCCGCATCAGGACAAAATAAAACCCGCATCTTCCTCAGGGACTGATGCGGGTTTTTTTGCTCTGGGAAATCCTATCGGCTTCTGACGCCGCGCAGTTCGTCGACGATCAGAAAGAAGGCGCCGAGGCAGATCGCGATGTCGGCGACGTTGAAGGCCGGCCAGTGCCAGCCCTGCCAGTAGAAGTCCAGGAAGTCCACCACGAAGCCGTAGACCGCTCGGTCGATCATGTTGCCCATGGCGCCGGCGGCGATGCAGGTGAGCGCCAGACTGAAAAGCTTCACATGGTTGTGACGCCAGAGCAGCACCAGCATGGCGACGATCACCGCGGCGGCCAGGCCTGTGAAGGCCCAGCGCTGCCAGCCGCCCGCGTCCGCGAGAAACGAGAACGCGGCGCCGGTATTGTGGGCCAGCACCAGATTGAAGCCGGTGCAGACCGGCAGCACGTCGCCCGGGGCGAACTCGTGCTCGAACCAGAACTTCGTCACCTGATCAAGCGACAGGATCAGAAACCCGAGGAGCACCCAGAGCGCGAATTTGAGCGCGCTCGGGCGGGCGGAGGATTTGCCGGCCATCGGTCGGAGACTCCTTTAGGCGAAGAGGCGCTTTTCGCCGGTGCCGAAGAGGTTCGAGACGCAGCGCGGGCAGAGCGTCGGGTGTTCGGCATTGCTGCCGACGCCCGGCACATAGTGCCAGCAGCGTTCGCACTTCGAGGCTTCGGCGGCCTTCACCGAGATGTGCGTCTGATCGTCGGCGGACTTTGCGAGTTCGCAGGCGGAGACGATCATCACAAAGCGCAGTTCCTCGCCGAGCGAAGCGAGCGCATCGTACACGGCGGGCGCGGCTTCGATGCGGGCGACGGCCTGCAGGCTCGAACCGACGGTGCCGGAGCCGCGAAGTTCTTCGATCGCCTTCTGAAGGTCGGCGCGGACCGTGCGGACGGCTTCCCACTTAGCGAGAAGCGCATCGGCGCCCTCGACGGCGGGCAGCGGTTCGAAGACTTCCGTGAAGATCGTTTCGCTTTCGTTGGGCGAGAAGACCTTGAACGCTTCTTCGGCGGTGAAGGAGAGGATCGGCGCCATCAGGCGGAGCACCGTCTTCGTGATGTAGTAAAGAGCCGTCTGGGCGGAGCGGCGGGCCGCTGAGTCGGGCGCCGTCGTGTAGAGACGGTCCTTGAGCACGTCAAGGTAGAAGCCGCCGAGATCCGTCGACGCAAACGTCTGAAGCATGTTCACGACGTTGTGGAAGCGGAATTCCTTGTACTCGGCAAGCACTTCCTGCTGGAACTTTTCGGTGTACGCCACCGCCCAGCGGTCAAGCTCGAGCAGGTCGGCCACCGGCACGGCGTCCTTAGCAAAGTCGAAGTCCGATGTGTTGGCGAGCAGGAAGCGCAGCGTGTTGCGCACGCGGCGGTAGCTTTCCACCACGCGCTTCAGAATCGTTTGACCGAGGCGGAGTTCGCCCGAATAGTCGGTCGAGGCGACCCAGAGACGCAGAATTTCGGCGCCGAACTTTTCGGACACTTCCTGCGGACGAACGATGTTGCCCTTCGACTTCGACATCTTTTCACCCTTTTCGTCAACGACGAAGCCGTGGGTAAGAAGCATGTCGTACGGCGCGCGGCCGTCGAGCATCGTGCCCGTGAGGAGCGAGGAGTGGAACCAGC
>JAGBFJ010000009.1 GCA_017936545.1 Sutterella sp.
AGGTCGGTCTTCCCGGTACGAACACCGGCGCTCACGAAGGCAATACGCCGTTCCCGGCCGTCTATCTGCCGGTCGGCAAGAATCCCGTCAAGGCCACGATTCCGTGCTACCTCTGGACGGACGCCATTCTGCGCGGCCATGAAATGACCCGCCGCACCGACGCGCTCAAGGGCGCCGAGGCGCTCACGCAGGACATCCGCATGATCGTCAATTCGGGCGGCAACACCATGATCAACCAGCACGGCGACTGCGTCTGGACCGACAAGGTGCTGCAGGATGAAACGAAGCTCGAATTCCTCGTCGTCTGCGACAACATGATGACGCCGTCGTGCCGCTACGCCGACATTCTGCTTCCCGACACGCTCGGCCCCGAAACGGACGACGCGGCCTGCCAGGGCGGCAGCCACGGCGACGTTGCGACGATGCTCGCCATTCAGAAGGCGGTCGAACCGCAGTACGAACAGAAGCCCTCGTGGGAAATCTGCCGCCTGATCGCCATAGAACTCGGACTTGAGGACGCCTACACCGAAGGGCGCGACCAGATGGGCTGGGTGAAGTGGTGCTATGAGGAAACCCGCAAGAAGGTGCCCGAACTGCCCGACTTCGATACATTCTGGAAGAACGGCATGGCCAAGATCTGGAATTTCCGCAAGGATCCGATCGCGCTTGAAGCCTTCCGCAAGGATCCCGAAAAGCATCCGCTCAAGACGCCTTCGGGCCGCATCGAAATCTATTCCGAGCGCCTCGCCAAGGAAGTCGCCGACTGGGTTCTCCCCGAGGGCGACGCCATTTCCCCGATTCCGGTCTTCCGCCGCACCTGGGACATGCCGGGCGATCCGAAGGAAAAGGACTATCCGCTGCAGTGCTTCGGCTTCCACGGCCACGGCCGCATCCATTCGACCTTCCACAATCTTCCGCACCTGCGCGATCTGCACCCCGACGTGGTCTTCATGAACGTGCTCGACGCCGAAGAACGCGGCATCGCCGACGGCGACAAGGTTTTTGTGTTCAATGACCGCGGCACGGTGCTTCTGCCCGCCCGGGTGACGCCGCGCATCATGCCGGGTGTCATCACGATCCCGCAGGGCGCCTGGTACAACCCGAAGATCATCGACGGCAAGTCCGTCGACGTGGGCGGCTGCATCAACACACTGACCGGCCATCGTCCGAGCCCGTATGCCAAGGGCAATGCCCAGCACAACATTCTGGTTCAGGTTCGCAAGGCCTGACGAGCAGGGGGATTAGAAAATGACACAGAAGGGTTTTTACATCGACCTTACCCGCTGCGCGGGCTGCCGCACCTGCTCCGTTGCCTGTGCGGATCTCAACAACACGCCGGTCGGCCTGAATCTGCGCCGCGTGATCGAGTTTGAAGGCGGTTCCTGGAAGAAGAGCGCCGAAGGCACCTGGCGTCAGGACGTCTTCGCCTACTACGTCTCCATCGGCTGCAACGAATGCGCCGATCCGGCCTGCGTGAAGGTCTGCCCGACCAAGGCGCACTTCAAGCGCGCCGAGGACGGTCTCGTCGTCATCGATCAGGAAAAGTGCATCGGATGCGGCATGTGCGCCCGCGCCTGCCCGTACGGCGTTCCGCAGCTTGATGCGAAGCGCGGCAAAATGCTGAAGTGCGACGGCTGCGTCGCCCGCACGTCCCGCGGCATGATGCCCGTCTGCGTGGAAAGCTGTCCTGAGCGTGCGCTCGAGTTCGGCGACATCGATGAACTGCGCAGGAAGCACGGTCTTGTCGACTCTGTGGCTCCGCTTCCCGATGCCGGCATCACCAAGCCGAGCATCGTCATCAAGCCCTGCCGCACGGCCAAGCCGGCGGGCTTTGAGGGCGGAAAGGCACACCGCTTCTGAGGCTGATTCAGCCTGAGTTCTCATGAAGGAGGCCGGCTTCTTTCGGAAGTCCGGCCTCTTTTTCTTCTGTCGCGGTCTGACTTCGTCGGACAGCACCGCCAGCATTTTGTCCTGAGGCTTGGAATGTCATTTGCAGGTGCACCCGCTGAACGAGATCATCAGGTACCACGTACAGCAGCAGGCATGCGTACTTTGCGGATTTTTACTCGGTTGAAAATGAGTCGGATAAAACCGAGTAAAATATCGCAAGGAAACAAATGAGGGACGAGATGGCTTTTATCGGAAGGGAACACGAGCTGGGTAAGCTGAAGGACTTTTACAGGTCCAAGACGGACAATTTTGCAATTGTCTACGGTCGTCGCCGGGTGGGCAAAAGCGAACTGCTGCGCCACTCCCTGATCAGCGGCGATCTTCCGTTCGTGTTTCTTCAATGCAAGGGTACGGGAATCCGGAGCAATATTGATGACCTGATGGCGCAGGCGGCAGAAGCATTCGGGTTGCCGGACTTACGGCCGCATGACCTTGAAGCAGCTTTGAAGATGCTCTTCGAGCTGATGAAGAATCGTCCGGGAATTCTGGTGCTCGATGAGTATCCGTACCTGCGGGATCTCCTGCCCGGCTGCGACACATTGATCCAGTATTTGGTGGACTTCTACAGGTCCGGCGGTCTCAAGCTGGTGATCTGCGGTTCGTATCTCGATGTGATGAAAGGAATATCCGAGTACAAAAGCCCGCTGTACGGACGATCAGGCCTCACCTTGCATCTTGAGCCTATGGACTACTTGGACTCAGCAAGGTTTTACCCGGATTTCTCGAACGAGGACAAAGTTCGGCTCTTCAGTGTGTTCGGAGGCATTCCGTACTACAACGCAAAGATTGATTCTTCTATGTCCGTGCGGGAGAACGTGATTCGTCTCCTCGCATCGAAGGATGCTGTTTTGGCCAACGAAGCATCCTATCTTCTTATGATGGAAATCTCCAAAGTATCCAATGCGGAGCGGGTTTTTGAGGCAATTGCAGCAGGTGCTCAGAAGTTTTCGGATATTCTCGGGAAAACATCTTTTTCCAGCTCTCCGGCTTTGGCAGATACTCTCAAGCGATTGGTTGATATGGGGTTTCTGCGCAAGGTCTGCCCGGTCAATGACGAAGGGAACAGGAAGAAAATCCGCTACGCCTTCGATGACAATTTGATGGATTTTTACTTCCGCTATATCTATCGAAACCAGTCGAGACAGACGCTGCTGACGGCGGATCAGTTCTATCAGAGGTATATTGCCGACGATTTTGAGACCGGCTATGTTCCGCGTCATTTTGAACTTATCGTGCGTCAGTTTCTGATTCGCGAGAACAAGGCCGGGCGCATGGATCCGCCGTTTTTCAAAATCGGGCCGTATTGGTATGACCTCGCACAGGAAAGGCGAAACGGGGAGTTCGATGTGGTCACTGAGGATGATGAAGGCTGGATCAGCTGGGAATGCAAGTTCAGGTCATCTCCTATGACACAGGAATCGGTCGAGCAGGAAATCTCTCAGGTCAGAGCCTCTCCGCTGCCGGCAAAGCGTTTCGGATTTGTCTCAAGAGCGGGATTCAAGGATGTCAGAGAAGCGCCCGACCGCCGGTTTTTCACGCTCGGCGACGTGTATGCCGGGCTCGATGTCTGACACGCCGACCGTAGCCGGAAGATGTCATCATTCAGCCGCAACAGTACTTCATGGCGTCCGGCGGCTCGGCGTATCTGTTCCGCGATGCCGCTAAAGCTGCATCTGAAGGGTCCGGCGTCGTTTTCGTGGCCGTGAACTCACGGCGAGACTGTCTGCGCCGGCATTTCGACTTCGGCAAAAAAACTAAGCCTGTGCCCATGGTTTGTCGCCGTTCGCGGATACAATGGCGCCCGAACAAACAACTGCCTCAACCGCCGCCAGCATCCAATGACCCGTCAGCGCCCGCACCCGAACCGCGAACCCGGCTTCACGCTCATCGAAATCACGATGATCCTCGTTCTGCTAGGGATTCTTGCCGCAGTTGCCGTGCCCAAGTACTTCGACCTGCAGGAAGAATCCCGCATGAGGGCGGCGCAGACGGCGATTGCCGAAGCTCAGGCCCGCATCAATGCGCACTTTTCCGAGAAAGTGCTGACCGGTCTCGACTGCGCGAGTGCTGTTCAGTCCGTCAACGAGAATATGGATTCGATCGCAGATGCGCCGAACAAGGTCTTCGGCGAGTTTCAGCTGACGTTCGATGAGCTCCCGTCCGACGGCACGGAGGTCCCCGTTACAGTGTCATACAACGATACCCAGCTCGGAACGGAACCTCTGGGAACGCTGGCGGCGCCGCAGTGCACTGCAGGTTCCGGTACCGGCACTCCGTCGATTGCGACCGGACCGACATCGCTCGCCGGTTTCGGCGACGTCAACAAAACCGGGAACTGCAGTTCCGGCGCCGACGGTATCGGCGGCGTCGTCGCCAAGTACTCGCAGATCAACTGCACGCAGAGTGCGACGGGGGCAATGATCACCGCGGCCTCACATGCGTTTGCGGAACTGCTTCCCTCTCTCGGCGAACCTTTCAGCTCGATTGCCGACGTCGGCTACTGGCGAGTTTTCGATCTCGGTGACGGCAAGAAGAGCCTTCTCTGGACCGAAACCGACATCCGCAATATTACCGGCCCTGAGCGCGTGCCGTTCATTCAGGCGACTGACGACGGTTCTGGCAACATGACGTACTTCGTCGGCCTGACGACCGTCGCGGCTATCAGCAAAGGCAACGAAACGCAGACCGCCATGATGATTCAGGACGGTTCCGGCGCGATCGGCAGAATCTGGAGCGAGGACTATGTCAGCTCCTGGGATCAAAAATACATCAAAGGGCAGGACGATCAGATCATCGGAGGCAGATACGTCGTCGAAAGCAACGGCTCGTATGTCTTCACAACGGATCAGAAAGGCTGGACGGACTATCAGCAGGCTCTCGGCGCCTACAACAAGCTGACTGCAGCCGTCAAAAATAATCAGAGCTGGAAGTCGGGTCAGATTGCCGTCGGAAGCACGGCTTTCTGATCTGCCGCCGTCCGACTCCGGCAGACAGAGTGTCTGAGCTGTAATCCTTTCGGGCCGTGAGAAGCCGGCTCGTGCGGCTCGCTCCTCGATACGGTCGGGAATGCTTGCACGCAGGCACACCGCCCTTTCCATGCATTGAAGTCTGCGGATTTTTCAAGCGTCTATGCCTCAGATCTTCCCGCAGGCTCATCACGCGGCGGAAATGGAATGCGCCGCTCATGATGACGTGCATCAGCAGCAGGGCAGCCGTAAAGCCGAGCAACTCCGGGAGCGGTCTGCCGGCCGCCGTTCCGTCAAAAAGCGGACCGAGAAGCGATGCCAGAAAAACCAGCGTGGCGTAGATTCCGAGAACGATTGTTCATGAGCGCAGCGTCCTGAAGCGGTCGTAAAGCATCAGATGTTCGAACGAGGCTCTGAGTTTGGAAAAGTCCAGCCGGGCAAGCACCAGATACTGACCCGCCAGAATCGCCATGGCGCCGAAATAGAAGGCCGGCACCAGAGCGGTGTCGAAGCTGAACGGATACTTCGCGCAAAGATAGTAGGCGCTGGCAGAGAGAATGGCTGTCGTTACAGACAGAACTGCAGCAAGGAAGAACATGACGGACGGGCGTGTGCAGGGTAACAGCCCGAAGGATAGCGCACGGCATACAAGCATGAGCGGGCAGGGATGCTCCTTTCCTGATTCAGCGGCATGCCGATGTACTGCTTCGTAACAGCAGCCTCCGGAGCCGGGCCCCCGTCACAGGCTCTTCGGGATCAAATTTGCCGGAAACAGCAAGGCCGGGACGCAGCCCGGCCTCGTAAGAATCACAGCCGTCAGCTGCTGAGTACGTCAGTCAAAAAGCGACTGCAGGTCTTCCCGTCCGATCGAGGGATTGTCCGAGAGCGCCAGCAGCAGTTTGATCCGGGCCTTGGCCGCGGACAGTTCGCCGCCCATGACGACGCCGGCGCGAAGCGTATCGGTGACGCTGCCCGGATAGCCGTAGACGTCGAGAACCCGGCCGGCCAGCGTGCGGGAAACGATGACGACGCGCACGCCCCGGCCGACGGCGTCCGCAATGCCGGGCACCATGCCGGGAGGAATGTTGCCGCGTCCGAAGCCTTCCACGACGATGCCGGCGCAGCCCTGAGAAACTGCGAAGTCGATATATTCGCGGCCCGAGCCCGTCATGGCCTTGACGATGTCGACGCGGGCGCCGAGCGCTTCAGGACGGATCCGCTTCACGCAGATCGGTTTTCTCCGGATCACGACGCGGTCGCAGTCGACGTAGCCGACTGGTCCCCACCAGGGAGATTCGAACGTGGCCGGATTGGCGGCATGCGTTTTCATGACGTCGGCGGCGGCATGAAGGATTTCATTGAGGCAGACCATGACGCCCATGCCGCGGGTTTCGTCGCTCACCGCCGCCTTGACGGCGCAGAGAATGTTCATCGGACCGTCGGGACTCGTGTCGCCGGCGCCGCGCATGGCCGCCGTCAGGACGACGGGCTTTTCACTCGAATGCACCAGATCGAGGAAATAGGCCGTTTCCTCGACGGTGTCGGTGCCGTGCGTGATGACGACGCCCGACACGTCGCTGCGGGCGAGCACGCGGTCAACTTCCTCATGAAGCCTCCACATGATTTCGGGCGTCATGCCGCAGGAGGCAATGTTGGTGATCTGAATGAATTCGAGGTCGGCCACTTCGCCGAGTCCGGGAACCGCGCGGGCGAGATCCTCTCCCGTGCAGGCGGGAACGAGCCCCTGCTTTTCCTCGTCGTACTTCATCGCAATGGTGCCGCCTGTGGCGATGATCACAGCCCTGCGTGCCGTCATGAATACACTCCGTTTGATGAAAGAAACCGTCGAACGTCGAGGCCGTACGCCGCGGACGACGGAAGCCGCTTCAGGTCAAAAATAATTATAA
>JAGBFJ010000065.1 GCA_017936545.1 Sutterella sp.
GCCGATCCCAGGCTCTGCGTCAGCATCATCTTCATCGTGTCGGCGGTGATTCTGGTGGCCATCGCACTCTGGATGAGACCGATGGTGCGCATCCTCGTGAAGCGCAAGCCCGCCGGAGAACCGGTCCGTCTTTCCGGCACTGGTTCCGACGAAGACTGAAAACCGGCGCGGCGGAGAGCCGCTCTCCGAACAGGTACAATCTTCCGATCAGAAACAGACTGTGCCATGAACGACACCCGCATCATTCTTCAGCATTTCGGCGGCTCTCCGGCTCAGGGCCGCATTGCGCGTCTCGGAGACTACTACGTTTCGGCCTTCGCTCTGGAGCGTACGCCGCCCGCTGCGCTCGGTGAATTCGGCAGCGCGGAGGCGGTTTTCCTGCTGTCGGTGAGGGACGGCATGACGGGCCGCACGCTCGCCCATGCGGCGGCGGGCCGCGCATCGGAAGCGCTGCCGCAACTGCTTTCCCGGCGCGGGCGGCCCTTCTTTTCCGATCTGGTGATTTTCGGTGGTCCGGATGCGGCGTGTTCGCTCTGCGCTGTCTCCGCCGAACTCCTCCGGTCGGGCGGCACGGATTTTATTGAAACGCCGTCCGCCGAATCTCTGCGGTCCGGCGCTCCGCTGCCCGATGTCTGGCGTCAGCTTGCCGGCGCGCTCGGCGGGCATCCGGCCGGTCTTTTCAGCGCGGCGGCTTCGGCGTCCTCACGGGCATATCCCGACGGCATGCGGTTTTCCTGCACGGAAAGAGGAGCCGGCGGGCAGGGCATTCTCACGGCTTCCGGCTTCATCGTCGAATCCGGCAGCTGCTGTTCTCCCGCCGATCCGACGCCGTCCTTCGTCGCCCCTCTGCGCGCCTGCGTGAAGACGCTGGCTCGCGACGGCACGCTGGTCAAATCGGGCGGCATCTGGCGCTTCACCCGCGATGCGGTTTTTCCGTCCGCACTTCTTGCCGCGGCGGTGCTGATGCGCACGGCGGCAGGAGGATCGGTGTGGGTCGCGTGCGAGGATGCCGTGCCCTGATTCCATTCGGCCCGATGCTCTCCCGCTGAATCCTGCTTCGTGAATTCCGATGTTCAACTGGTTCGCCTTTTTGTCTTATGCAGTCATTTCGACTGCGACTCCCGGTCCCAACAACCTCATGTCCATGGCGAATGCAAGCCGTCTGGGCATGCGCCGCTGTCTGCCCTTCAACTTCGGCATCTGGGTAGGTTTCTGCGTCGTGATGCTGATGTGCACGGTTTTCTGCACGACGCTCTCGACATTTATTCCGGCGATCATGCGTCCCATGCTGGTTGTCGGCGCGGCCTACATGCTCTGGCTTGCCTGGATCACGTACCGCAGGGACGGCGTTTCCGATGCCGAACCGAGCAGGGGAACGGGCTTCATTGCCGGCGTCCTGCTGCAGTTCGTCAATCCCAAGATCTACATTTACTGCATTGTGGCGATGCAGGCTTTCATTCTGCCCGTCTATCGGGATGAGCCGATCGTCCTGGCGCTCTTTGCGATCCTGCTGGCGACGATCGGTGCGTCGTTCAACATCGTCTGGGCGCTGTTCGGCGCCGGGATGCGGGTGCTCTTTTCCGAATATTCGCGCTTGGTCAACAGCGTGATGGCGCTTTTGCTCGTGATGTGCGCCGTGTCGCTGTTCATCTGATTCCGGGCAAAGTTTCCCGGATGCCGTCTGTCGGTCTGAAGTCGGTTTCCCGAAGGACTCTCGCGTCTCTTTTCGCCCTCGGAAAAAGGAAAGCCCCGCGATGGCCGCTCATAGACGGGCGGCCGTAACGGGGCTATAGCGTTGCCGTTAGAAGGCTATGCCGTATCAGTAGTTTTCGGCACGGACTTCAAAATAGGCCTGGCCGTAGCCGCAGACCGGGCAGACTTCCGGAGCCTTCTTGCCGACGACGAGGTGACCGCAGATGCGGCATTCCCACATGCATTCGCCGGCCTTTTCGAAGACCTGCTGCATTTCGACGTTCTTGAGAAGCTTCAGATAGCGTTCTTCGTGAGCCTTTTCGATGGCGCCGACGGCACGGAACTTGGCGGCGAGTTCCGGGAAGCCTTCTTCATCGGCTTCCTTGGCGAACGTCGCATACATATCCGTCCATTCATAGTTTTCGCCGGCAGCGGCAGCCTTCAGGTTTTCAGCCGTGCCCTTGATGCCGTCGAGAGCGGCGAACCAGAGACGGGCGTGTTCCTGTTCGTTGCGAGCGGTCGTCAGGAAGATTTCGGCGAGCTGTTCATAGCCTTCGCGCTGAGCAACTTCGGCGAAATACGTGTACTTGTTGCGGGCCTGGGATTCACCGGCGAACGCAGCCTGAAGGTTCTTTTCGGTCTTGGTGCCGGCGAGGGACTTGCCGCAGGCGCAGCAGGGCTTCTTTTCTTCGACCTTTTCGAAGACGTTCGCACCCTGCTTGCAGAGCGGGCAGACATAATCGGCAGGCAGTTCATCGCCTTCATAAACGTAGCCGCAGACTTTGCAACGATAAGCCATTTTCTTTTCTCCTAAATCCCGACTTCTGTCGGTGTAAACAGTGTGAAGCATTTCTTCGGCGAGCGGCGAAAGCGGCTTGCCGTAGAACTCTTCATAAAGGGCCTTGATTTCAGTGTTTTCCTCGCTCTGACGATTGTCGAGAGCAGCGTCGCGCTTGTAGAGGCTGGCAATGCGCGCTTCGCGCACGGCATCGGCCTTGTCCGACATCACCTTGGGCTGGCCGCCACCGGAGATGCAGCCGCCCGGGCAGGTCATCACTTCGACGAAATGGTACTGCTTGTCGAGCGTGCCTGCACGCAGGCGGTCGAGGAATTCGCCGGCAGCCTTCGTGCCGTAGATGACGGCGACGTTGACCGTGAGTTCGCCCACCTGAAGCGACGCATCCTTGACGTTCTGCAGACCGCGCACGGGCTGCAGGTCGAAGAGGACGGCCGGCGGCTGTTCGCCGGTGATGAAGCGGTAGGCCGTGCGAAGGGCGGCTTCCATCACGCCGCCCGTATTGCCGAAGATCACTGCGGCGCCGGAACCTTCGCCCATCAGACGGTCGTAGGCGCTGTCGGCAAGGGCGTTGAAGTCGATGCCGGCATTGCGGGCCCAGTCGGCGAGCTCGGCCGTGGTCACCACGAAGTCCATGTCGCGCATCGTCGGATCGCCGAGCTGGCGGCCCGCGGCGTTCATTTCTTCGCGGCGAATTTCAGCCTTCTTGGCGGTGCAGGGCGTGACGGCCACGTTGACGATCTTCTTCGGATCGAGCCCCATCTTCTTGGCGAAGTAGGTCTTAATGGTCGGACCCTGCATGCCGATCGGGCTCTTGGCCGACGAAATGTGGGTGAGCATGTCGGGATGGAAGGTTTCGCAGTAGCGGACCCAGGCCGGGCAGCAGCTGGTAAATTGCGGAAGCGGGCCGCGGCCCTTGGTCACGCGTTCGATGAGCTCGCTGCTTTCCTCAACAATCGTGAGGTCGGCGCCGAAGTTCGTGTCGAGCACGTAGTCGGCGCCGAGCGCGCGCAGAAGCGCGACCATCTTGCCTTCGACAAAATCGCCGTCCGGACGGCCGAATTCCTCGCCGAGACCGACGCGCACGGAGGGACTCGTGGAGAAGATGACGATCTTGTCGGGATCGGCGACGGCCTGAGCCACCTGTTCCCATTCGGGCTTGATCTTGAGAGAGCCGACGGGGCAGACGGCAATGCACTGACCGCAGTGGATGCAGACGGACTTGTCGCCCGTCTTAGCCAGATCGTAGTTGTTGTTGACGCCGATGTAGTCGTTGCAGACGCCGGCACAGAGCCGGCACTTCACGCAGAGGGCCTCATCGCGCACAACGGCAGGGTTGCACGCATCGATCGCGACGCGCACATCCTGAGGCATATGCTTGGACATATGTTCTCCTGTATTAATCAAATGAAACGGTGTCGGGGGAGTGAGAGTCGTTTCGGCTGATATTTTATCTATTAGAAATGCGATCGTCCCAACATTCTTTCTATCGGGGCAATATTGACCCGAGTGTTCGGCTATTTTCCGATGAGTTTTGAAATCTCGAGAATGTCCGACGGAAGGGTACGGCAGCAGCCGCCGAGACACACGGCGCCCAGGCGTTTCCAAAGGGGGACGTAGTGGTCCCAGCCGGCGCTGTCGGGACTGCCCGCCGCCGGACGGTGCCAGGTCTTCGTCGACGGGTCGTAGACTTCGCCCGAGTTCGGGTAGACGATCAGGGGCTTCGTGCTGACGGAACGAAGCCGTGTGAGCGCTTCCTCGACGAAGGGACGCTTGACGCAGTTGAGGCCGAACACCTCGACCCGGGGAGAGGCTTCGAGAAGTTCGCCCAGCTTTTCGAGCGGCGTGCCGTCGGGCATCGCCGCGCCCGCGCCGGCCGCGAGCGTCACCGTCACCCAGCAGCTGACGTCGCGGTCTTCGATCATGGAAAGGAGCGTGCGGATTTCGTCAAAGCGCGGCATGGTCTCGAAGGCGATCAGATCCGCGCCGGCCTCAAGGAGCGCCTCGAGGCGAAGCGCATGAAAGCGCCGGAACTCCTCCGGACTCAGCCGGTAGTCGCCCGTGTATTCGGCGCCGTTGGTGAGATAGGCGCCGTAGGGACCGACGGCGCCGGCGACGAGGCAGTCGGACGCCGAGCGGCCGGGGACCGCCTGCGCCCATTCGTCCCGGGCCTCCCGGGCCAGTTCGACCGAGCGCATCACGAGCCGGCGGGCTTCATCGGCGCCGATCCCTTTGGCGGCGAATCCCGCTTCGCTCGCCTGGTAGCTCGCGGTGATCGCCACGTTGGCGCCCGCTTCGAAATAATCTCGGTGCACGGCCCGGATGGTCTCCGGACTTTCATAGAGCACCTTGGCGCTCCAGAGGCTGTCGTTGAGGTCGCACCCTTTGGCTTCAAGCGCCGTCGACATGGCGCCGTCGATGACGATAGAGCCCTTGCGGGCAAGCAGGTCGGTCAGGGGATGCCGCATAAAAAATCTCCGGGGAAAGGTCTGCGGCAAGTTTAGCGCGGCCGAAAGGGCGCCGACGCGCCGTGCGGCGGATCCTTCTCCCTTCGGAGACAGGCGGCGGGAAATGAGCAATAACCCGCGGGGCGGCAAATATCCGTCTTTTTTCTAACGGTCGGCTGTTTTTCTCCTGATACACTCGAATTTCGCGGCAGCATGCCGACGATATACGGAATAAATCGACATGTCCCTCATTCTCAATCCTATTATTCTTTCTGTGCTGGTGCTCTGCGGCCTCTGCCTCGTGCGGGTGAACGTGCTGCTGGCGCTCCTCGCGGCGGCGATCGTTGCAGGTCTCTCCGGGGGTCTTCCCATCGGCAAGACGATGACGCTCCTTTCGGACGGTTTTTCAGCGAACGCCACGACGGCGCTTTCCTACATTCTGCTCGGCGCCTTCGCGGTCGCCATCGCCCAAACCGGTCTCATGCAGATGCTGGTGCGCTGGCTCTCGAAGCATCTCGCCGCACGCCCGGCGGTCTTCTGTCTCGCCATCGCCGGCATTTCCTGTCTGTCGCAGAATGCCGTTCCGGTGCACATCGCCTTCATTCCGCTACTGATTCCGCCGCTTCTGGCGCTCACCAACCGCATGAAGCTCGACCGCCGCGCCATCTCCTGCGCGCTCGGCTTCGGTCTGACGGCGCCCTACATCGCGTTTCCGGTCGGCTTCGGTCTGATCTTTCAGGGCATCGTGGCCGACAGCATGACCAATTCCGGCATGAAGACGACGGTCTCCGACGTGACCGGCGTGGCCTGGATTCTCGGCCTGGCCATGTTCGTCGGACTGCTTTTCGCCGTTTTCGTGCTTTACCGCCGTCCGAGACAGTACGAGGATCTGCCGCTTCGCGGCGTCCGCGTCGATCATGCGGCCGAGGATATCAGCGGCTTTGCCTTCAGGCACGGCGTGACGCTGGCCGCCATCGTGCTCGCCGTCGCGGTGCAGCTGATGCTTGAAAGCCTGCCGCTGGCAGCCCTGATCGGTCTCGTCGTGATGGTGGCGGGCGGCGCCTTCCGCTTCAGCGAGCTCGACGACAACATCGCGGGCGGCATCTCGATGATGGGCTTCGTGGCCTTCGTCATGCTGATCGCCGGCGGCTATGCGGCGATTCTGAAGGCGACGGGCGCGGTTCCCGAGCTGGTCGAAAGCGTGGTGCCGCTGATCGGCGGCAGCAAGCTTCTCGCGGCGGTCGTGATCACGGTCATCGGTCTCGTGGTGACGATGGGCATCGGAACGTCCTTCGGCACGGTGCCGATTCTTGCGGTGATCTACGTGCCGCTCTGCACGGCGGTCGGCTTCTCGCTTCCCGCCGCGGTCCTCCTGATGACGGCCGCGGGCGCGCTCGGCGACGCCGGTTCGCCGGCTTCGGACAGTACGCTCGGTCCCACGAGCGGTCTCAATGCCGACGGTCAGCACAACCATATCTGGGATACCTGCGTGCCGACCTTCCTCATCTACAACGTGCCTCTGATGCTCGCCGCCGTCATCGGCGCACAGTTCCTCTGATGCAGGTCCGGTGCAGATAAAGAAGTCCGCCGTTCGAGGAAAACGGCGGACTTTTTCATATCTCTTCAGCGCAGGCGTCAGATTTTGGAGAGAAGGCCGACGTCGAGTGCCATGAAGACGGCCAGCGCGGCCATGCCGATGCCGGCCAGAATGAGCAGGGGGCCGACAATGCCGAGCGTGCTTCCTTTGACGGGAGCGGCCGTTTCGGGACGGTCCGGATCGTAGCGGATTCGGATCGAATCGCCGACGGCGGCATGCCCCTCCGTTTCGTTCCGGACCGGGAGCGCCGCTTCTCGGACGCCGCCGTCCCAGGCGGTGAAGCGGACGGTTTCCGTGTAGTAGCGGCGGACGACCGGCATGTCGTCATGACGTTCCGTGCTTTCCCTCACGTCCACGCGGATGACTTCGGCGTCGGCTTCGAGTCCGCGCGAACGCAGCACCAGCGCGCGCTTGGTAAGACGCAGCCCCTGAAAGGTGAAGACGAGAGAGAAGACGACGAGAAGCGAAACAAAGGTGCTGAGAAAGAATTCGGTCGACATGACGGCGGTTCGGCGTTGAAGAAGAGGCGGCTGCGAAGAAGGATATCAGGCCGCCGCGCGCGGAAGGATGCCGCGGCAGCCGTGCGGAGGCGGGCAGCGCCGCTTCGCTCATATTAATATGTGGCTTCCTACGTCACGTTCTGTGCCGAAAACCGTACATACGGAGATAACACACCCATGCAGCTGATGCGCACCGCCGCCGCGCTTTCCGCGGCGCTTTTCGCCGCCTGTGCCCTTGCCGCCGGCAATACCACCAATGAAGACTTCCGCGAGTCGAAGAAGATGCTCGAGAGGAAGGTCTATTTCGACCACCGAGTGACCCTTTACTGCGGCTACTCCTACGACAAGGAGAAGAACGTCAGTCTTCCCGAAGGCTTCACGACCGAACGCCACAGGGAGCGCGCAGGCCGCGTCGAGTGGGAGCACGTGGTGCCCGCCGAAAACTTCGGACGCTACTTCAAGGAGTGGCGCGAAGGGAGCGGCCGCTGCATCAATGAAAAGGGCCACTTCTTCACGGGCCGCCGCTGCGCCGAGAAACTTTCCGCCGAATTCCGCCTGATGCAGGCCGACATGTACAACCTCTTCCCGGCGGTGGGCGCGGTCAACGCCGACCGATCGAACTACAACTATGAAATGCTTCCCGATGCGCCCTATGCGTTCGGCACCTGCGAAATGAAGATCGAGAACCGCAAGGCCGAACCGCCCGAACGCTCGAGAGGCGAGATCGCCCGTGCGATGCTCTACATGGAGGAAACCTACGCGCCCGTCTACCGCATGAGCGCCCGTCAGCGCCGCATGGTCGAGGAGTGGAATGCGAAGTATCCGGTCACCCAGTGGGAGTGCACCCGCGCGGGACGCATTGCGGGCCTTCAGGGCAATGAGAGCGCGGTCACTGCAGATGCCTGCCGCAGAGCGGGTCTTGAGTACAGCGTGATCAAGCCCGCCGAAGAAAAGCGGCGCAAGAAGTAAGCAGACTGTAAAAAATATCGCCAGATCAAAGCCTTCGGCTCATAGGCACAATGTCTAATCGGCTTTGCTTCAGGCCATCAAATGCCGCCCTCGGGCGGTATTTGCCTTCCATTGCGGAAACATATTGGTACACTTCGCCTCAGCCTGAAAAGAACGCCGTCGTTCTTTTTTCGCATGAAGGGCGCGATTTCTGCATGAAACCGCGCTTTTGGCGCATGCGAAAGGAGAGCGTTTTCTGCGTCTGGCATTCCTTTCATTCACGGCGGCAGCCTGATGCCGCCTCCCTTTTACGGAAGAACAGCTCAAATGGAACCGTTTAACGCTGGCTGGCTTTCGATCGTTCCCCCGATCGTCGCCATCGCTCTCGCGCTCATTACGAAGGAGGTGCTCTCCTCGCTCGTTCTGGGCATTCTGACCGGTACCCTCATCTATACGATCGGCATGGACGGCAACGTCCTCATGGGTACGCTTGAAAGCGCCTTCACCGTGATGGGCAACAAGGTCGACTTCAATATTCTGATCTTCTGCTCGCTCCTCGGCGCACTCGTCTACGTCGTCGCCATGTCGGGCGGCACCAAGGCCTACGGCAAGTGGGCTGTCAGCCGCATCCGCGGCCGCAAGAGCGCGCTCGGCGCCACGTCCGGTCTCGGCATCCTGATCTTCATCGACGACTACTTCAACTGCCTCACGGTCGGCACCGTCATGCGTCCGATCTGCGACCAGTACAAGATCTCCCGCGCGAAGCTCGCCTACATCATCGACTCGACCGCCGCGCCGATCTGCATCATCGCGCCGGTGTCCTCCTGGGCTGCCGCCGTCGGTTCCTCTCTGCAGGGTTCCAAGGCCTTTGAAAGCGACATGGCCGCCTTCATCGCGTCGATTCCCTGGAACTTCTATGCGCTTCTCTGCATCCTGATGGTCTTCTTCATCACGATGACGGGCTACGACTTCGGTCCGATGCGCGCTGCCGAAGAACGCGCCGCCCGCGGCGAAGACAAGGGTGCCATGGGCGCTTCCGCCGAGCCGCCGCGCGCCAACCCGCACGGCACGCTCTGGGACATGCTCGTGCCCATCTTCGCGCTCATCGTCTTCGCGGTCCTGTCGCTCCTTTATTCCGGCGGCTACTGGGGCTCCGACGCTGCCTACCACACCTTCCAGGGCGCCATGGGCAACGCTTCCGCTGCTCCGGCTCTTGCCTGGGCGTCCTTCGGCGCCGTTGGCATTGCGTTCCTGATGTACGTTCCGCGCGGCCTCGTGCCCTTCGGCGACTTCATGTCGGGTCTTGTTGAAGGCATGAAGCTCATGCTGCCGGCCAACATCATTCTGGTGCTCGCCTGGACGCTTTCCGGCGTCTGCCGCGATCTTCTCCAGACCCCGCTCTTCGTGCAGTCCATCGTGACCGCCGGCGGTGCAGACTGGTCGATCTTCCTGCCCGCCGTGATCTTCGTAATCGCCGCCTTCCTGTCCTTCTCGACGGGTACGGCCTGGGGCACGTTCGGCATTCTGATCCCGATCGTGGTGCCGGTCGTTCAGGCGATCGAACCGGGTCTGACGGTGGTGGCGCTCTCCGCGACCCTCGCCGGCTCCGTATTCGGCGACCACTGCTCGCCCATTTCGGACACGACGATTCTGTCGTCGGCGGGTTCGGGCTGCAACCACATCGAGCACGTCTCGACGCAGATCCCGTACAGCCTGCTCGTCGCAGCCTGCG
Organism: Sutterella sp.; assembly: GCA_017936545.1. Lineage (GTDB taxonomy): Bacteria > Pseudomonadota > Gammaproteobacteria > Burkholderiales > Burkholderiaceae_F > Sutterella. The sequence continues at coordinate 9,713 of JAGBFJ010000065.1, forward strand.
CGACGATCGGCTACCTCGTCGCCGGCTTCACGCACGGCAGCCTCGTTCTCTCTCTCGGCACGGCCGTCTGCTGCCTGATCGGCTCGATCCTGGTGCTTCATTTCCTGCGCCGCGGTGAGGCCAAGGCCGCTGCGTAACGCACGGCGCCCATCATCGGACGCCTGACAAGAAGGTCCTGAATTCCCTAGGGGTTCGGGACCTTTTTTTGTGCCCGAAGGCTAATGCCGACGCCGGATCCGAGCGGTTTTCGATCGGCGGATACCGTATAATGGCGCCAATCTTTTTCCTTCCATTCCCACCCCGTCCCGGAGGCGGCTTTTCCGCTCTCCGAGAGGACGATTTCGAGGACATTTATGTCGACCAGCAACGGTATGGTTTTTGAACTCAGCGGTGCCCGTGCTCTCTCGGACTTCCGTACCGCACGCCTGCTTGCCTCTCTGCAGCGCGTCTCCTCTCATGTCGAAGCGGTCTCGGGCCGCTTCGCGCATTTTGTGCACGCCTCCCGTGAGCTCACGGAAGCCGAAATGACGCGTCGTGCTTCGCTTCTTGACTACGGCGACAAGCCCGAGGAAGTCCGCGGCGACATGACCCTCATGGTGGTGCCGCGTCTCGGTACGATTTCTCCCTGGGCTTCGAAGGCCACCGACATCGTGAAGAACTGCGGCATCGAAGGCGTGCTGCGCGTCGAACGCGGCACGATCTTCAGCGTCGCGCTCACCGGCGAACTCTCCGACGAGGAAAAGTCGGCCGTCGCCGCCTGCCTGCACGACCGCATGACCGAATCCGTGGTGCCCGCCGACTTCCCGGCCGAAAAGCTTTTCGTCGAGCTCGAAGGCAAGCCCATGGCGACCGTCGCCCTCGTTGAAGAAGGCCGTCCGGCGCTCGAACGCGCCAACGTGGACATGGGCCTGGCGCTCTCCTCCGACGAAATCGACTACCTGACCGATGCGTTCACGAAGGCGGGCCGCAACCCGACCGACGTCGAACTCATGATGTTCGCTCAGGCCAATTCCGAACACTGCCGCCACAAGATCTTCAATGCCAGCTGGACGGTGGACGGCGAACTGCGCGAAGAAACCCTCTTCGGCATGATTCGCCGCACGCACAAGGAAGCCCCGCAGGGCACGATCACGGCCTACGCCGACAACGCCGCCATCTTCGAAGGCGGTACGGTGACGCGTCTCTATCCGCGTCCGGGCTCCGGCAATGAATTCGGCCGCGTCTTCGAGCGCGCCGACGAAGTGACCCATACGGTCTTCAAGGTCGAAACCCACAACCATCCGACGGCCATTTCTCCGTTCCCCGGCGCCTCCACCGGCTCCGGCGGCGAAATCCGCGACGAAGGCGCCACGGGCCGCGGCGCCCGTCCGAAGGCCGGCCTCTGCGGCTTCACGACCTCGAACCTCAACCTGCCCGAACTTCCGCAGGGTTTTGAAAACGACAGCGACACGGTGACGGGCGAAAAGACGGAAGCCCGCTACGGTGCGCCGGCCCGCATCGCGACTCCGCTCTCCATCATGACGGACGGCCCGCTCGGCGGCGCCGCCTTCAACAACGAATTCGGCCGTCCGAACGTGCTCGGCTACTTCCGCACGTTTGAAGCCAACGTCGGCGGCGTGCGCTACGGCTACCACAAGCCCATCATGCTTGCGGGCGGCATCGGCAACATCCGAGACGACCAGACGAAGAAGGAAATCCCGCCCGTCGGCAGCCTTCTCATCGTTCTCGGCGGTCCCGGTATGCGCATCGGTCTCGGCGGCGGCGCCGCGAGCTCGATGACGACCGGCTCCAACTCCGAAGCCCTCGACTTCGATTCCGTGCAGCGCGGCAACCCTGAAATGGAACGCCGCGCCCAGGAAGTCATCGACCGCTGCTGGTCGATGGGTGCTGAAAACCCGATTCTCGCCATTCATGACGTCGGCGCCGGTGGTCTTTCGAACGCCATGCCCGAACTGGCCGACCTCTCCGAAAAGGGTGCTACCTTCGACCTTTCGAAGGTGCCCGTCGAAGAGTCCGGCATGAGCCCGCTCGAAATCTGGTGCAACGAAAGCCAGGAACGCTACGTCATCGCGCTCGATCCCGCGAAGATCGACATCTTCCGCGACTTCTGCGCCCGCGAACGCTGCCCGTTCGCGATCCTCGGCCATATCACCGAAGAAGCTCAGCTCAAGCTGACCCGTCCCGAAGCGCAGGACGCC
>JAGBFJ010000066.1 GCA_017936545.1 Sutterella sp.
GGCATCCCAGGCGCTGATCTCTCTTTGGCTCGGAAGCCTGATGTCAGCCTCGGCCAGCTGTGAAGCATCGGCATCGGGAAATCGATTTCGGAGACAAGTGAAGAAGGCTAACAAATATTGGAGGTCTTGCTTGGTGCAAAGCTCGTTGCGATAGGGGACAAGGAGCAGGAGATTCTGCACGTAAACAGGATCAAGCTCCGAAGCGAAGACGACTTCCCAAGGCACATGACGCCGCTTCCAGTATACGCTCTATCTCAAGCTTCTCTTGGGTTCGCCTGGATTCAACGTCCCTGCGAGAGGACTTGACTTGAAAGGCAGTCCAATAAAACCCTCTGCTGCCTTTCCAGCGGGCCCGAAAATCCGTCGTCATGACACAGCCACCGAAACTGTAACCGGGATGACGGACGCCCTGAGATTGAGCGATGACCTGTGTCTCCTTGGGATCGAGTAGAAATTGCTCCTGAATCTCAACGACCTCTGGCAACCAGTCAAGGTACACAAAGAACTTGTGCTCGGCATGGGAAAGCAGATGAACAACGCGGCCGCATTTTGCCGAGTACATCCTGCAGCGACTGCCACTGGAGTGCGTGACATCCGAGGTCCTCAGCCACGGTTGGTACCGATCGCCGCAACCTCGGCCGCGCCCCGTGCGTTCGCCATCTTCATAGGCGGTGAAGTCGTTGGCTCTTTTTAGGGGCATAGGAAGGCATTCTTTGTAGCCGCTAGGCAAATATCATAGTGTATTTGGACAAAATTTTTAGCCCTCGTACAAGGTCCCGAAAAGGTTTTCTTAAACAGACCGTCGAATGACTCTCAAAAAAGACGACAAAAGGCGACTAAAAGGCGTGCAGCACGTCGAACAAGGTCCGCGTTTTCAAACCCGTTCGGGATTGATTAAAGCCTTCGAGCGTTCCCTTATCGTCTCCGTCAGTTGGTACCATCTCAACCGTCGGCAGTCGGGTTTCGGTCCCGGTGCGTCCCTTCCGCATAACAGCCCTCCCGCCTTTCCAGCCATATCGCATCGTTCTTCATGGGGCCTTGGACAAACGTCCAATATCTTGCCCTTGCTTATTTTGCAAAACGAGGTTATGCTCATTTGAGCAAAACTCAGACCCCGTCAACGTCACCGACACATGGCCCGTCCCACTCAAGCACGCATCATCGAAGGCCGACCGCGCACGCTCTTTTTTAAGCCCTGCGGTCATCTTCCCGAGTCAGCCGAACGCATTGCGCTCAAGCTCGAAGAGCTCGAAGCCCTGCGCCTTGCCGACCTCGAAGGCCTCACCCAAACCGAAGCGGCCGCCCGCATGGGCGTCTCCCGCCATACCTTTGGGCGCGTGCTCGCCGAGGCACGCCGTAAGAGCGCTCAGGCGCTGGTCACGGGTATTTCGCTTGAAGTCACGGGCGGTTCGCACGTCTGGCGTCGTCCGACCCTAAACATCACCCCAGGAGTCCCCATGAAAGTTGCTGTTTCCGCCGAAGGTCCCGACCTTTCCGATCCCGTCGACCCGCGCTTTGGCCGCGCGGCGGGTTTTATCGTTGCCGACACCGAAACGGGCGAACACGTTTGGATTGACAACGGCGCGGCGCAGATCGCCGCTCAGGGTGCGGGTCTGATGGCCACCCAGGCGGTCGCCGACGCGGGTGCCACGGTCGTTCTGTCGGGCTACGTCGGTCCCAAGGCCTGCGAAGCCCTTGAAGCCGCCGGCATTGCCGTCGTGCAGGACATGGACAACCGCACGGTTGAAGAGGCGCTTGCCGCCTGGCGCGAAACGCTTTCCGACGAAACGAAGTAAGCGGGTTCCTTATGCGTATTCTCTTTGCGAGCGGCAAGGGCGGCGCAGGAAAGACGACCGTGACGGCGGGCATGGCCCGTGTCTGGCCGCGATCCTTTGTTCTTGCCGACGCCGACGTTGAAGCGCCGGACCTGCGCCTTTTCCTTCCGCACAGCTTTGCGGAAAAGACCCAGGTCGAGATCGAAGTCCCCCGTGCCGTGAACGTCAAATGCGACGGCTGCGGGAAGTGCCTGGAGATCTGTCAGTTCCATGCGATCGCGCGTCTGGGCGGCCGCATCGTCTTTTTCCCCGATATGTGTCACGGCTGCGGCGGCTGTTTTGCCGTCTGTGAACCGCATGCCATCGTGGCCGGCACGCGCCTCTTGGGCGAAGTGCATCTCGGCACTGCGCTCAATACCGTCCCGTTCCTCGAAGGCCGTACTCGCATCGGTGAGCCGATGACGCCGCCCGTTATTCGTGCGCTCTTGAAGGCCGCCGAAAAGACCGCCTTTGACCGTCACGCCGACCTGATCGTTGACGCGCCGCCGGGCGTGAGCTGCCCCGTCATGACGGCCGTGCAGCATGCGGACGCCGTGGTTCTTGTAGCCGATCCGACGCCCTTCGGGCTCTCGGACTTCCTCCTCGCGCACATTGCAGTGCGTGCGAGCGGACTCCCCGTCGCCGTGGTGATCAACCGATCAGGACAGGAAGAGGCGGCGCAAAGCGAAGCGGCACTTCGTGCCTACTGCGAAAAGACCGGCTTGTTCCTCGCGGGCGCGCTTCCCTTTGACCGCGAAATGGCCAAAGCCAACGCGGAAAACCGCAACGATGCGCCGCTTTCCGACGAATGGACCCAACGCTTTAAGGCAGTCTCCGAGGCGCTTCTCACGGTCTTCACCGAGGAGACCTGTCATGCATGAGATCGTCGTACTGAGCGGCAAAGGCGGCGCAGGGAAGACGAGCGTGACGACGGCCCTCGCGGCGGCCATGGCGAAGACCGAAAAGCTGGTGCTCTGCGACTACGACGTCGACGCGCCCGATCTGCACATTCTGCTTAAGCCCGAAGAGACCGAACGTCACGACTTCGTGAGCGGCTTTACAGCGCGCTTTAATGCGGATCGCTGCATCGACTGTCTGCAGTGTCTGACCTTCTGTCGGTTTGACGCCATCAGTAAGCCCAACGATCCCGAAGGGGATCTTTACAAGGTTGACGAACTCCACTGTGAAGGCTGCTCCGTCTGCGTGAAGCTTTGCCCTCAGGAAGCCTTTGACTGGCTCCCGCGTCACTGCGGCGAATACTTCGCGGGGAAAACGCGCTTTGGCACGTTTATTCATGCGCAGCTGACGCCCGGCTCCGAAAACTCTGGACGTCTCATTACGGTTCTGAAGCGCCTTGCCAAAGACGCCGCCCGACGCGAAGGCGCCGAGATCATTCTCTCGGACGGCACGCCCGGTATCGGCTGTCCCGTGATCAGTTCGCTCTCGGGCGCGTCGCTCGTCTGCGCGGTCGTTGAAGCCACGCAGTCCGGCATTGTCGACTTCGCGCGTCTCGCCGAGCTCGCCAACCATTTCCGCCTTTCGATCGCTGCGATCATCAACAAGGCGGATCTGTCCGAATCCGCAGCGCTTGCCGCCGAAGAGGCCGTGCGCGCCGCGGGCGGCACCGTGCTTGGGCGTCTGCCTTACGACCCGGTCTTTACGAAGGCCATGTCGCAGGGGCTTGCGCTACCCGAACTCGACCCTGTGTGGGCCGAGCGTTTTGAAACCCTTTCCCGGCAACTGCTCGAGCTTGCCCGAGCCGGCAGTCGCAACCGTAAATTCATTCCCATTAAGGAAACCACCAAATGATTCGTATTGCTGTTCCCTCCAATCTCCCCGGCGGTCAGGAAGCCGCGCTTGGCATGCACTTCGGTCACTGCGAGTGCTACACGCTCGTTGACATCGACGAAAACGGCGCCGTTACGGCCGCCGAAGTGATTCCGTCCTGCGCCCACGAACACGGCGGCTGCCTCGCCCCCGTCGCTTATCTCGCCGACAAGGGCGTGCAGGTCCTCCTCGCCGGCGGCATGGGCATGCGTCCCCTGATGGGGTTTATGCAGTCGGGGATCAAGGTTTTCTACGCCGCGGGCTGCGCCACCGTGGACGAAGCCGTTCAGAAGCTCGTCGCCGGCGAACTCCCCGCTTTCTCGGCCAACCACTCCTGCGGCGCGCATCACTGAGGATTCCGCCATGCTGAAGATTCTTGCGGTCGTTCCGACCAAAGCGGATGCGCTGCCGGCCGCCTTTGCGAGCGCGCTGGCCGTGAAGGCTGAAGTCAGGACCATTCGCTCGGCCGAAGAGGTCGACGCGCTGATGCAGGATCCCGCCGCCCGTCCGACGCTCGTCCTCTGGCCCGCGTCGATCAGCGGCATGCCGCTTCGCGATGCAGCGATCGCCGTCATGATGGTTGACGCCCGCGTGCACCAGTGTGCCGTGTCCGAACAGGATGCCGACGCCTTCCACGAAGATACGGAAGGTCTCGGGTTCCTGCCGGCCCTCAAAGTCCGTCCCGACGCCGAGGATGCCGAAGCGCTCTTGACGAAACTGAAGGCCTTGGGCGCATTCTGAGCGTTTCTGCCCTTCAGTCACACCACATTGAAGCCGATCAACGGCATCGGCTTCAATACCGCCAAAGACGTAAACACCGCGTTGACCTTTACGGCCGGCGCGGCGTTTTTTGTATTCCCGTTCGGGTTTACTTACTTCTATATCGTCGTGCGGTGATGGGCTTCAATCAGCGCATACATCGTCATGCCGCCGAAAAGATGAGGACGTTGGCGGTCATCGTCACGGGTTCAAAAGTCGTGAACACATAGAAGATGTAAATGACGCTCATCCCTGCAAGCAGGCGGCTCAGGAGCCTGTTCGTCGCGTCCTTTTCTTCGACCGCGAGCATCACAAAGAGAGATGCGATGCAAAGGAGGTACGTCGTCACATTCGTCACCACCGCGAGGTCAACGAGCACTCCAAAGTGACCGAAGAGTTGCGGCGTTTCCGACAACAGGAGGAGCACCAACTGCACGGCGATAATCGCAAGCATGCCGAAAACCGGGGCGCCGAAACGATTAACCCGGCTGAACCACGCGGGCAGGAACCCGGCTTCGGCCGTGGACTGCAGTACGACAGACAGGTATTCATCGAATCTTTTCATGCCGCCTCTCTCGGATCGCAAAATGCGAAAAGGGCGCAGACTGTTCAGTCAGCATCCTTTTGTGACCCCCTTCGCCCGGTGTTAAATCACCCAGGTGTTGGTATAGCTTTCTTTCTGATGCTCCACGATGTTGCGAAGCGTAATGCCGTCAAGGTAGCGGCCCACCACCTCGGAAAGACCCTGCCAGATGGTAATGGTCGGACAGGAGCCGCTGCGTTCGCAGCTGCCCGGCACGTCCGCGCACGAGACATGCGTAAACGACCCTTCCGTCACGCGCAGAATATCGCCGACGGTAATGTCTTCGGACGGACGCGCAAGGCGATAACCGCCCGTCGGACCGCGAACCGTGCTCAGAAGCCCCGCCTGCGTCAGCGCCGGCACAATCTGCTCCAGATACTTCTTGGAAATGTCCTGGCGCCCTGCCACGTCCTTAAGCGAAATGTAGTTTCTCGATTCCTGTTCGGCAAGGTCGACCATCATGCGAAGCGCATAGCGACCCTTGGTAGTGATTTTGATAAGACTCATTGGCGAAGCGTCCGAATGACCGCGGCGGGCATGTCGGCATCGCTCGAACGGAACGGGCTGATATCAATGCCGCCTCGGCGGGTGAAACAGGCGAATACAGAGAGGGATTCCGGCTTCAGGCGAGTCGTGATGTCCGCAAAGATCTGCTCCACGCACTGCTCGTGAAAGCCCTGATGACGTCTGAAGGAAATGATATACGCGAGAAGCGCACGGCGGTCAATCGCACGGCCGCGATAGCTGATTTGGGAAGTCGTCTTCGCTTCGGAGCTTGATCCTGTTTACGTGCAGAATCTCCTGCTCCTTGTCCCCTATCGCAACGAACTTTGCACCAAGCAAGACCTCCAATATTTGTTAGCCTTCTTCACTTGTCTCCGAAATCGATTTCCCGATGCCGATGCTTCACAGCTGGCCGAGGCTGACATCAGGCTTCCGAGCCAAAGAGAGATCAGCGCCTGGGATGCC
>JAGBFJ010000067.1 GCA_017936545.1 Sutterella sp.
CCGATAGGGCGTCAAACGCTCGATCCGGAGCCATTTTTAGTGATTTGGAGGGATATAGATGAGACTGACTCGCAATATCCGATTTTTCAAAAAAACCGCAGTCACCCTTGAGAGGAAAACTGCGGCTTAATCAGAACATCCCCAATACTTGTTAATACACAAAACCTTGGATTGTTTTCATGCCTTTAGATATGGACACACCTGCATCACAGGTGACGAATTTCATCCGCAATATTATTGATGATGATCTGGCCAAAGGAGCCAATCTGCCTCGCTTCTGGTGCGGTCGTCCTGCGTCGTACAGCGAACAGCAAGATAAGGGTGCTCCGGATACTGCCAAGATCCGCACGCGTTTTCCGCCAGAACCCAACGGCTATCTTCATATTGGCCACGCCAAGAGCATCTGCCTGAATTTCGGACTTGCCAGGGACTATCAGGGCGCCTGCCATATGCGCTTTGACGATACGAACCCCGTCAAGGAAGATCAGGAGTACGTGGACGGTATTCTGGACAGCGTTCGCTGGCTTGGCTTCGACTGGAAGTTCGGCAGCGAAACGAATCTGTATTTTGCCAGCTCGTACTTTGAATACATGTACGCTTTCGCCGAACATCTTATTAAGACTGGCTATGCCTACGTGGATGAGCAGACGGCGGATGAGATGCGAGAAAACCGCGGCACGCTGAAGGAGCCCGGAAAGAACTCTCCCTATCGGGACCGCACACCGGAGGAAAATCTTCGCCTCTTCCATGAAATGCGCGACGGCAAGCATCCTGAAGGTTCGATGGTGCTTCGCGCCAAGATTGATATGGCAAGCCCCAATATCAATCTTCGTGATCCGGCGATCTACCGTATTCGTTTTGCCGAGCATCATGCGACGGGCGACAAGTGGTGTGTGTACCCGATGTACACCTTCGCTCATCCGATCGAAGATTCGCTTGAGAACATCACTCATTCGATCTGCACTCTGGAATTTGAAGACCAGCGCGCCTTCTACAACTGGGCTCTGGAACGCATCATTCCCGTGCTTCGCACACCTCAGTACAACGAAGCTTTGGACATCATCCGCTGCATGGCCTCGGGTGAAGATGAACGCGGTCTGGCTTTTGTCCGCAAGGCTTATGAGAACCGTGGCAAGCTCGGCGGCAGTCTGCCGGAAACTGAAGTTTCCCGTTTGATGGACGGCTGGGAGAACGGTGTTCCTGCTGATCTGAACGATGCCGGCGTGACACTTTTCTTTGCCACACTGCTGAGATTCCCGGAAAGTTTTACGCCGCTGATGCAGGCTGCGCTTGACGTGGTTCGTCCGAACTTCTTCCTGCTCTCGCATCAGTATGAGTTCAACCGTCTGAATCTGACGTACGTGGTGGTCAGCAAGCGCAAGCTGATCCAGCTCGTGCAGGACAAGTATGTCGATGGTTGGGACGACCCCCGCATGCCGACGATCGTGGGTCTGCGCCGCCGCGGTTTTACGCCGACGAGTCTTCAGAATTTTGCTGAACGCTGCGGCGTGTCCAAGGTGGCCGGCGGTTGGATCGACTATTCGGTGCTCGAACAGTCGCTGAGAGAAGATCTGGAAGAACGTGCTGCGCGCCGCGTTGCAGTACTCCGTCCGCTGAAGCTGATCATTGACAACTATCCTGAAGGTGCTTCCGAAGAGCTGGAGGCAAGCAATCATCCTCAGCATCCGGAAATGGGGACGCGACCGATTACGTTCTCCCGCGAACTGTGGATCGAGGAAAGTGATTTTGCTGAAGTGCCCCCGAAGGGCTTCCGCCGTCTGACGGTGCCTGCCGACGGTTCGCCCGCCAAGCCGGTTCGTCTGCGCTACGGCTATGTCATCGTTCCGACATCGTTCGACAAGGATGAAAACGGCAGGGTGATCGCGGTTCACGCCAATTATCTGCCTGAAACGAAGTCCGGCACGGAAGGCTCGATGACCGTGAAGACGAAGGCAACGATTCACTGGCTTGATGCCCGTACGGCCGTTCCCGCGGAGATCCGTGTCTATGATCGTCTTTTCAACGTGCCTCATCCCGATGAAGGAGAGGGCAGCTTCCTCGATCGTCTGACGCCTAACTCCAAGCAGGTTCTGCAGTCCTATGTAGAACCCGCGGCAGCAGCGGCGGAAAAGGATGACAAATTCCAATTTGAACGCAACGGCTATTTCGTGGCTGACCGCGAAGACCATACGACGGAAAAGCCGGTCTTCAATCTCGCAGTCGGTCTGAAGGACTCCTGGGGCAAGTAAGATCGGATCAGATCTGAGTCGGTTCAAAGGGCGGGGCTTATGCTTCGCCCTTTGACGCAAAGAAGACGCCGAATGAAGATACGGCTGTTTTCTGGCCAACAGGGAGGTTATTTCTGTGTGTTGGCACACAAAGACCTACTTGGTTACTGTGGTATGATCGTTTCGCCTGCAGATGAGGCTCCTTGGCATCAGGGACGGGTAAATCCTGAAGCATGTGAGCCATCAGTTTTCCGCCTGCAGTATTCGATTCAGCGGCTTAATCGGACTAGGCCGCGATAAGTCCCTTGAGGCTTATTTAGAACAACCAGACTCGTTGAGGATTTTTCATCATGATGAAGAAGATGATCGTTGTGGCTGCTGCCGCTCTCATGGCTGCCGGTGCTCAGGCTGCGTACAAGGACGGTTCCTACACCGGTGAAGGCAAGGGCCGCGAATCTCAGATTCAGGTTCAGGTCGACATTAAGGGCGGCAAGATCGCTACTGTTCAGGTTCTGAAGCACGGCGAAACCGAAATGATCATCGCCGCGCCTATCGAAACGATGATTCCGGAAATCGTTGCGAAGAACGGTGTTGAAGGTGTTGAATCCGTCGGCGGTGCTACGCTCTCCAGTGACGGCATCAAGGCTGCTGTGGCTGACGCTCTGGCCAAGGCCAAGTAAGATATGACGGACGGCTCACCGTCCGGATCATAGCGAAGGGGGATACGCCGAAGTATCCCCTTTTTTGTTTTCAGAGGAAATAGATCCCATGATTAGGAAGACAGTTCTTGCGGCACTGATGGCGGCTGTCATGACTGCCGCAGCGGCAATGCCGCTCTCAGCGGCGAAAACGGCCCGTCCGGAGGAGCCGGCTGAATACATGCTCGACTGGAGCAATCTGCATATGGGGACTCTGATCCATTCCAAAGTCATGGATAAGGATCCGGACAAAGTCAAAAACTATGCCGAATTGGTCGAGGAAAAGATGCGCTTTTATGACGACATGATGTCGGTGCATAAATCCTCGCCTTTGAATGAGGTGAACCGCCGGTCGGGTGAAGCAGTGGAAGTTCCGGCGGAAATCGCCGATATGACGATCAAGGCGTTCAAAATTGCAGAAGAGACCGATGGGGCGTTTGAGCCGATGATCGGCCCCGTGGTCAATCTCTGGAAAATCGGATTCGGAGGCGAGCATGTGCCGTCGGATAAGGCCATTGCCGACGCCGTGGCGCTTGTAGACCGTTCAAAAGCGGAGGTCTATGAAGACAGCGGAAAATGGTTCATCCGTATCGCCCCGGGTCAGAGCATTGACATGGGGGCCATCGCCAAAGGCTATATCGGCACCCGTATTGCTGAGATTTTGAAGGATCAGGGGATGAAGCACGGCCTATTGGATCTCGGCGGCAATGTCGTCGCTGTCGGAGAAAAAGCGCTGGGTCAGCCCTGGAGGATCGGTATCCAGCACCCGGCAGAGGAACGAGGCGGATACTTTGCCGTTGCTGCGGCTAATGATGAAAGTGTTGTTACGTCCGGTGCCTATGAGCGCTATTTTGAAGAGGGCGGAAAGCGTTATTCGCATATCCTCGACCCGAAAACCGGCCGTCCCTCGAAAACGGATATTGCATCGGTCACCATTATTGACAAGGACGGTGCTCGGGCGGATGCACTGTGCACTGCGCTTTTTGCTATGGGATGGGATAAAACCAGGGATTTTCTCAGGCATCAACCGCAAATGAAGGCTGTTGTCATGCATGCGGATATGATGCAGGCTGTGGTGACGCCGGCAGCCGCGGCTGTCGTGACTCCGGCTGACGACTCCGTTAAACTGACGACTCTCCAGTAGCACACTAAGCCCCAGCGCTCATCAGGTTATGACTGCACCCAGATTTGTTCACCTTCGCATGCACACGGAGTATTCCGTGACGGACGGTATCGTCCGGGTTGATCCTGCCATTCATCGCGTGATGGAATCCGGGGGCGTCGCTCTGGGCATTACCGACCTGATGAACGTCTTTGGAGGTCTTCGGTTTTATACGCATGCCCTGTCAGCGGGACTCAAGCCCATTCTCGGCTGCGATGTCAAAATCCGGAACGACCGTTTTCCCGAGAAGCCTTTCCGTATGGCGCTCTACTGCATGAACCATACTGGCTATCACTCTCTTTGCGTGCTGCTGACTCGGGCTTTTCTAGAGGTCGGCGAGCCTTATCGCGGACAGATTACGGACAGCTGGTTCGATGAGCCAGGCGCGACGGACGGCCTGATTGCGCTGACTGGCGGACCGCTCGGTCGCCTTTCTCAGATGTACGACAACGGTACGGAAAAGCAGGCCGGGGCGGTTCTCGCTGCAATGGCAAAGCGTTTCCCGAACCGTCTTTACGTGGAACTTCAGCGTGCCGGGCGTCCGTCCGATGAGCGCCATCTGCATTTTCTGGCAGATCTTGCTGTTGAGCAGGGACTTCCCGTCGTAGCAACACATCCGGTGCAGTTTTTGGATGCTGCCGATTTCGAGGCGCATGAAGTCCGTTGCTGCATAGCTGCCGGCTATACACTGAGCGACCCTCGCAGAGACAAATCCTTTACCCGCGAACAGTATCTGAAGTCCGAAGAGGAGATGTGCGAACTCTTCGCGGATATTCCGTCGGCACTGGAGAATTCCGTCGAAATCGCGAAGCGGTGCAGTTTGGACGGTGTGCTCTCCAAGCCTCAGTTGCCGCTCTTTCCTACGCCGGACGGCATGAGTCTTGATGACTACATGGATCATCTTTCCAGAGAGGGTTTGGAAAAGCGTCTGGCGTTCCTCTATGCAGATCCCAAGGAACGGGATCAGAAGCGTCCCGCTTATGTGGAGCGCCTGGAATACGAGCTCGGCATCATCAAGAAGATGCAGTTTCCGGGCTACTTTTTGATTGTTCAGGACTTCATCAACTGGTCGAAGACGCACGGTGTGCCTGTCGGTCCGGGACGCGGGTCGGGTGCCGGTTCTCTGGTTGCCTATTCTTTAGGTATTACCGACCTTGATCCTCTGAAATTCGACCTCCTGTTCGAACGCTTCCTGAATCCGGAGCGTGTGTCGATGCCTGACTTCGACGTGGACTTCTGCCAGTACAACCGTGATCGCACGATTGAGTATGTGAAGTCAGCATACGGCGCTGATGCTGTGAGTCAGATTGCCACCTTCGGTACGTTGGGTGCTAAGGCGGTAGTGAGAGACGTCGGACGAGTGCTTGGGATGGCGTATTCCAAAGCGGATCGGCTCTCCAAGCTCATTCCTATGCAGCCCGGCAAGAATGTGACGCTCGATGACACGCTGAAGGAAGTGCCGGAGTTTCGTGAAGCCATCGAGCAGGACGATGAATACAAGGAGCTGATGCGCTTGGCACGCCCGCTGGAAGGCATTACCCGCAACCTCGGCATGCATGCCGGCGGCGTGCTGATTGCACCGGGAAGGCTGACGGATTTCTGCCCGCTTTATAACTCCGACGGGTCACCGGAAAACACGATCAGTCAGTTTGACAAAAAGGACGTCGAAAATGTCGGTCTGGTGAAGTTCGACTTTCTAGGGCTGACGACGCTCTCCATTCTTGCCAAGTGCAAAGAATATATTGACAAGCTCTATCCGGAACAGGATTTTGAGCTGGAACGTATTCCTATCGACGATACGGAGACGTACCGCTGCTTCCAGCATGCCAATACGGCGGCCGTTTTCCAGTTCGAATCTTCGGGGATGCAGCAGCTGCTCCGACAGGCCCGCCCGGACCGTCTGGAGGACCTGGTTGCCTTGAATGCCTTGTACCGTCCGGGCCCGATGGATCTGATTCCTTCATTCATCGCTCGAAAGTTCGGCCGGGAAAAGGTTGAATATCTTGACGACCGCATGGCACCGGTGCTTGAGGAAACCTACGGCATCATGGTGTATCAGGAACAGGTGATGCGAGTCGCTCAGGTTGTGGGCGGCTATTCGCTGGGCGGGGCTGACCTGCTTCGCCGAGCCATGGGTAAGAAAAACGTCGAAGAGATGAAGCGCCAGCGCGCGGTCTTTGTGAAGGGTGCCGCGGAACGCGGTGTCAAGGAATCCGTCGCCACGGAAATCTTCGATTTGATGGAAAAATTTGCGGGCTACGGTTTCAACAAATCCCATGCCGCAGCCTATTCCTATGTGGCATATCAGACGGCATATCTGAAGACGCACTATACTGCCTGCTTCATGGCGGCCAACATGTGCATGGTCATGGATCAGAGCGAAAAGATCAAGGTTTTGATCGATGATGCCGTTGTGAACGGAATCGACATTCTGCCGCCCGACATCAACTGCTCGGAATGGTTTTTCACAGTACCGGATGAAAAGCATATCCGATACGGTCTCGGCGGCATCAAAGGGGTTGGGCGGCAGTTGGTGGATCTGATCATCGCTGCTCGTGAAAAAGACGGTCCGTTCAAGGATATCTTCGACTTGACAGCGCGTGTGCCGACGCTGTCTGCCCGCATTCTTGAGGCACTGGTCAAAGTTGGGGTTTTTGATTCCATTGATCCGAATCGAGGTCTTCTCTCAGGCAATGTTCCCCAGGCGATTGCTGCCGGGCAGGCGGTGGCTGCCAGTGCGGGCCAAAGCTGTCTCTTCGGTGATGAAGGCGAATCACAGCGAATTGTGAGCTGGGTTGAGGCTCCCCCTTGGTCCGAGCGACGCAAGCTTATTGAAGAAAAGAATTCTCTCGGATTCTGGATTTCTGGGCATTTGTTCAATCTTTATAAGAGTGAGGCAGAACACTTCACGTCAGCAACGCTGTCTCAGTTGCAGCCAAGCCGTGAGCTGACGAAGCTTGTTGGTGTGGTGACGGGTATTCGCGTTATTCAGGGCAAACGTGGCCGTATGGGGGCAGTTACTCTGGATGATGGTACGGCTGTTGTGGAAGTCGTCTGCTATAACGAAACTTGGGAGCGGCTTCGCATGAAGTTTGAACCAGATGCCGTAGTGTTCCTTGAAGGCAGAGTCCGTTATGACGAGCACAGTCAGCGAATGTCGGTGGTGGTTGAGTCTGCGATGTCGTTGGATGAGTATCGCTCAGTGGCGGCAACGTGTTTGCAGATTCGTATTGATGGAACGAATGTCCGCAATATCGGGAAGATATCGGAAGTTCTGTACCGAGCCAAGCGTGATACCGGTGTCACTGTTGCCTTAGATATTGAAACAAAAAAGGCTTCAGGCCGTGTTTATCTGCCGTTTACTATTGGAGATATCGACACCCTCTGCACGGACCTGAAACAAACAGGGGAAATCATTTCAGCAGAGTTAGAGTACTGAACTGTTGAGTGATGTGATATGCGTAATGAGATATGTGCACTTTGTGTTGAGATATTATTTTGAAAATTGAGGGTAGACGCGTAGGAATCTTTTCCAGTTTCTTTCTATTTTTAAGCGTCCAAGCGGTCGAAAAAGCTGAGGAAGAGGCACGGCTTCTTGAGTTCCAAGCCCATCAATAATGACAGTCCGGTGGATATTATTTTTGGAAACAAAAATAATATTAGAACCATGGAGGTCGAGAGCGATGATATTTTTTGTGATCAGCTCGGATTTCAGATCATCCAATTTTTGTTGAACTTTATTATGAAGTTCTATCTGATTGGCTACTTTAGCAAGAGGACATACGCTGTCAAAGCATCCTCCGTCCTCCTTGGCTAAAAAACATTCTTGAATAAATCCAATTTTATCTTTGCATCTGAATGCTCCGTAAAATTTAGGAACGCAATCGGACTGAACTCCTTTTTTTCTAAGGTAGTTGAAATAATTTATTTCTCTTACAATTTGTCTGGAAAATTCAATGTCGGCATATTTTACGCAGCGATCGGAATATTTTTTGTGGCGAAAACATTCCTTCACGGCGCCTTTGCCGAGTTTGCTTCCGCAAATATCGTCTAAGTTTATTTCTGGATATTTTAATATTTCCTTCTTATCTTTGTGAATTAATGGGCGAAAGACGCGAAGGAATTTTCGTAAAAAATGAGGCATTTGTTGTGTAATGTATAGATTGTTCGATGGATAAATTATATATCCTTTAACCTAGATAAGATTGAAAGACTTTACTGAACATGATGAATACAGTGTGTCACATGGGGGCAAGCATGAAGAACTTGATCATGTTGACATTCAGGAAATAAAAAACCCCGCCTGAAGAGACGGGGTTTGAGGAATCTGGGGTGGGAGATGGGACTCGAACCCACGACAACCGGAATCACAATCCGGGACTCTACCAACTGAGCTACACCCACCAGAAACTGAGAATTCTTGGCCTGCCCGGCAGGGATCGAACCTGCGACCACCTGCTTAGAAGGCAGGTGCTCTATCCAACTGAGCTACGGGCAGATCGAACGGCGTGTTTTCCGGTAACTGGTCGGGGTGAAGAGATTCGAACTCCCGACATCCTGCTCCCAAAGCAGGCGCGCTACCAGACTGCGCTACACCCCGGGGAAGATGCATTTTACACGAAACCCCGCAAAAAGCAAGAAAACACCGATCGTGTTCAATTCTTCAAGCGGGACGCAATTTCCCTGCCGATGAAGGCTTCGTCCGCATTCTTATAATTGTACAATGTCGCATCACTGATTACTTCCTCCTTTTTCAGGGAAAAACAATGACGCAAGAACAAGATAACTCCAACGATCCGCTGCATGCCAAGAAGAAGGCCTGGTCGGGCCGCTTCTCGGAACCCGTTGACGCTTTTGTGCTTCGCTATACGGCAAGTGTCGACTTCGACAAGCGCATGGCGATGGCGGACATCGACGGCTCTCTGGCTCACGCTGCCATGCTGGCGAAGGTCGGCGTTATCACCGAACAGGATCTGGCGGACATCCGCCGCGGCATGGCTCAGATCCGCGAAGAAATCAAGTCCGGCGCCTTTGAATGGCAGCTGGAACTTGAAGACGTTCATCTCAACATCGAAGCCCGCCTGACGGCGCTGATCGGCGATGCCGGCAAGCGTCTTCACACCGGCCGCTCCCGCAACGACCAGGTTGCGACGGACATCCGTCTCTATCTGCGCGGCGAAGTCGATGAAATCGTCAGCCGTATCGAGCATCTCCAGGAAGTGCTCGTTCATCAGGCCAAGGCCGGCGCTGCCGTGATCATGCCCGGCTTCACGCACATGCAGGTGGCTCAGCCGGTGACCTTCGGCCACCACATGCTCGCCTACGTCGAAATGTTCGAACGCGACCGCGAACGCATGCTCGATCTTCGCCGCCGCATCAACCGCAGCCCGCTCGGCGCCGCCGCGCTCGCCGGCACGACCTATCCGATCGACCGCGAATACTCCGCCCAGCTCCTCGGCTTCGAAGCCGTCGCTCAGAATTCGCTCGACGCCGTGTCCGACCGCGACTTCGCGATTGAATTCTGCGCCGCCGCCGCGGTGCTCATGATGCACATTTCGCGTCTCTCCGAAGAACTCGTCGTCTGGATGAGCCAGCGCTTCGCCTTCATCAAGCTCCCGGACCGCTTCACGACCGGTAGCTCGATCATGCCGCAGAAGAAGAATCCGGACGTTCCCGAAACCGCTCGCGGCAAGTCCGGCCGTGTCTACGGCGACCTCATCACGATGCTGACGCTCATGAAGGGTACGCCGCTTGCCTACAACAAGGACTTCCAGGAAGACAAGGAACCGGTGTTTGATGCGATCGACACCGTGAAGGATACGCTCCGCGCCTTCTGCGACATGATGGCAGGCGTCGAACCTCAGGCTGCCGCCATGCATCAGGCCGCTCAGGCCGGTTATCCGACCGCTACCGACCTTGCCGACTACCTTGTGCGTCATGGCACGCCGTTCCGTACGGCTCACGACATCGTCGGTCAGACGGTTCGTGCTGCCTCCGAACGCGGCTGCGGTCTCGAAGATCTGCCGCTCGATGTTCTCAAGAGCTTCAGCCCGTCCATTGAAGAGGACGTCTACGAAGTTCTCAAGCTCGAAGGCTCCGTCAATGCCCGCAACCATCTCGGCGGCACCGCTCCCGAACAGGTTCGCAAGCAGGTTGCTCGCTGGGAAGGCATCATTGCCGAACGCGCGGCCAAGAAAGCCTGACTGCCTTGCATCGATCTGAGACAAGGCTGACAAGAGTCTGATTTCATCAGAACCAGTACAAAAGCCCGGCCGAACCGGGCTTTTGTTTTCCTTCATTTTTGAAGTGGTATCTCTTTCGTCGTCGGCTGAGTGCCGGGACGTTCTCTCTTTCTATAACAATAATCAGCATGGAAAATGCAATCAATGCCCTCAACGGGATCATTTGGTCTCCCGTTCTAGTCGGCCTCTGTCTGTGTGCGGGGCTTTTCTTTTCTGTTCGTTCGAGATTCGTGCAGCTTCGCATGATTCCCGAGATGTGGCGGCTTCTTTTCCAGAAAAAGGAAGACGAAGTCGGCCTTTCCAGTTTCCAGGCATTGTCGATGACGCTGGCGAGCCGAGTAGGCACAGGCAATATTGCCGGTGTGGCGACCGCCATCTGCTTCGGCGGTCCCGGTGCACTTTTCTGGATGTGGATGGTGGCGTTCCTCGGCGCTTCATCCGCATTTGTGGAATCGACTCTGGGCCAGATCTATAAGGAAAAAATTGAAGGTCAGTATCGCGGCGGTCCGGCTTTTTATATTGAGCGCGGTCTCCATTCCCGCTTCTTTGCCTGGATTTTTGCCATCGTTACGATTCTGGCATCCGTTTTTTTCTGCCCCGGCGTGCAGAGCAACTCCATCGCTCTGGCCTGGCAGGAAGCGTTCGGTCTGGAAGCGGAAATTACGGCGGCCGTCGTTGCCTCGATTACCTGCTTTGTGATCGTCGGCGGTCTGAGACGCATTGCACTCTTTACGGCATGGATCGTGCCGTTTATGGCTCAGGCCTACATCGTCGTTGCGCTGATCATCGTCGGCATCAACTGGGAACAGATCCCCGCCATTTTCGGTCTGATCATCTCCAGCGCCTTCGGCGCGGATTCTCTGACGGGCGGCATGCTCGGGGCTGCTGTATCGTGGGGCGTAAAGCGCGGTATTTATTCCAATGAAGCAGGTCAGGGTACCGGACCGCATGCTTCGTCCGCCGCCGCTGTCTCCCACCCTGCCAAGCAGGGACTCGTGCAGGCGTTTTCGGTTTATATCGATACGCTGTTCGTCTGCACGGCGACCGGTTTCATGATTCTGATGACCGGGTGCTATAACATTCAGGCGCCTGACGGAACGATGCTCTATGAAGGCATCAAGGGGGTGTTTGCGGGACCGGTCTATACCCAGACGGCTATTGACCGTCTGATGCCCGGATGGGGCGGCCCCTTTATCGGAGTGACGATTTTCTTCTTTGCGTTCACGACGATTCTCGGCTACTACTACATGGCTGAAACCAATGTGGCCTATCTCAACCGTTATCTTCGCAAGCCGGTGATGATCACCGTCTGCAAGGCGATTTTTATCGGAACGGTAGCTTTCGGTGCCGTGAAGGCATCCAGTCTGATCTGGACGATGGCTGACATCGGAGTCGGCACCATGGCATGGCTCAACATCATTGCCATTTTCCTTCTGCAGAAGCCGGCCTTTAAGGCACTGAAGGATTACGAAGTCCAGCTCAAGAGCGGCGCCAATCCGGTGTTCCACCCGGAAAAGCTCGGCATTGAAAATGCGTCCTACTGGGAAGGATCCCGTGCCGAAGCCAATCTGGCAGTGGAAGAGGAAGCCGGCGTGGACAATCTGACCGGTCTTGATCCGAAGAATCCTGTCTGATGAGGAACTGCTGAAAAAACCAAGGGAGCCGATGTCGGCTCCCTTTCCATTTCAAGATAGTGAACAGCGCGCTTTACTGCACTTCTTCATAAATCTTGGCGAGCTGGGCGAAGACGGCTTTGTCTTCTTCGGTCGCCGGACGGAACGGATCATCAACGATCGTCACACCGGCAATGTCGGCTGTAGAGTAGAAGCGGAGCTTTTCCGTCACGCCGGAATTGCTGCCGCCGCCGATCTGGAAGCCGATCATCTTGATTTCATTGG
This sequence comes from Sutterella sp., assembly GCA_017936545.1. GTDB lineage: Bacteria > Pseudomonadota > Gammaproteobacteria > Burkholderiales > Burkholderiaceae_F > Sutterella. Next base: position 12,229 of record JAGBFJ010000067.1, read on the forward strand.
TGGGGGTAAGGCCGCAGGCATAGGGAGAAACCACGCGGTCGAAGCCATGATAGGCAAACGCCAGGCTCTTCTTTTCTTTGATCGCCTCGGCGATGGTGTCAACTGTCGTCATTTCCGTTCTCCTTTATCAATTGTCAAACGGTGAATAGGTGCAACACTCCCTGGGAGTGCTGCGCGGTAAAAGGTATCTGTCAACTGTATCAATTATGTTCCAGATTCGCCCTAGACTGCCTGACCTGCCTCAAAAGGCCAAGACTATTTCACATTCGGCTGTAGGAACGTCTCTGGCCAGACGTTGGGGGAGAGCAATACCGGTTCAAGTTGCTGTGAAAAGAACAGCCTCCCGATCGGGTTGACCGGGAGGCTGATGGAAGTCGTGTGCTAAAGCTAAGTCTTAAGCTTGAGGCAGACGAGCCAGCTGTTCACGAACCTTGACGAGAAGGTCGCTGAAATCGGCCAGGCGCTTCTTTTCCGTTTCCACCACCTGGGCGGGGGCGCGGGAAACGAAGCGTTCGTTGCCGAGCTTGGCTTCGCACTTCTTCACTTCGCCTTCAAGACGGGCGACTTCCTTCGTGAGACGGTCGCGTTCGGCGGCGAGGTCGATTTCGACCTTGAGCATCAGCTTGAAGTCGCCGACGATGGCCACGGGCGCGACGGAGCCTTCATTGACGGCTTCGATGCTTTCAACATGTTCGACCGTTTCGAGACGGGCAAGAGCCTGAAGATACGGCGCAGCTTCGGAGCAGAGATCTTCCGGACCCGAAATGAGGAGCGGAATACGGACAGAGGGCGAAAGCTTCATTTCGCTGCGAAGATTTCGCACGGCGTCGATCATGGCCTTGACCGTGGTCATGCGGGATTCGGCGGCGGCATCCGTCTTCGCTTCGTCGCAGACCGGATAGCTCTGAATCATGACGGAGGTTTCTTCGTCGGAGGCACGCGTACCGGCGGCAACGGACACCTTCTGCCACAGTTCTTCCGTGATGAACGGAATGATCGGGTGGGCAAGACGGAGGATCGTTTCGAGCACCGTGACCAGCGTATGGCGGGTGCCGCGGCAGGCGGCTTCGTCGCCCTTGAGCTGAACCTTGGTCAGTTCAAGATACCAGTCGCAGTATTCATTCCAGACGAAGGAATAAATGGCGTTGGCAGCCACGTCCAGACGATAGTCGGCATAAGCCTGACGCACGTCGCGGATGGTCTTTTCAAGTTCACTCACGATCCAGCGGTCGACGAACGAGAACGTCATCGGCGCGTTCGCGGTTGCACCGGTGCCGCAGTCCTTGCCTTCCACGTTCATGAGAACGAAGCGGGTGGCGTTCCAGAGCTTCGTGCAGAAGTTGCGGTAGCCTTCGGCGCGCTTCAGGTCGAAGTTGACGTTGCGGCCGAGCGTGGCGTAGGCGGCCATGGTGAAGCGGAGCGCGTCGGCGCCGTGAGCGGCGATGCCCTGCGGATAGTTCTTGCGGAGCTTCTTTTCCACCTGCGGGGCCTTTTCAGGCTGACGCAGACCCATGGTGTTCTTCTTCACCAGATCTTCAAGACCGATGCCCTGAATGATGTCGAGCGGGTCGAGGGTATTGCCTTCGGACTTCGACATCTTCTTGCCTTCGGCGTCGCGGACGAGACCGTGGATGTACACGTTCTTGAAGGGGACGCGGCCGGTAAAGTGCTTCGTCATCATCACCATGCGGGCGACCCAGAAGAAGATGATGTCGTAGCCGGTCACGAGCACGGTGCTCGGCAGATAGAGGTCGTAGGCGATCTTGTCGTCGCCTTCGGCGTCGGGCCAGCCGAGCGTGGAGTAGGGCACGAGCGCGGACGAGAACCACGTGTCGAGCACGTCGGGATCGCGGGTCAGCTTCACGCCTTCGCCGGCCTGCTTCTGGGCTTCTTCTTCCGTGCGGGCGACGTAGACCTTGCCGGCCTCGTCATACCAGGCGGGAATCTGATGACCCCAGAGGAGCTGACGGGAGAGGCACCAGTCCTGGATGTTTTCAAGCCACTGGCGGTAGACGCCGCGCCATTCCTTCGGGAAGATGTTGACGTCGCCGGATTCGACAGCTTCGAGACCGACTTCGGCGATGGACTTCCCCGGGTAGAGCGTGCCTTCGGGAGCGGGCTTGCTCATGGCCATGTACCACTGCTCAGAGAGCATCGGTTCAACCACTTCGCCGGTGCGGGCGACGCGCGGGACCATGTGGCGGTGCTTCTTGATGCCGACGAGAAGGCCGGCGGCTTCGAGATCGGCGACGGCGGCCTTGCGGCATTCATAGCGGTCCATGCCGCGGTACTTTTCCGGCACGCTGTCGTTCATGTGAGCGGTCTTCGTCAGAACGTTCAGCATGGCGAGGTTGTGGCGCTTGCCGACTTCAAAGTCGTTGAAGTCGTGAGCCGGCGTAATCTTTACGCAGCCAGAGCCGAATTCGCGGTCGACATAGCTGTCGGCGATGACGGGAATTTCACGGTCGGTAAGCGGCAGCTTGAGCATCTTGCCGACGAGCGAGGTATAGCGTTCGTCTTCAGGATTGACGGCGACGGCCTGGTCGCCGAACAGGGTTTCCGGACGGGTCGTCGCGACGACGACGCCTTCGGAGCCGTCGGCGCCGGGATAGCGGATTTCCCACATATGGCCGTCTTCTTCTTCGCTTTCCACTTCAAGGTCGGACACGGCGGACTGAAGCTTCGGGTCCCAGTTGACCAGACGGTTGCCGCGGTAGATGAGGCCTTCTTCATAAAGACGCACGAAGGTTTCGCGAACAACCTTCGAGAGCTTGGCATCCATCGTGAAGTAGGTGCGGTCCCAGTCCACGCTGTCGCCGATGCGGCGCATCTGATTCAGAATCGTGCCGCCGGAGAACTTCTGCCATTCCCAGACCTTTTCAATGAACTGTTCGCGGGTGAGCGATTTCAGATCGATGCCCTGCTTTTCGAGCTTGCGTTCCACCACGATCTGCGTGGCGATGCCGGCATGGTCCGTGCCGGGAATCCATACGGTGTTGTAGCCCGCCATGCGGTGGTAGCGCGTGAGCGTGTCCATGACCGTCTGGTTGAAGGCATGACCCATGTGCAGAATGCCCGTGATGTTGGGCGGCGGAAGCTGAATGGAGAAGCTCGGCTTCGTCGGGTCGAGGCCCGCGGCGAAGTAGCCGCGCTGTTCCCAGACCGGGTACCAGCGCGCTTCGATGGCGGCCGGATCAAAGCTCTTGGCGAGCTCCTGAGTGTTTGTATCAGTCATGTTCAGTCAGTGAAAAAAGACGTTGAAAGTCCGCATCATCGAAGCAGCACGGATCGGCGCGGGAGGCGGACGGGCAGTAAATCCCATTATTTTCGCACGAATCGCGAAGGGGATAAGAAAAGCCCGCCTCCGAACGGAAGCGGGCCTGCAGGAAAGCATGAGCTTCGTCAAAAATCAGCGGCGAATCAGCGTACTCAGATCGATGCGGGAGAGTTCGCGGGAAACGGATTCGGCCACGATGCCGGAGACGGAGCGGTCGATGTCGGCGCGGGCGCGCGTGACGGCGTTCTGAAGCGAGACTTCGAGCGTTTCGCGCAGCGCGTTGCGCACGGCCTGTTCGATGGCGGGTGCGAGCACGGCGGTGAGCGCGGACTTTTCCTCCGGCGACAGACCGGCGGGGACGGGCGGGGCCGCCGGCACGGCGGGTGCGGCGGATGCAGCGGATGCGGCGGGCGAGGCCGACGCGGCGGGTTTTCTGACGACGGGCATCACCGGCGCCGACTGAAAAGCCGGCGCGGCCGATTGGGCCTGCTGAGCAGCTTCCGCCAAATCCCGGACGTCGCGCCAGGTGAGTTTGACGCGGTCGGTGAGATCGCAGGCGTGTGAATCAATGACAGGTTCCTTGCGCTGAATCGGCATGTCGGCACTCACAGAAGGGATAAAGACAATCAGGACCGGCGGTCGTAGGCGGCGAGCTCGACGCCTGCGGCCTTGTAGGCGCGGTATCGGGCCCGGGACGCCTGAAGTTCGGCGGGTTCCGTGCTCACGACGTCGATGATGCGCCGAAAGCGCTCAAAGGCGGACGCCCAGTCGGGCGGCAGACCGTCGTCAAGGAGCAGAAGAACGTCGCCGGAAAGATTGGCCAGATTGCTCGAAAGCAGAATCGGCGTTTCGGATGCCAGCGGATTCTCGGCACGGACGTGCGGGAGAAAGGCCAGATCGTCGAAGCGCCAGAGCAGGGAGTCGAGCTCTCTCAGACGGCGTTCGTCCGCCGACCAGACGGCCAGGGTGAGGCCGCGACGATAAACCGTGCGGGCCACCAGGCAGGCGTAGCGGAGCCGGTTGGGAACGTTGAAGTGAAAGTCGATTTTCTGCATGGCTCTAATTATGACTGAAAGGCGGGGGAGGCATGAGAGCCCTCCCGCCGTTTCGAGGTAAGCGCTTGTAAGCGTCAGAGCCTGTCAAAGAGGAACTGCAGAAGCAGCGGCACCGGCCTTCCCGTCGAGGCGCGTTCGCGTCCGGACGTGTTGGCGGTGGCGGCAATGTCGAGATGCGCCCAGGGAACCCCTTCGGTGAAGACCGAGAGGAACGCGGCAGCCGACGAGGCGCCGCCTTCGCGGGTTGAGGCCTGATTGGCGATGTCGGCGGCATTGGACTTCATCAGCTTTTCATAGGCCGGACCGACGGGCATCGGCCAGACTTCGTCAAGCGATGCGCGTCCGGCGGATGAGAGCGCCGTCAGCAGATGCTCGTCGGCGGTGAAGAGGCCGGAGTAGGGCGAACCGAGCGCGACGCAGCAGGCGCCCGTCAGCGTGGCGGCATCGATCATCAGCTCGGGTCTGCGGCGGGCCGTCCAGGTCAGCGCGTCCGCCAGAATCATGCGGCCCTCGCAGTCGGTGTTGAGGATTTCAATGGTTTTGCCCGAGAGCGACGTGACGACGTCGCCGGGTTTGGAGGCGCTGCCCGAGGGCAGGTTCTCGCAGGCGGCGGCAACGCCGAGGAGGTTGATCTTCAGACCGGCGCGAGCCGCGGCGAAAACCGTGCCGATGACGGCTGCTGCACCCGACATGTCGTAGGTCATGTCGGCCATGTTGGCCGCGGGCTTGAGCGAGATGCCGCCGGCGTCGAACGTGATGCCCTTCCCGACCAGAGCGACCGGCGCTTCGCCGGTTTTCCCGCCGAGATACTCGAGCGCGATGAAGCGGGGAGGAACGACGCTGCCCCGGGCAACCGAGAGAAACGCGCCCATGCCGGCTTCGGCAATCGCCTGTTCATCGAGAACGGTCACGGTGAATCCGGGAATGCCTTCGGCGGCTGAGACGGCGGCATCGGCCAGGTAGCTCGGCGTGCAGACGTTCCCCGGCAGATCAGCCAGGCCGCGCATGATGCTCATGCCTTCGGCCGTGATGCGTCCTTCCTCCAGGCCGGCAAGCACCTTTTTCGAGGGGCGGGCGTCGACCCAGAGAACGGATGCCGTTTTCGGTTTGTCGTCGTCTTTGCTGCGCAGCGCGGTGCGCTTCGTCAGGGCATTGAGCGTCACGGAAGCAAAAAGTCTTGCCGAAGCCTTGTCCTTCAGGCTGTTCGGCAGCCATTCGACGGCCGTGAAGGCCTGAACGGGCGACCAGGAAAAGGCGGATACCGCCTTTTCGAGCGCATCTTTGTAGACCTGAGCGGAAAAGGCCGCCACGTCGCCGAGACCGAGCACGGCAATGCCGCCGGGAAATTCTTCGGATTCAGTCAGATACTGCGTGCTTCCCGCCTTGGCGCTGAAGATGCCCCGTTCGAAACGGCTGCTGATGATGCCGTCGAATTCAGCGTCGATCTGAGCGGCTGAAGTTGTCAGAACGAGCTGTCCTTCGCTCAGAAAAGCGCCGACAATCAGAAGGGCGCCGCCGATCTCGGACGGTGCTGCGGTGCCGACGGCGGCCTGCAGAAAATTTAGACGGAGTTCCATACAATTCCTCCACGTGATCCGTCATTCTAGCGCCGCGTTAACCCCTAGCCGTTTGGCAAATCTCAGGAGCGCGGCCGATAATGAAAGAACATGTCACTTTTGAGGAGCCGCAAATGGATGCCCTGCCGAAACTCAGACTTTCCCGTCCGACGAATCATCTGGATGCCGTGATCGCGTTCTATGTCGACGGACTCGGATTCGACGTACTCGACCGGTTCGACAGTCAGCAGGGCTGGGACGGCGTGATTCTCGGGCACCGCGACTGGCCGTATCAGTTTGAATTCACCAGCCGCCGCGACGCTTCCGTCGTGCCGCCTGCGCCGACGCCGGAACACTTCGTGGTTTTCTGCATTCCTGAAGGCGAGCACTGGGAACGGCGTCTGCAGGCGCTCTTTGAAGCAGGCTTTCAGCAGGTGACGCCGCCGCAGCTTTATGCCGACAGCGGCACGGCGACTTATGAGGCCCCGGACGGCTACCGCGTGGTGCTTGTCCGCGGTCGCTGGAAGAAATAAAATACCGCATTCTTGGTATTTCGAGAATAAGAAGAACGGTGCAAAATTCAACTCCTGCACCGATGTGAGAGATCACGGCGTGCAGGACAAAAGATTCGGCTGGGGGGGTAGCTCAGCTGGGAGAGCGCTGCGTTCGCAATGCAGAGGTCGGGAGTTCGATCCTCCTCCTCTCCACCAATTCCGAATCTCACTGCCGAAGGCAATCATTGAAGCGTCTGATTTTCAGGCGCTTTTTTGTTTTTGAGCGTTTCTTCAGGCCGCGCCGGACCGGGGTAGCCCGCGAGTTTTTGGTATGCAGGATGGTATACAGAACCGAGAGACTGCATGCCCGAATGAGAGAGACGCCCCTTCAGTTCGGCGGCGCTTCCTGTCCGGTCTGCGCCAGATGCCGGCAGACGTCCGGAGCGTCGTATCGCAGTGATGCGCAGAAGGCCCGGCCTTTATTCTGAAAAATGTTCTCATTCCTGCATCGTCTGAATTCGCCTGTGATGCGTTGAGCTAAACTCATCAGACATGCCGAACAACGGAGAAAAACATGGCTGACATGAATGATGATGACGACGAGGTCAGGCTGCCGGGTCTTCCGCCCAATACGAAAAACTACATGACGCCTGCCTGCTACCGGCGTCTGCTTGACGAACGCGAGCATCTGGTGAATGTCGAACGCCCCGAGATGGTGAACGTGGTAGCCTGGGCGGCCAGCAACGGCGACCGCAGTGAAAACGGCGACTATCAGTACGGGAAGCGCCGTCTGCGTGAAATCGACCGGCGGATCCGCTTTCTCAACAAGCGCGTGGAGTCGGCCGAAGTGGTTGATCCGGAATCGCGTCCGGCAACGGATCAGATCTTTTTCGGCGCAACGGTGCTCTACTGCAATCAGCGCGGCGAAGAGCACAAGATCCGCATCGTCGGCATTGATGAAGCGGATGCTTCGCACGGCGACGTAAGCTGGATCAGTCCGATTGCCCGAGTGCTCCTCAAGGCGAGGGAGGGCGATGAAGTGAAGCTGCCGACGCCGGCAACGGTGACGCATCCGGCAGGCGTCGATACGCTGGAAATCCTCGAAGTAACCTATACCAACGAGCAGCCGTACTGACGGACGTAGGATCAAAACAAAAGGCAGAGATGCTGCAAAAGCGTCTCTGCCTTTTTCATATCGTCAGGGGATGCAGGGCGGGCGGCCCGGCCGGACTGCCCGCCTCGCGATCAGCGGCGGTTCTGACGGCGGCGTTCCGGAGGCAGACCGGCCTCGAAAACGCGCTTCACCTGTTCGACGTTGGCGTTCTGCTTGATGGTGCGCATCACGTGCATCAGATGACCGCGGTCGCGGACCTGAACCGTGATGCGGACGAACTTCTGTTCGCCTTCGTCGTCGATCACCACGCCCACGATGCTCGAATTGGCTTCCGCCACGCTGGTGGCGATCAGCGCGATGGACGCGTTCGGATTCTGAACGCGGATTTCCAGCGGCACGGCAAAGCGCGGATTCTTCTGCTCGGGTGCCCACTGGACGTCGAGCCAGCGCGAGGGATCCACCTTGCGGCTTCGCACGACGTGCGGGCAGTCCGCACGGTGAATGACGAGGCCGTGGCCGGAACGACTGAAGCCCACGATCTTGTCGCCCGGGATCGGATGGCAGTCCTTCGAGAGCTCGACCGCCACGCCTTCGTTGCCGCGGATGATGATGTCGGGCAGCGGGGTGTCGGCGACTTCGCCCTTGCTGTCTTCCTTCATCAGACGCACCAGACGGTGGATGACGGCGGCGGGAAGATCCTTGCCGAGACCGATGGAGGCATAGAGCGAATTGAGGCTGTCGACGTTGAGTTCCTTCTGAATGGCGGTCCAGATCTTGTCCGGCATGGAGGCCAGACTGACGTGGTTTTCCTCGGCCAGACGTTCGAGCGCCAGACGACCGAGACGGACGGAATCCTCGAAGCGGCAGTTGCGAAGGTACTGGCGGATTTCGGCTCGGGCGCGGCCCGAATGCACGAATTCGAGCCATTCGGGACTGGGGCTCGCCGCCGGGTTGGTGACGATTTCGACCATGTCGCCGTTGTGAAGCTCGGTGGAGAGGGGCTTCGGTTCGCCGTTGATGCGGCAGTCCTTCGTCTGGTTGCCGACGTCGGTATGAATCTGATAGGCGAAGTCGACCGGGGTACTGCCCTTCGGAAGCGAAATGATCTTGCCCTTCGGCGTAAAGGCGTAGACGCGGTTCGGGAAGAGGTCGACCTTGATGTTTTCCAGGAATTCGCTGCTGTCGGCGCTGGTGCGCTGAATTTCCATCAGGCTCTGGAGCCAGGCGGCGGTGCGCGACTGCATGTCGCTCGAGTCGAAGTCGTTCTTGAACATCCACTGCGTGAGGATGCCGTTTTCAGCGACCTGATGCATTTCCTCCGTGCGGATCTGGAATTCCACGGGCGTGCCGTAGGGGCCGATCACGGTGGTGTGCAGACTCTGATAGCCGTTGAGCTTCGGAATGGCGATGAAGTCCTTGAAGCGGCGGTGAACGGGCTTGTAGAGCTGATGGAGCGCGCCGAGCGTCAGGTAGCACTCTTCGACCGTCCGCACGACGACGCGGAAGCCGTAGATGTCGAGAGCATCCGAGAACGACTGATGATTTTCGCGCATCTTGTTGTAGATGCCGTAGATCGTTTTGTCGCGGCCGATGATGCGGGCGCGGATGCTGCGCTTCGGCAGGAAGGCCTTCGTTTCCGTAAGAATGCGCTCGAGCACGGCTCTGCGGTTGTTGCGCAGAAGCAATACGTTTTCGTACAGAACCTGATAGCGGAGCGGATAGCGGTTGGCGAAGCTCAGTTCCTGCAGTTCGCGGAAGACGTTGTTGAGGCCGAGACGGTGCGCGATAGGCACGTAGATGTCGAGCGTTTCCTTGGCGATGCGCGCCTTCTTTTCAGGACGCATGACGCCGAGCGTGCGCATGTTGTGGATGCGGTCGGCCAGCTTCACGAGAATGACGCGCACGTCGCGGGACATGGCGAGCAGCATTTTGCGGAAGCTCTCGGCCTGCGCTGCGGCGGCGGACGAAAAACGGAGCTTGTCGAGCTTGCTCACGCCGTCGACGAGCTCCGCCACTTCGATGCCGAACTTTTCCGCCATTTCCTGTTTGCTCGTGCCCGTGTCTTCAAGCACGTCGTGCATGAGACCGGCTTCGATCGTTGCGGCATCCATCTTCCAGGACGCCAGAACGGAAGCGACGGCGATGGGATGGGTGATGTACGGTTCGCCGGACTTGCGGTACTGACCGAGATGAGCGGCGTCGGCATAGCGGTAGGCTTCACGGATCTTCTCCACGTCGGCGTTGGAAAGATACTGCCTGCAGCGCTCGAGAAGCGCAGAGGCCGTCACCGTGGCGGTCGGAGCCTTGGGCGTAAAGAGCGGCAGGTCGGCCTCGGGCAGCGCCACCGTCGTGGGCGGCATGATGGACATGGTCTTTACGGCGGCGGAGGGCTTTTTCGGCGGCGCCGGCTTGCGGGCGGGCATCGGCATGGGGGCTGCGCTGACGCCGTCCTCGCGTGTCGCATAAAGATCATCAGGATATTGAATTCGCTCGACTGTCATCAGGCGTCGGTCCGTTTAAAAAGGGGCTGCGTTCGGTGCGGACCGTTCTGCTGCGGTCCGTCTCTACGCACAACGGAAGGCCCCGAAAAAAGCAAAAGGCCGAGCGTTCGCCGTACTTCCACGGCAAACCGGCCCGGCCGGGTGAAAGAAGTGCGCAGCTACAGTTTACGGCACGCGCTTCAACATTTCGAGTCCGACTTCGCCCTTGGCGATTTCGCGGAGCGCAATGACGCCGGGCTTGTCCTTCGCTTCAACCTTCGGGGCATAGCCCTGGGTGATCTGACGGGCGCGGTAGGCGGCCGCAAGCACCATCTGGAAGCGGTTCGGGATTTTCTTCAGGCAGTCTTCAACAGTAATACGAGCCATTTTTGTCGTTCGGAAAAAATAAAAAAGAGAGGTCAGCGCGAAGAATCGGTCTGACGGCAGGTCAGAGCGGAATGCCGAGGCTCACGAACTGGTCGCGGTGACGCACGGCCTGCTGGCGGAAGGCAAGGCGGCTGGCGGCCACGACGGCCTGGATCTGGGAAAGCGCTGTATCAAAGTCTTCGTTGATTATAACGTATTCAAATTCAGGGGCATGCGCCATTTCAGCGCCCGCGCCGAGGAGGCGGCGGGTGATGGTCTGCTCGGAATCCGTGCCGCGGTGATGCAGACGCCACTCGAGCGCTTCTATGGAGGGCGGCAGAATGAAGATGCCGACGGTGCCTTCGAAGCACTGACGGACCTGACGGGCGCCCTGCCAGTCGATTTCCAGCAGCACGTCGTTGCCCTGAGCCATCTGGCGTTCGATCCAGATGCGGCTCGTGCCGTAGTAGTTGCCGTGCACCAGGGCCGATTCGAGAAATTCGCCGCGCTCGCGCATGGCGAGGAATTCCGCTTCGCTTACGAAGTGGTATTCGCGGCCGTTTTCCTCGCCGGGACGCGGCTGGCGCGTCGTATGGGAAATCGAGAGCTTGAGCGCGGGTTCGCGCTGCAAAAGCGCATTGACGAGCGAGGACTTGCCTGCGCCCGACGGTGCCGTCACGAGAAAAAGACGTCCGGAATGGGAGGATCTGGCGGCGGTTTCGCTGGACATTCGAAGACTCCATCAGTGTCCGTGCGGAGGCTTCCGCACGGGAGGGACCGGCCTGATGCGGTCCCTGAAAATCAATGAGGCGGATATTGTAAGGGAGGCCGTTCCGGCGGGGGAGGCCTCCCTTCGATTTTTCTGTTGGCGCTTACTCGAGATTCTGAATCTGTTCGCGCATCTGTTCGATCACGACCTTGAGGGCGAGCGAGGCGTTCGTCATGTCGATGGCGGCCGCCTTGGAGCCGAGCGTGTTGGCTTCGCGGTTCATTTCCTGAACGACGAAGTCAAGCCGGCGGCCGACCGCGCCGCCCTTCTGAAGAATGCGGCGGACTTCGGCGACGTGCGTGAGAAGGCGGTTCATCTCTTCCTCGACGTCCATGCGGATGGCGTAGAGGGTCACTTCCTGACGGATGCGGTCGGCCACTTCGTCCTTCGTGAGCGTGCTCTTTTCGGTGAGCGCATCGGAGAGCGCCGATTCAAGACGTTCGGTGAGCTTGTTCTGAATGTGGGCGAGGATGTCCGGCATCTTGACGGAAAGCGACTTCACGATCTCCTCGATCTGATCGCAGTTGCCGAGAAGCACCTTGGCGAGCGCTCCGCCTTCGCGTTCGCGGGAGGCGGTGAAGGCGTCGAGCGCCGTATTGAGAACGGCCTGAACGGCAGACGTGACGGCGTCCTGATCGGGACGCTCGGTCACCATGACGCCGGGCATTTCCATCAGGTCGGCGACGGAGAGCTCGCGGGCGTTCGGAACGACGCCGAGGACCGTGTTCTGAAGCGCGATGATGCGTTCGAGCACGGCGCGGTTGATGCTGACGGGGGCCGAGTTTTCGTCGGGCGTGAGCGAACCGCGGACTTCGACCTTGCCTCGGGCAAGGCGCTTCTGCAGGGTTTCGCGGATCAGCGGATCGGCAAAGCGCACGTCTTCGGTAAGACGAAGCGTCAGATCAAGAAAGCGGGAATTGACGGAACGGCATTCGAGCGTCACGGTGCCGAGCGGCGTGGCGCCCGAGGCGACGGCATAGCCGGTCATGCTGGCAACAGCCATGAAGGACTCCTAGAAATAAAAGCAGTGCGCCGCAGGCAAGGGAAACGGGCTGCGGCAGGCGGGACCCATTGTAGCCGCGTTTGCAGATGAAAGCGTTTCGTAATGGATCCTTGCGGTAGCATTACGGGACCGATACTGATGGGAGTCCATACATGACCGACTGCGTGAATCCTGTGCGCGCCGACGGCAGAGCCGACGATGCGCTGCGGCCGCTTTCCTTTGCGCGCCGCTATACCAAATACGCCGAAGGGAGCGTGCTCGTCTGCGCGGGCGACACCAAGGTGCTCTGCACGGCGAGCGTGTCCGCGGGCGTGCCCCGCTTTCTGGCAGGCAGGGGCGAAGGCTGGGTGACGGCCGAATACGGCCTGCTGCCCCGGGCGACCGGCACCCGATGCGACCGCGAAGCCGCCAAGGGCAAGCAGTCCGGACGCACCCAGGAGATCCAGCGTCTGATCGGCCGCAGTCTTCGCGCGGCGGTTGACCGCACCAAGCTCGGCGAATTCACGATCCAGATCGACTGCGACGTGATTCAGGCGGACG